>JAFGER010000031.1 GCA_016931495.1 Chlorobiaceae bacterium | reverse complement strand
ATCATCAACGGCAAGATCATCAACCGCGTCAAGGGCGGCATGACCGTTTCGCTCTCGGGCGTCGAGGCCTTCCTGCCCGGCTCGCAGATCGATGTCAAGCCGGTTCGCGACTTCGATGCGCTCGTCGGCAAGACCATGGACTTCAGGGTCGTCAAGATCAACCCGGTCACCCAGAACATTGTCGTCAGCCACAAGGTCATCCTCGAAGAGGAGTATGCGGCCAAGCGTGAGGAGATGCTCGCCAACATCAAGGTCGGCATGGTTCTCGAAGGCACCGTCAAGAATATCACCGACTTCGGTATCTTTGTCGATCTCGGCGGCTTGGACGGTCTCGTTCACATCACCGACATCACCTGGGGCAGGATCAACCATCCGTCCGAGGTGGTCGAGCTCGATCAGCCGATCAAGGTTGTGGTCGTCGGCTTCGACGAGAACACCAAGCGTGTCTCTCTCGGCATGAAGCAGCTCGAAGCCCATCCGTGGGAAAACATCGAAATCAAATATCCGGTCGGCATCAAGGCGACGGGCCGCGTGGTCTCCATCACCGATTACGGCGCTTTCGTCGAAATCGAGAAGGGCATCGAGGGCCTGGTGCACATCTCCGAGATGAGCTGGACGCAGCACATCAAGCACCCGAGCCAGTTTGTGTCGCTCAATCAGGAGGTCGAGTGCGTGATTCTCAACATCGACAAGGAGCACACCAAGCTGTCGCTCTCGATGAAGCGCGTCATGGAAGACCCGTGGATTGCTCTGTCTGAAAAATATATCGAGAGTTCGCTGCACAAGGGCACGGTCAGCAACATCACCGACTTCGGTGTGTTCGTCGAGCTGGAGCCTGGTGTTGACGGTCTGGTGCACATCTCCGACCTGTCGTGGACCAAGAAGATCCGCCACCCCAGCGAACTGGTCAAGAAGGGCCAGGAACTCGAAGTCAAGGTGCTGAAGTTCGACGTCAACGCACGCCGCATCGCTCTCGGTCACAAGCAGATCAACAACGATCCTTGGGGCGAGTTCGAGCAGAAGTACGCCGTCGGCGCTGAGTGCACCGGCGCAATTTCGCAGATCATCGAGAAGGGCGTCATCGTCATTCTCCCCGGCGAAGTCGATGGCTTCGTGCCGGTGTCGCACCTGTTGCAGGGCGGCGTGAAGGATATTCACTCCTCCTTCAAGATCGGCGACGAGCTGCCGCTCCGCGTCATTGAGTTCGACAAGGAGAACAAGCGCATCATTCTCTCGGCGCTCGAGTACTTCAAGGACAAGAGCAAAGAGGAGATCGAAGCCTATCTTCAGGCTCATCCGAACGAGAAAAAAGAGATCGAGGCTGCCAGCGCCGAGCTGGAGCCACAGCCGAAAGGCCGCTGATTTTTTTTACCGTTGTTACAGCCAAAGCCGGAAAAACCCCTTCATTCGTGGAGGGGTTTTTCTGCTTGTGGGAGAAGAGGGAGAGGGTGGACGCTGTGGACTTGGTGGACTTTGTGGACAGGGGAAAAAGAATTTTTTCCGGGGCTTTGTCCACAAAGTCTACAGTCTCCACTTTTGCTCAGTAGCCGTAACTCTTTAAAAGGTTCTTTTTCTTTCGCCAGTCGGGGCGGATCTTCACGAAAATTTCGAGGTACACCGGTCTGTTGAGCAGCTCTTCGATCTCTTTGCGGGCGGCCTGTCCGAGCTTTTTGATGGCTGCGCCTTTCTGGCCGACGATGATCTGCTTCTGGCTGTTGCGCTCGACGATGACCGAGCAGCGGATCAGCTCCTTGCGGGTCGGGTCGTTTTCGTGCTGCTCCTTGAATTCGTCGATGACCACCTCGGTCGAGTAGGGAATTTCCCGCCCGTACATCAGGAATATTTTTTCGCGGATGATTTCGCCGACAAAAAACCGTTCGGGTTCGGTGCTCAGAATGTCGTCCGGGTAGAGCGGTTCGTCGAGCGGCAGGAGCGGCCTGAGCAGCTCGATCAGCTCCGGAATGTTGCCGCCGGTGAGCGCCGACAGGGCCGGGGCCGCTACGGGCTTCCAGGTGTTCATGATCTCTTCCTGCACCGCTTTGACGGTCTGCTCCGAAACGAGGTCGGCCTTGTTCAGGGCGACGATGAACGGTTTGCCCGCCGGTTTTACCCATTGGCCGATCAGTTCGGCGGCAAACGTCCTGTCGAAGGCTTCTTCGCCTTTCTGCAACGGGATCAGGGCCACGATGATATCCGACTCCCGAAGCGAGCGCCGGGTGATTTCGAGCATCGATTCGTGCAGGGGCTGTTTCGGGTCCATGATGCCGGGTGTGTCGAGAATGATGATCTGGCTCCGGTCGTCGTGGTAGATTCCGGTGATTTTTTTTCGTGTCGTTTGCGGTTTTGGTGTGACAATCGATAGCTTGTGGTCAAGCAGGCGATTCAGCAAGGTTGATTTGCCGGCATTTGGCGCGCCGACAAAGGCAACATGGCCGCAAGAAAATGGTGATGACTGCACTGAGATGACTCCCGTTCTGTAAAAAATTTTTTCAGGCCGGAGTTCGAACGATGGTTGTTCCGGCCCGCAAGGATTTCTATATATCAAGATAAGTATGATCTACCTCCTCTGCATCGACAAGTGATGGAAAAGAACAACAATCTCGATCAGTTATGGCTCCTGGTTCCCATGACCGGACTGGTTGTCATGGGTCTGATGGCGGTGTTCAGCGCCACGAACGGAACGGCCGAGTCGGTCACCCTTTTTTACCGGCAGCTGACGTGGGCCATTGCCGGCTTTGCCGTCGTTGCGGCCTTTTCGTATATCGACTATCGCGTCATCAAGGATAATGCCTACCTGATTTACGCGCTTGGCATCGTGCTGCTGATTGCGGTGCTGATTTTCGGGCGGAAGGTTGCCGGCGCGACCAGTTGGGTGCGCATCGGCATGTTCAGCTTCCAGCCCTCCGAGCTGACCAAGATGATGACCATCATTGCGATGGCCAGGTTTCTTTCGGACGACCAGACCGACATCAACAACGCTACCGATCTGCTCAAGGTGCTGGCCATGGCGCTGGTGCCTGCCGGACTGGTCCTTCTGCAGCCCGATACCGGCACAACGCTGACCTGCCTTTCGTTTATTGTTCCGATGATCGTGCTTGCCGGGTTTAACTTCTATTACATTGTCCTGGCCATCGTGCCGGTTGTGCTGATGTTGTCCGGCTTTTTCAATCTGACCATCCTCTTCGTTCTTGCCGCTGTTTCCCTGATATTGCTGATCGCTGTCGGGAAGCGCTTTGCGTTTCATCAGCTGATGGTTACCGGCGCTGGTCTTTTGAGCGGTTTGCTGACCTGGAAGTTCACGGCCGTGATTCTCAAGCCGCATCAGATCAAGAGAATACAGATTTTTCTCGACCCGTCGGCTGACCCGCAAGGCGCTGGTTACAATGCGCTTCAGGCAAAGATAGCGATCGCTTCAGGCGGATTGTTTGGCAAAGGCTTTCTTCAGGGTACCCAGACGCAGCTCCGTTACATACCCGCCCAATGGACCGATTTCATTTTCTGCGTTATTGCCGAGGAGCTGGGTCTTTTGGGGTCGATGTTGCTGCTTCTGTTTTTTCTCGTTCTTGTTTTGCGTCTGGTCTGGATGGTGAAAGCAATTAAAAACCGCTTTGTCGAACTGTTGCTTGCCGGTTATGCATCGCTGGTCATGACTCATGTGGTGATTAACATCGGCATGACGATAGGCGTTATGCCGGTTATCGGCGTTCCTCTGCCGTTTCTATCCTATGGAGGCTCTTCGCTTGTTGCCAATATGATGATGGTTGGCATTGCCATGAACTTCGCAAAAAACCGGCGGAACATCGGTTATTGACCTCACGCCGTGATCCTCAGCGTGGCTCTTTATTTTCTTTATCAGGCTGATGGGATGGCTGGTGGTGTGCAAAAGAAGCGAGGCTTCGATAGAGGTATGGCTTGATCGCCAGGAGGCTGGTTTACCGAAGCTTTCTTTGTTAATGCTTCATTCCAGTTGCATTTGGCCGCCATCGCTTGCTCGGGGGGAGTTGATTGCAGCAACGGATTGCTGCAATTTATGCATGAAATGGCTTTTTGCAGGCTGCAACAAAAAAGACCATCTGTAAGAGATGGCCTTTTTTGTGGGATAAGGAGGAGTTGTTTCCGTATCTTTTTCTGTTCAGCGTTTGATCTGATAGACAAAGCGTTTGCCGCCTTCACCTACCGGGATGCGTTCGATCTCGGGATCCTGGCTGCCATATTTGTTGAACCAGAGGCTGACTGCGGTGCCTTTGGTCTGCAATGCGGCAGCAATTTCGCGAGGTTTGAAGGCCTTGTCAGGATTTGCCTGAAGCAGGTTTTTGATTGAAATGCCGAGTTTTCCACGGGCAAACTTTGCCGGCGCTGCTTTCGGGGCAGAGGTGCCGCCTTCAATTTTCGAAAGATTGTTTTCGAGCTTTTTGATGACCGTATTCAGTTCGGCTTCATAAGGCTGAATTGTTTCTTCGAACTGACGCCTCATCTCGGCGATTTTTTCCTTGAGCTCGTTTTTTTCTTTGTTCAGAGCCTTGAATTCATCGACATTCGCAATGTAAAGATCAAATTTGTCCGGTGCTTCTGTTTTCATGGTATTCGAATTTTTCTTTTTTGGTACTGCCTGAATACGATTCAAATATAGTGTGATTGAGTTCAATATTGCAATAAAAAAAAGAAATAACGATCTCTATGATAGGTTTTGGTTCTGTTGCTGTAGTATGGCTGTATGAAACGCACTTTCGATGCTTTCAGGAATCTGTGTTTCAGAACTCTTTGTCAGGAACGTAGCTCTCAGGTGTTTACCATACCCTGAAATTTGCTTCAGTGGTTCTTTTTTTCTTTTTTCACGCATGAACATTCCATCATTTCATAGGTGAGCGATTACGAACACATGAAACAGAAAAGTGTTGCTGCCGTAACTCTTGGCTGCAAGGTTAATTATGCTGAAACATCGTCGATTGTGGATATGCTTGTTTCAGAGGGATGGCGATTGCATGATATCGATGAGTCGGCCGATCTTGTTCTTATCCACACCTGTGCCGTTACCGGCGAGGCGGAACGCAAGTCGAGGCAGCAGATACGGAAAGCGATCAGAAGGCATCCGCACGGCAGGGTGGTGGTGGCTGGATGTTATGCTCAACTGGCGCCCGAACGCATTGCCGAAATCGAAGGGGTATCGCTGGTGCTGGGCATGAATGAAAAGTTCGACCGTTCGATCTATCTGAACGAGCCGGATCGCAAAGAGCGCGTCGTTCAGGTACGGGTCTCTCCAGTCGAGGCCTCGGCGACGGCGCATGTGGCGAGTTCGCTGCTCAGCCAGCCGGAAAAAGGGCGAACCAGGGCTTTTCTGAAAATACAGGATGGGTGCAGCTTCGGCTGCGCCTATTGCGCGATTCCGCTGGCCAGGGGCCGTTCCCGCTCCGTGCCGGTAAGCGGGGTGATGGAGCGCGCGGCGGCCATCGTCGATGCGGGGTATCGCGAAATCGTATTGACCGGCATCAACATTGCCGACTATCGGGACGGTGAAAGCGGATTTGCCGATCTGCTCCGGCGTCTCGAAACGCTCGAGGTGAGCCGTATTCGTATCAGCTCCGTCGAACCGCAGTTTCTGACCGACGAGCTCATCGACATGGTCGCGAGTTCGGGCAGGATCATGCCCCATTTTCACCTTCCGTTGCAGAGCGGTTCGGACAGGGTGCTCAAGGCGATGGGGCGGCAGTACGATACGGCGTTTTACCGTGAGCGGCTTTTGCGCGCGCTCTCCAGAATACCGGGATGCGCCGTGGGTGCGGATGTGATGGTAGGCTATCCCGGCGAGAGTGATGAGGAGTTCGAGGCGATGTATCGCTTCATTGAGGAGCTGCCGGTGGCCTATCTGCATGTCTTCAGTTGTTCGGTGAGGCCCGGCACCCGGCTGTTCCGGGAGATTTCGGCGAAGCGCGTAGATCGGGTCGCCGGTGAGGTGGTGGCCAGCCGGGCAGCCTGTCTCGGCCTTCTCGGCCAGCGTCTCGAACGGCGCTTTGCCGGTTCGTTTATCGGGCGGCGGCTCCGGGTGCTGTTCGAGGAGGGGATTCCCGCTTCCGAAGGCGCCGCGTTCTGGAGCGGTTACAGCGACAACTATCTCAGAGTGCAGGTCAGCGTCGATGCTTCAGAGGGCAGTGCGGAGCTGAGGGGTGTGGAGCACGAAGTGCTTGTCGAGGGGGTGGGTGAGGGTTTGCTTTTACAGGGCAGACTCGTATCTTGAATTTTTATCATCGCGAGGCCCTTTTTTTCCGGCCCATCGCGATGATAAAAAGCCCACGTTCTGGCAGTATTCATCAATTCCGAAAAACCTCCTCAGCCATGCCTATCAAATCCAGGATTCGTACCGTGCCCGATTATCCGAAGAAAGGGATCATGTTCCGCGACATTACCACCCTGATCAAGGACCCGGTCGGTTTTCGTCTGGTTATCGACAACATGACCCAGCACTATCTGTCTAACGGGATCGATTTCGATGTGATCGTGGGTATCGAAGCGAGGGGTTTCATTATCGGTGGCGCGCTTTCCTATACGCTTGGCAAGGGATTCGTTCCGGTCAGGAAACCGGGCAAGCTGCCAGCGGACGTCGTACAGCTTGAATATGATCTCGAATACGGCAGCGACAAGATCGAAATGCATACCGATTCTCTGGTGCAGGGGCAGCGTGTGCTTCTGGTCGATGACCTGCTTGCCACGGGCGGAACGGCTCTTGCCGCCGCAGCGCTGGTCGAGAAGCTGGGTGGTGTTGTGGCCGGCATGGCGTTTATCGTCAACCTTCCCGATGTTGGCGGTGAAAAGAAGATTCGCGAGAAAGGTTATACGCTTTTCTCTCTGACCGAATTCGAAGGGGATTGACGAGACATCCTATCCAAACGCTACCATGAAGGATCGTTCCGGTCTGCTCTGGCGCGGCGCTTCGGTTGCTGCGCTGTTGGTGAGTTTCATGACAATTGTTCCGGATCTGGCATTATGCGGCACGGCGGCAGGGGGTAGCGGGCACGCATCCCTGCCGCCGGTTTGGGTTGCAGCGCCGTTTGTGCTGCTGCTGCTGATGATCGCCACCGGCCCGCTGTTCTACCCGCGGTTCTGGGAGCACAACTACAAGCGGGTCTCCATTGCTCTTGGAGGCGCGGTGGCGCTCTGGTACGGATTTCGCATGGAGCATGGCACGCACCTTTTGCTTCACACTCTCGAAGAGTATCTCTCCTTTATTTCGCTGATCTCCGCCCTGTTCGTGGTGGCTGGCGGTATTCTGATCAGGATAGGCCGCCGGGGTTCGCCGTTGGTGAACGGCGCGCTGCTCTTTTTTGGCGCGATTCTGGCCAACGTGGTTGGCACCACGGGCGCTTCGATGCTGCTGATCCGGCCCTACCTGCGTATCAACGAGGGGCGGCTCAAGGCGTTCCACATCGTCTTTTTCATCTTTATCGTCAGCAACGTTGGCGGTGGGCTCACCCCCATCGGCGATCCTCCACTCTTTCTCGGCTTTCTGAGGGGGGTGCCCTTTTTCTGGGTGCTTGCCCATGTCTGGATGCCCTGGCTCTTCACGGTGATTGCGCTTTGCGTGATTCTGATGGTTCTCGATTTCATTTCCGCCAAAAAGGGCAGAACCTCAGACAGTACACCTTCGCCTGAAGGCCGTCTGATCGAGCTGCGCGGCTCGAAAAACTTCATCTATCTTGCGCTGCTGATCGTTGCGGTATTTCTTGATCCGGCAGTTATTCACGGCTTTCCGAGCCTTCAGGAGCTGTTCGGCCTGCCGTTCGGCATCCGGGAGCTGATCATGGCCGGCATCGCTGTGGCGGCATATAAAACGTCGGATCAGGATGCGCTTGCGGGTAACGAGTTCAACTTTGAGCCGATCAAGGAGGTCGGGTTCCTCTTCATCGGCATTTTCGCCACCATGATTCCTGCCCTTCAGCTCATCGGCAGCTACGCGCAGGAGCACGCTGCAGGATTCAGCGTATCGCGCTTCTACTGGTCAACCGGTTTTCTTTCGGGAGTGCTCGACAACGCGCCAACCTACCTCAACTTTCTGGCCGGGTCGCTCGGCAAGTTCGGGCTTGATCCCGGTGTTGCGTCTGATGTGGCGCGATTCGCCCACGGCATGAACTCGCCAGTGCCGGGTGACGTCTCCTCGACGGTTTATCTGATGGCCATTTCGATCGCTTCGGTCTTTTTCGGTGCCCTGACCTACATCGGCAATGCGCCGAACTTCATGGTGAAGAACATCGCCGAACAGGCTGAAGCCGACGTCCCCTCGTTCGTTGAATACATCTACCGCTATTCGGTTCCGGTGCTCTTGCCGATCTTTGCGGCGATCTGGTACTTCCTGTTCAACCGGTAGGCTTTTCTGTCCGACAGGCCGGTCATTCTGCGGAACACAACGGAATGACCGGACATGGCTTCCGCCTAAGCTTCGCCGGGCCTCAGGCTCTCGCTGACGGCGTGTTTGAACTCTTTGGAGATTTTGAAGGTCGGCACGTTTTTCGGACCTACGGTAACCTTTTCACCGGTTCTGGGATTTCGTGCCTGCCGGAGATTCTTGTAGCGGATGTTGAACGAACCGAATCCACGGATTTCAATTCTTTTGCCCGCCTTGAGCGAATCGATGATGCTTTCAAACAGGCAATCGACGACCGATTCCGTTTCGTGCTTTGTCAGACCTGTCCGCTGGGCGATCACGTTCACCAGGTCGGCTTTGGTGGTTGTCTGTCCCATGGTAGTGTATGGTTAGAGGTTTTCAGGTACGGGTGCGGTTAAAACCAAAGGCGAATGGCCACGAAGACAAGGAACACAGCAAACAGCTTTCTGAGCAGCTCGCTTGAAATTTCAATGGCCAGTTGTGCTCCGAAAAAGGCTCCGGCGAAGAGCCCGAGTGCTATGGTCAGGCCGAACCAGATGTTCTCCGACGAGATGTTGCCGGAACGGTAATACTCCATAACTCCAAGCAGCCCGACCGGAAGAAGCAGCGCAATGAGCGAGGTGCCGTTGGCGCTCTGCTGGCTCATGCCGAAAAAGAAAACCAGCGCAGGTACGATGATCACGCCGCCTCCAACGCCGAACATGCCCGACAGCAGGCCGGCGGCGAGTCCTGTGATGAACAGCATGATCAGTTGCATGGTTGATCTCGTGTCGGTGGTTGATACTGTTTGCTGTCGGCGCTCAGGCCGCCGGAGTTCCTGACACCCTGCTTTCGGCTTCGATGAGGGCATCGATTTCCGATGCATCGAGAGACTCTTTTTCGATCAGCAATTCAGCCATTTTATTCAGAATCGGGCGGTGCCTGGTCAGAATGTCGCGGGCATTGTCCATGCAGCCGGTGATGATCTGGCGAACCTCTTCGTCGATCTGAAGCGCGGTCTGCTCGCTGTACTCCCGGACGTGGGAGTAGTCCTTGCCGAGAAAGACCTCCTTGTGGCCGTTGCCGTAATTGATCGGCCCGAGCTTGTCGCTCATGCCCCAGTTCCGCACCATCTTCCGGGCTATTTCGGTCGCCTTTTCGATATCGTTGGCCGCGCCGGTGCTGATTTCGTTGAACACCAGCTCCTCAGCCGCCCGGCCGCCGAGAGCGTAGGTGATCATGGCCATCAGGTACTCCTTGTTCTGGGTGAAGCGGTCTTCGAGCGGCAGGTAGGCTGTCTGGCCGAGGCTCCGTCCACGCGGGATGATGGTCACCTTGTGGATCGGATCCGAGCCGCTGGTGAATTTCGAGACAATCACATGGCCTGCTTCGTGATAGGCGGTCAGCTTTTTCTGCTCTTCGGAGATGTACATGCTCCGGCGCTCGGGGCCCATCAGCACCTTGTCGCGCGCCTCCTCGAAATTGTCGCTCGTGATGGTGCTCTGGCCGTATCGCGCTGCGAGCAGGGCCGCCTCGTTGACCAGATTGGCAAGATCGGCGCCGGAAAAACCGGGCGTGCTTTTGGCGATCAGGTCGAGATTGACGGAGCCGTCGAGCGGCGTTTTTCTGGTATGAATTTCAAGAATCGCCTTGCGTCCGCGGATGTCGGGCTTGTCGATGGTGATCTGCCGGTCGAACCTGCCGGGGCGCAACAGGGCGGTGTCGAGCACGTCGGGGCGGTTGGTGGCGGCGATGAGAATCACGTTGTCCTTGGTGGTGAAGCCGTCCATTTCGACCAGCAGCTGGTTGAGCGTCTGCTCGCGTTCGTCGTGCCCGCCGCCAAGGCCCGCGCCACGGCTGCGGCCAACGGCGTCGATTTCATCGATGAAGATGATGCACGGCGAGTTTTTCTTGGCGGTTTCGAACAGGTCGCGCACCCTGGCGGCGCCGACGCCGACGAACATCTCCACGAAGTCAGCGCCCGAAATCGAGAAGAAAGGCACTTTTGCTTCGCCGGCTATCGCCTTGGCGAGCAACGTCTTGCCGGTTCCGGGGGGGCCAAGCAGCAGCACGCCTTTTGGAATCTTGCCGCCGATCTTCTCGAACTTCTCCGGATTCATGAGGAACTCGACGGTCTCATTGAGCTCCTCGACCGCTTCGTTCACGCCGGCCACATCCTTGAAGGTCACCTTGACGTCGAATTCGCTGATGAGCTTGGCGCGGCTCTTGCCGAAGCTGAAGATGTTTTTCGACGCGCCGTTCTGCATCGACATGCGCCTGAAGATGACAAAATAGATCACGCCGAACAGCACCCAGGGCAAAAAGAGCAGGAGCAGATTGGAGAACTCGTCGGTGCTCTGCACGATCTTGAGCTGCACGCCGCTATCGATCAGGCTGTCGGCCTGCGAGCGGTCGAATTCGGGAATCCGCACCATGAACCTGTCGGAGGCGAGGGGGGCGCCGTTGATGAGCCGCAGGTTGCGCTGCGTCCTGAGCTTGCCCGTCAGCACGGCGGAGCGATCCTGGCCGGTTCTGACCGTAGCTTCAACAAGTGCCTGCTCCTGAAGAAGCGCGCGGTACTGGTTGTAGTTGATCTCCGGAGCGAGGTCCTGGGCGAAAAAGCGCTGAAACACGAAAATGCCAAGCAGGGCCAGCATGAGAAAAAGGATGAACTTGGGGAATCCTCCTTCGCTGCCCTCTTTTCCCGCGGAACCGCCATCGGAACTTGAGTCCCTGTCCGGCGGCATGAAACGGTTTCTTGGCCGTTCTTTCTGAGCCTTATCGTTACTTTTATTTGTCCGCATCGGCAAGCTTTTCGGGTGATGCAAGATAACTTATGGCATTATAAGTAATTAAAAACAAACTACGGTGGAAACCAAAAAGTTTATCCCGAGTGACCCCGGCCAGCCATTTTCTGCCGTTATTTCTTTTTGCATCCGGAGATAGGCGAGCCGGTCGGCCGCGGTTATTCTTTTCGTCTTGACGTTGCCAAATGCAGTGAGTTTTTTTTAAATTCCATGCGTTTCGATGGGCGCCTCCGTGCCGCTGTGCGGTCCGGTTTCACCGGAACAGGCGTCCGATGCATCTGTCTGCCGCAATCTTTAAAACGATCTTTCGTACTATGGCCGGTCAAAGGGTGAGAACACGATTTGCTCCTTCTCCAACGGGATACCTTCATGTCGGCGGTCTTCGCACCGCATTGTACAACTATCTGTTCGCCAAACGGATGAATGGAGATTTCGTCATCAGGATCGAGGATACCGACCAGAGCCGCAAGGTCGAGGATGCGGAGAAAAATCTTATCAGCACGCTTGAATGGGCGGGCATCATTGCCGATGAAAGCCCGATGCACGGCGGCAATTATGGGCCTTACGTCCAGTCGCAGCGGCTCGATATTTACAGGAAGTACTGCCAGCAACTGCTTGACGACAAGAACGCCTACTACTGCTTTTCAACCTCCGAGGAGCTTGAGGAGAACCGCCAGCTCCAGCTCAAGCAGGGGCTCCAGCCGAAATACAACCGTAAGTGGCTGCCCGAGGAGATGGGCGGCAGCATGCCGGAGTCCGAGATCAGAAAGATGCTCGCGGAGGGCGTGCCCTACGTGGTGAGGATGAAGGTGCCCGATTACGTCTCGGTCTGGTTCGAGGACATCATCCGCGGCCCCATCGAGTTCGATTCGGCGACCATCGACGACCAGGTGCTGATGAAGTCCGACGGTTTTCCGACCTATCACTTCGCCAGCGTCATCGACGACCACCTGATGGAGTTCACCCACATCATCCGCGGTGAGGAGTGGCTGCCCTCGATGCCGAAGCACCTGCTGCTCTACGAATTCTTCGGCTGGGAGCCGCCGAAGTTCGCGCACCTGCCGCTCTTGCTTAATCCTGACCGCTCCAAGCTCAGCAAGCGCCAGGGCGACGTGGCCGTCGAGGACTACATCCGCAAGGGCTACAGCAGCGAGGCGATCGTCAACTTCGTCGCGCTGCTCGGCTGGAACGAGGGCGAAGGCAGCGAGCAGGAGGTTTTCAGCATGGACGAGCTGATCTCCAAATTTTCGCTCGAACGTGTAGGCAAGGCGGGCGCGGTGTTCAACGTCGAAAAGCTCTCGTGGCTTGAAAAGCAGTATATCAAAACCCGCCCTGTCGAAACCATCGTCGCGGGCATCAGGCCGGTGCTGAACGAAGCGCTTTCGCAGCGTTCGCCAGAAATGCCGGTCGAGCGCATAAGCTCCGACGACTACCTGGCGAAAGTGGTCGAGCTGATGCGGGAGCGCGTCAACTTCGAGCATGAGTTCGTGACCTTCAGCAGCTACTTCTTCTTCGAGCCGGAAAGTTACGAAGAGGAGGCCGTTGCCAAGCGCTGGACGTCAGACGTGCCTTCGCTGCTCCAGGAGTTTGCCAGTGTGCTCGAATCGGACGACGATTTCATCGCCGAAAACATCGAAGCGCAGCTCAAGGCTTTTGTGGCTCCGAAAGGGCTGAAGCCTGCCGTGCTGATTCATCCGCTCAGGATTGCAGCCTCTGGCGTCAGCTTTGGCCCGAGCCTGTACCACATGCTCGAAGTGCTGGGCAAGGAGGCTGTGCTCCGCCGCGTCCGCCGCGCCATCGAGCGCATCGAAGTGCCCGTGGCCTGACCGGCCAATCCCCGCGGGTCGCCGGGTGTGGCCCGCAGACGAAAAATTGTTTTTTTGTTTGGAGTTGAAAAGGGAATCGCTATATTCACCTCACTCCAATTGGACAGATAGCTCAGTTGGTAGAGCAAAGGACTGAAAATCCTTGTGTCGGGGGTTCGATTCCCTCTCTGTCCACCACCATACGCTGCTCCCCAAGCCCCGGAATTTCCGGGGTTTTTGCTTTTCCGGCCGTTCTGGCCTGCCGCGCAAAAAAGCTGTCGCTTTGGCATCAGGTTCGTTGGGTGCCGGCACCTTGTTGGAAATAGTAGTATGGCGTTCAAGAGCGTGCAGCGATTTTCCCCAAAAGATGCTTCTTTCAACGATTATACTCCAGTCGGCTGCCAAAAGTACAGAGGCTGATTAATCCCCCGGAAAGCGCTATCTTGGTTGAAATTATTTGACCGTTCGTGTCGGTAATCGTGGGTTTAACAAGATCGCTGGCGAAGTATTTGACGTATGTGCATCCGATTCCTTCTCTCTCCTCCATTCTCTCGCAAGCGGGCTGTCCGGCCTTGCTGACCGTCGCCCGGTGATTCGGTCAACATGTTTTTTTACAAGCAGATCCAGGTATGAACATCACGACCGATTCGCTTCAGGAAGCTTGGCACCGGCTCGATGCTCCGGGTTCCTACGAGTGGTGGTATTTCGATGCCGAAGATGAGGCGCAGGGAATTTCCGTCGTATTCATCTGGTTTGCCGGGTTTGCGTTCTCGCCTTACTACGTGAGCCATTACGAGGAGTGGAAAGCCCGCCGTCGGGCCGATCAGCCCGTTCCGGTCGATTACGCCGGGTTCAGTTTTCAGCTCTACGAAAACGGGAAGGAGACCATCAATTTCATCAAGGAAGGGGGGCGGGAGCTGTTTGCCTCCGAAGATGGGGGAATTGGCGTGCGGTTCGAAGGGAGCCGTTTCGTCTATGATCCTCTGCGGGACGAGTACCGGCTTGGCATCGACTTTTCATTTCCGGCGAGGGACCGGTCGGTTCACGCTTCGTTCTCCTTCCGGCCGCTGCATCGTTTCGACTACCGCCTCGACACCGATGCGCACGATGGCGTCGATTTCCGTCACCAGTGGGTGCTGAGCGTGCCGAAAGCCGAGGTGCTCGGCGTCCTCGATATCCAGTCCATCAGCTCGGGCGGACGGCAGGTTGTGAACTTCCGGGGCAGGGGTTACCACGATCACAATCTCGGCGTCATTCCGATGTACGAATCGATTGACCGCTGGTACTGGGGGCGGGTTTTTTCGGATCGTTTCGACCTGATCTATTATGTGATTTTTCTGCATGGCCGCTCATCATCGCCGCAGGCGGTCATGATGCTGCGCGATCACGAAAGCGGCAAGCAGACGGTGCTCGATGCGGTGCGGGTCAGCGAGAGCGGCTTTACCCGGGGCCTGTTCGCTCCGGTTCATGGCACGAGTCTCAGGCTCGAGGACGGGAACGCCAGCGTGGAGATCCGGCATCATGAGGCGCTCGATACCGGCCCGTTCTATCTCCGCTACGCCTCCCGCGTTTCACTGACGATCGGAGAAGAGCGTCTGGCGGAGGTCCGGGGTATCTCGGAATTTCTGAATCCGGAAGCCTTGCAGTCCGGAGTGATGCGGTTTTTCACGGCATGCCGTGTCTGGAGAGATGGTGAACGGTCAATGATGTACACCATGTACAATTTTTTCAAGCACCAAATCGATTGGTTTACCAAGAAAAAATTATAAATTGCAAATCAGTCTGTACATGCCTAAATCGTTCCCGAAATGCGCATTTTTCGGGTGAAGGCGAGGTCCCGTTCCATCATTCACAAGACGCCTTCAGGCGAAGAGGGCCTTCTGGACTTATACAACTCAAGTCATTAAAAGGAGATAGATCATAATGGCGCAAACTGGTAATTTCAAAAGCCCGGCAAGAATGACCTCGCTGGGTCAGGGAGCCGAGCTTCCTGCAGCCGGAGCGGTTACCGGCGGCAAACCTCGCGAGGAAGGACTCAAGGGAGTCGATTTCGAGCGCAGGGGTTTTCTGCACAAGGTCGTTGGTGGCGTTGGTGCCGTTGTTGCGGCCACTACCGTCTATCCGATCGTCAAGTACATCATTCCGCCGGCCAAGAAAGTCACGATCGTTGACGAGCTGACCGTAGGCAAGGCATCGGAAGTTCCCGATGGGAAGGGCAAGATTTACCAGTTCAACGAAGACAAGGTGATTGTGGTCAACAGCGGCGGCTCCCTGACGGCGGTCAGCGCTATCTGCACCCACCTCGGTTGCCTGGTGAACTGGGTCGATGCCGATAAAGAGTACTTCTGCCCCTGCCACGGCGCGAAGTACACCAGAGACGGCCAGATCGTTTCCGGTCCTCAGCCCCTGCCGCTCAAGCAGTACAAGGCAAGAATCGAGGGCGACAGCATCATTGTATCAAAGGCTTAAGCATCAATACCTGAAAATCAAGGGAGTCAATACATATGGCTGAAAATACACCCAAGCCGGCCGCAGGCAACGCTCCTGCCAAGCCGAACCCGGCAGCCCCCGGAGCGGCCAAGCCCGCTGCCAAGGCTGCTGCGCCGGGCGCTGCCAAACCGCAGGCCCCCAAAGCGGCAGCTCCGAAAGCTGCGGCTTCGCAGGCCGCTGCACCGTCGGGCGTGTACAAACCTCCGGTTGACCGTCCGGATCCGAATCCTTTCAAGGATTCGAGGATGAGCGCTCTGGGTGCATGGTTCCAGGAGCGTTTCTACGTGATCATGCCGATTCTCGATTACCTGAAGAAAAAAGAAGTTCCGAAACATCGTCTTTCCTTCTGGTACTACTTCGGCGGTCTCGGTCTTTTCTTCTTCATCATTCAGATCATCACCGGTCTGCTGCTTCTTCAGTACTACAAGCCGACCGAAGCCGAGGCGTTCTCTTCGTTCCTGTTCATTCAGGGTGAAGTTCCTTTCGGCTGGCTGCTTCGCCAGGTACACGCATGGAGCGCCAACCTGATGATTATGATGCTGTTCATCCACATGTTCAGCACCTTCTTCATGAAGTCGTACCGCAAGCCTCGCGAACTGATGTGGGTCAGCGGCTTCATTCTTCTCGTGCTCAGCCTCGGCTTCGGCTTCACCGGCTATCTCCTGCCGTGGAACGAGCTTGCCTTCTTCGCTACGCAGGTTGGTACCGAAGTTCCGAAAGTCGCTCCCGGCGGCGCGTTCATGGTGGAGATTCTTCGCGGCGGTCCCGATGTGAGCGGCGAAACGCTTACCCGCATGTTCTCGCTGCACGTCGTGCTGCTTCCCGGTCTGGTGATGCTGGTGCTTGCCGCCCACCTGACCCTGGTGCAGATTCTTGGCACCTCCGCTCCGATCGGTTACAAGGAAGCCGGCCTCATCAAGGGCTACGAGAAGTTCTTCCCGACCTTCCTTGCCAAGGATGGTATCGGCTGGCTGATCGGTTTCGCTCTGCTTGTCTATCTGGCCGTGATGTTCCCGTGGGAAGTCGGCGTTAAGGCGGATGCGCTCGCTTCGGCCCCGGTCGGCATCAAGCCGGAGTGGTACTTCTGGGCCCAGTTCCAGCTGCTCAAGGACTTCAAGTTCGAGGGTGGTGAGCTTATGGCCATCATTCTGTTCACCATCGGTGGTGTTGTCTGGATGCTGGTTCCCTTCATCGATCGCCAGGCTTCGCAGGAGAAGAAAAGCCCGCTTTTCACCATCTTCGGTATTCTGGTGCTGGCTTTCCTCGTGGTCAACACCTACAGGGTCTATGCCGAATATTCGATGCTCAAATAAGCATCTTGTTCGATAGTGCTATGAAAAAACCCGGCTTCAAGCCGGGTTTTTTCGTTTGGGGTGATTTTGGTAAGAAGTGGACGTTGTGGACGCAGTGGACTTGGTGGACAACCAACGAACCTATTGTACGTTGCGGGGTTTTAGCAGCGAGCCGAGTTCGTAGCCGCTGAGGAAGGCGGCGGTTTCCAGCGTCTCGATGGCGTCGAGCCAGGTGCCCGGAACCTCCGGTTCATCCGCTTTGCGTTCCGCTTTTTCGAGTTCCGGATTGGTCTGAATCAGCTCATGCATCATGATCCAGGCTACCAGCAGGCTCAGTTGCCGTTCACGGAACCACTCCTTGCCGTGCAGGCGCTGCACTTGCATGAAGGCTCTGAAGTGGCTGCCGCACGATTCGCTCAGGGTTCCGATCGACTGCATGAGCTGGCGTTCCGGAGTTTTGTCATTGCCGGGTTCATTGCCCAGGGCGAGCAGGCAGCAGAACAGATCGACCGCCTCTGCGCCGTGCACGGGCCATGAGGGTTTATCGGCCAGGAGCGTTTTCAGCGTTTCGCCGAGCATCCACTGGTCGATGATCTGTTGCTGCAGCAGACCGCTTTGGCGGAGCATCTCCTGTATCGAGTCGAGGGCGATCAGGGTTTTGGCCAGCGGACGGAACGCATCGCTGTTTTCACCCATCCCGAGTGATGCCTTGACGCGCCTGATGCCGGCAGTCTCTTCGAGATGAGCCTGGCAGCGCAAGGCGTTGAGGAAACTGTTCGCAGCCTCTTCAGCAATGCCCGAAGGCGGCGTCAGCGGCTGCTCCATGATCTCCGCGAAGTTTTCCGCGACAGCTTCGAGCAGCGTTTCGCACTGCTTGCCGAACGCTTCGGCGAGCTTCGTCTGTTTGGCGGATTTCGCGTCGTCCTCCTCGATAAAGTCGCCGATGGCCGCGGCCACGATCTGGTGAATCGGTCGCAGGCTCATCGAGAGCGCTTCGATTTCGATCGACGCAACGCCCCGTCCGTTCAGCTCCTCGCACACCCGGTCGAAAGGCTTGAGCTTCGATGGCCGGACGACACGGAACTCCATGAACAGATTGTACTGGTAGCCGCCGAGTGCGACGAACAGGCCCTGTTCGCGCACCAGCGCGCAGGAGCGGATGAACTCCAGGCCGCTCCGCTGGTCGCGGAAGATGACGTAGCTGCCGTGTTCGCCGGGCAGGCCGAGGGCGTCGCCGAGCGCAGTCTGCGTGAACGAGCCGTTGTCGAGCCGCGCGGCGGAGATTCGTATCCACCCCTCCGAGGCTTCGTAGCGGTTGTTGTAGATGAAGAGTGAGTGCTTGCCGTTGTGTTGGTTTGAGTAGGCGAAAACGTTTTCGTTCACCTGTCCGCTTGGCGCGTAGAGATCGAAAAGCTGGAAATGGGCGACCTCGGCGAAGAGGCTTCGTTGCTTCATCATCGGAAAGATTTCACGGTAGTGACGATCGACCAGCTCCCGGTCGGGCTGTTCGTCGTAGTAGGCCTTGGCGTACTCCATGCCGTACTTTTCGGTGAATCCCTCCACCTGGCCATGGCCGATCATCGGCAGGCCCGGCAAGGTGAGCATCATCATGCAGACGCCGAAATACTTGTCGCCCCTGCCGAACTGGGCGATGGCCGTGTCTTCGTCGGGGTTGTTCATGAAGTTGACGTAGCGCTTCAGAATCTCCGCGTCGAACTCCAGCGTTTTCTTGATGAGGATGCGGTAGCCCGCGTTGTCCTCCTTCTTGAGCATGTGCATGAAGGCGCTGTTATAGACGCGGTGCATGCCGAGCGTGCGGACGAAGTACCCTTCGAGCATCCAGAACGCCTCGGCGAGCAAGAGCGTGTCGGGCACCTCCTGCGCCACGCGGTCAACCACCTCGCGCCAGAACTCCTGTGGCATGGCGGCCTCGAAGTCGGCCATGCTCATCGACCAGGCGCCGCGAGAGGGAATGCCCGGCGCGTGGCCGTGCAGCGGGAACCAGAGGCGCTGGATGTGCATCTTGGCCAGCACCATCGCCGCGTCGAAGCGGATCACCGGGAACATGCGGGCGACGTGCAGAATCTGCTGGATCACCCCTTCGCGTACCTCCGGGTCGAGGAAGTTGAGCTGCGCCGTGTCGTTCCAAGGCATGGTGGTTCCATCGTTGCCGTGGTAGATGTAGCGGGTGTCGCCGGTCATGTGATCGACGCGCTTGAAAGTCACGGCGGCATCGGAGCGGTTCCAGTAGCCATCCTCGATGTGGATGCCGTAGCGGTCGCTGGCGCTCAGGTTCGGGCCGTTGTAGGTGTAGTTCGGATAGGGCGGTACGTTCGATGAAAGGAACCAGTCGGGCCGGTTGCGCACCAGCTCAGAGTCGATGCCGGTGTGGTTCGGCACCATGTCGCTGGCCAGGCGGATGCCGCGCTGCATGGCGCGGTTGCGCAGATCGACGTAGCCGTCGTAGCCGCCAAGCTCGTGGGCGATGTCGTAACTTTCAAGCGCGTAAGCCGAGGCCTTGGCTTCCGGATTGCCCTGAAGCTGCTTGATTTTGCGCGATGCGTGGCTGCGCTCCCAGAGGCCGATCAGCCAAAGGGCGGTGAAGCCACGGTCGGCGAGCATGTCGAGCTCCTCGTCCGGAATATCCTGAAGCCGCGCGATGTGGCGGCCGTACTGGCGCGAAAGCTGGTCGAGCCAGACGTAGGTGCTCTTGGCGATCATCACCACTTCCGGCATCCACGACGAGTCGTGCGAGTAGCGGGCCGGAGCATTGGCAAGGTCGTCATACCTTGGCGCATGCACCTCCTTTTCGCCGAACATGCCGCCATGAACGGCCTTGTCGTGGGCGAGATTCTCGAAAAAGAGGTAGCGGTCTTCATCTTCGATCAGCACGATCGCCTCCTCGAGCAGCTCCCACCAGGGCGAGTCCGAGAGCAGATCGCTCCAGTTCAGCCTGATGAAGCGGAGCTGGTCGAGCAGCGAGTCGGGCGCGTGGCGGAACGGGCGTGTGAGCAGCTCCTCCAGATCGTCCTCCCGGTTGCTCACCGGCCCGGCGCTGCGCACGGCGTTCTGCATCGCCCTGACGAGCTGGGGATAGGCCCGGTCGCCGTGCAGCTCCTGGTCGGAAATCAGTTCCTCAAACTGTTTCAGCGCCGGGTTGCGATTGTTCAGCCAGACCAGGTAGGCCTCTTTGAGCGCGTCGGCGCGGTTGGCCGGGCTTTTCAGCCACGTTTCGGGCGCGGTTTTCGAGCGGTAGATTTCGCCGGTCGGGAACCGTTCGATGAACTTGCCGAGATACTCGACCGAGTTCCAGTTCGAGGCTTCGCTGTCGAGCACGGTCAGAGCCTGGGTGTGCAGGCCGGAGACCTTGTCGATGATATGGTGTTGAAGCTCGTGCAGCAGCTTCATGCCGTGGAACTGCGCGGGCAGGAGCGGTTTGGCATCCTTGCCTTCGAGGAGGGCGAGGCGCTGATTGATCGCTTCGGTCTGCCGTTCGGACTGCGCCATCGCCTCGCGCCGGTCGCCAGGCAACCGAAGCAGGTCGGGATCGTCGAGGTGGTAGCGATTCCTCGCTGCTTTGCTGATGTAGAAGTGCTCTTTTGCGGAGGTGCGGATATCGGTGCTCATAAGGCTTGTCTGTCAAGCTCGGGATGTTGCAAAGGTACTGCATCAAGGTACGCAATTGCACAATAATATCGGGAGCCTCTGTGCATTTGTTACGAAGCACGACCATTGCGTTCTTCCGGTTGCCTCCGGGAATTTCGGGCGTCATGATCCCTTCGCCGCTTCGGTCAATGGTTTTCTGCGAGCTGGTTGCCCATGACGGAAAGCGTCATGTTGTTGAGGCTCAGCCGGTTTGTTACAAGTTCCTATCGGCTCGGGGCGAAGTAATCAAAGCTGGACTTATTTTGTATATTGATGATCGCTGGACGTAAAAATCACTTTGCCGTTTCGCTCCAGGCCGCGTCCGGATATAACTTTGCCAGACTGTTTATGAAAGGAATCATTCTTGCAGGCGGATCGGGAACCCGTCTCTATCCGGTGACCAGAGGTGTTTCAAAACAGCTCCTGCCGGTGTACGACAAGCCGATGATCTATTATCCGCTCTCCACGCTGATGCTTGCCGGCATCAGGGATATTCTGGTCATCACCACGCCTGAAGACCAGGCCTCGTTCATCAAGCTTCTCGGCGATGGCCGTGACTGGGGCATCAACCTTTCCTACGCGGTTCAGCCCTCACCCGACGGCTTGGCCCAGGCCTTCATTCTCGGGCGCGACTTTATCGGTGACGACGATGTCTGCCTGGTGCTCGGCGACAACATCTTTTTCGGTTACGGTTTCACCACCATGCTCGAAGAGGCGGTTCGGAACGTCGAGCAGCGCAAAAAGGCTGTTGTCTTCGGCTACTATGTGAGCGATCCGGAGCGCTATGGTGTCGTGGAGTTCGATGACCTTGGCCAGGCGCTGTCCATCGTCGAAAAGCCTGAAAATCCCAAATCGAACTATGCGGTTGTCGGGCTTTACTTCTATCCGAACGATGTGGTTGACATTGCCGCTGGCGTCAGGCCGTCGGCAAGAGGGGAGCTGGAGATCACCTCGGTCAACCAGGCATATCTGCAGCGTGGCGATCTTTTC
Organism: Chlorobiaceae bacterium; assembly: GCA_016931495.1. Classification (GTDB taxonomy): domain Bacteria; phylum Bacteroidota; class Chlorobiia; order Chlorobiales; family Chlorobiaceae; genus Chlorobaculum. The sequence goes on along the minus strand of JAFGER010000031.1, from coordinate 6,048 downwards.
TGTTCTGTCATGGGCCGGGGATTTGCCTGGCTCGATACCGGCACGCACGACTCTTTCCAGGAGGCTGGCAACTTCATCGAAACCATTGAAAAACGGCAGGGGCTCAAAATCGCCTGTCTCGAAGAGATCGCCTGGCGCCATGGCTGGATCAGCGATACCGGACTTGAAGCTCTGGCAAGCCCGATGCTCAAGAACCAGTACGGCCAGTATCTCCTCAAACTTCTTGAAAAAAAGGGCTGATGGCCGTGAGGCCCTTGGTATTGAACACCTGTTTGTATGCATATCATTGAAACGTCACTGCCGGAAGTTCTGGTTTTCGAGCCCAAAGTGTTCGGGGACGATCGCGGCTGGTTTTTCGAGTCTTTCCGTCAGGATCTGTTCGAGCAGCACGCCGGATGCCACCGTTTTGTGCAGGACAATGAGTCCTTTTCACGGCACGGCGTGATTCGGGGGCTGCACTACCAGAAGCCCCCGCACGCCCAGGGCAAGCTCGTCCGCGTGAGCCGGGGCGAGGTGCTCGACGTGGCCGTCGATATCCGGAAAGGTTCGCCGAACTTCGGCAGGCATACCGCGCAGGTGCTCAGCGAGAGTAATCGCCGCATGATGTGGATTCCCCCCGGTTTCGCGCACGGATTTGCCGTGCTCAGCGAGTCGGCGGTGTTCAGCTACAAATGCACTGATTATTACGCGCCGTCGCACGATGCCGGCGTGCGCTGGAACGATCCGTCGATCGGCATCGACTGGCGCTTGCCGGAAAGCGAAACGAGCCTTTCCGACAAGGATCTCCGGCAGCCGATGCTGCATGAAATCGAGCCGGTTGAGCTGACTTCGTAGGCTGTCCGGATGTTTTGTAACTCTGTCGTGATACATCGATGAATCTTCTCGTTACCGGAAGCCGCGGCCAGCTTGGCTCGGAACTGCAAGCATTGCAGCGTGCCGCGAGCGGCCATACCTGGTTTTTCAGCGATCTGCCCGAACTCGACATCACCGATGCCGCAAAAGTCGAGTCGTTCTGCCGCGACCACCAGATCGGCGCGATCGTCAACTGCGCGGCCTACACGGCGGTGGACAAGGCCGAGAGCGAGCCGGAGGCGGCTTTCCGCGTGAACCGCGATGGCGCGGCGGCGCTCGCCGCGGCGGCAAAAGCTGCGGGCGCGCTGCTGGTGCACGTTTCAACCGATTATGTTTTCGACGGCAGCTCGAACCGCCCTTACCGGGAGGACGATCCGGTCGCGCCGTGCGGCGTTTACGGACGCTCCAAGCTGGAGGGGGAAGAAGCAATTCGCGACAGCGGGTGCTCGCACGTGATTATCCGAACTTCGTGGCTCTATTCGGTTTACGGACAGAACTTCGTCAAAACCATGCTGCGTCTCGGGCGTGAACGGGCACAGCTCGGCGTGGTGTTCGACCAGGTTGGCACGCCGACCTGGGCGGCGGATCTTGCCGGGGCGATCATGACCTTGCTCGACCGTCCCGACCTGGCTGAACGCCATGCCCAAACCTTCCACTACTCCAACGAGGGGGTCTGTTCGTGGTACGACTTTGCCAAAGCGATCATGGATGCTGAAGGTCTCGCCTGCAAAGTGTCGCCGATTGAAACCAGCGATTATCCGACGCCCGCCAGACGCCCCCATTTCAGCGTGCTGAACAAACGGAAGATCAGGGAGTTTTCCGGTACCGAAATTCCGCACTGGCACGACAGCCTGCTGAAGATGCTCGCAGAGCTGCGGGAGGGTGGTCAGGCCAGATCGGCCGGATCAGATTGATCGGTCAGATTCGACCGATCTATTATAAAAGGCATTGCAATAATTCGGTGGAGGCCAATTTATCATTCATAATTCATCATTCTCTTCATGCACATTCTCATCACGGGCGGGGCGGGGTTTATCGGTTCTCATGTGGTCAGGCATTTCCTGAACCGCTATCCCGACTACACGATCACCAATCTCGACAAGCTCACCTACGCGGGCAATCTGGCCAACCTGAAAGATGTCGAATCGAATCCGAGCTACCGCTTCGTGAAGGGTGATATTGCCGACGGCCAGTTTCTGCTCGACCTGTTCAGGGAGCACCGGTTCGATGCGGTCATTCATCTGGCCGCCGAGTCGCATGTTGACCGCTCCATCGAAAGCCCGGTCGAGTTCGTGATTGCCAACGTGCTGGGCACGGTCAACCTGCTCAATGCGGCCAGGGCGACGTGGGACGGCAAGTTCGAGGGAAAACTTTTCTATCACGTTTCGACCGACGAGGTCTATGGCTCGCTTGGCAGTGAAGGGATGTTTTCGGAGAAAACGCCGTACGATCCGCACAGCCCCTATTCGGCCTCCAAAGCGTCGTCCGACCACTTCGTTCGCGCCTTCCACGACACTTACGGTCTGCCGGTGGTCATCAGCAACTGCTCGAACAATTACGGTTCGCACCAGTTTCCCGAAAAGCTGATTCCGCTTTTTATCAACAACATTCGTCTGGAGAAACCGCTGCCGGTGTACGGCGAGGGATTGAACGTTCGCGACTGGCTTTGGGTGGTCGATCACGCGCGGGCCATCGACGAGATTTTCCATCGCGGAACCGTTGGCGAGACCTACAACATCGGCGGGCACAACGAGTGGACGAACATCGACCTCATCCGCCTGCTCTGTCGCATCATGGATCGCAAGCTTGGCCGCGAGCCGGGAGCGTCCGAAAAGCTCATCACCTACGTGACCGACCGCGCGGGCCACGACCTGCGTTACGCCATCGACGCCTCCAAGCTGCAACGCGAACTTGGCTGGGTGCCTTCAGTGACTTTCGAGGAAGGGCTGGAGCTGACGGTTGACTGGTACCTCGACAACCAGGCGTGGCTCGATGAGGTGACGTCGGGGGCCTATCAGCGCTACTATGAAAAGATGTACGCCGCCCGCTGAGCGCGGAGAGGAATATCCGGATCCGATAATTGTATTGACGTATTGAGATTTCGCCCATGATCATGCCTGTCATTCTCTCCGGTGGCGCCGGAACGAGGCTCTGGCCGCTTTCGAGAGCCCTGTACCCGAAACAGCTTCTGCCGCTCTTCGGCGAAAATACCATGCTTCAGGACACGGTGCTCCGGGTCGAATCGATCGAAGAGGTCGGGCCGGTGACCTGCGTCTGCAACGACGAGCACCGCTTTCTTGTCGCCGAGCAGCTTCGGCAGACCGGGGTGGCCGAAGAGGCGATCATTCTGGAGCCGGTTGGCCGCAATACGGCGCCTGCCGCCGCGGTGGCTGCGCTGATGCTTGCCGCGAAGCATCCTGGTTCGCTGATGCTCATCATGCCTGCCGATCATGTCATCCTCGACCAGCAGGGCTTCGCCAAGGCAATCGGGTCGGGGCGCGAGGCCGCTGAAGCCGGGAATCTGGTGACCTTCGGTATTGTGCCGAAAGCGCCGGAAACGGGATACGGTTACATCCGGATTCCGTCCGGCTCGCATGGCCCGGCGTTCCCGGTGGCTGAGTTCGTCGAAAAGCCCACCTTCGAGAAAGCCCAGAGTTACCTCGCTTCGGGCGACTATTTCTGGAACAGCGGCATGTTCCTGTTCCGGCCAGAGGTCTATCTGGCCGAGCTCGAAGCGAATGCGCCGGAGATGCTCGCCGCCTGCCGCGCAGCGTACGAAAAGTCGCGGCGCGATCTCGACTTCCTGCGGCTCGATGCCGAGGCGTTCAGGGCATCGCCGTCCGATTCGATCGACTACGCCGTCATGGAGAAAACCGCAAAAGCGATGGTGGTGCCGATGGAGGCCGGATGGAACGACGTCGGCGCGTGGTCGGCGCTCTGGGAGGTGCAGGAGCGCGACCGGCACGGCAACGTGACGCGCGGCGACGTGCTTGCCCACGACGTGCAGAACAGCTACCTGCACTCAACCAGCCGGCTCGTGGCTGCCGTCGGGCTTGAAAACCATATCGTCGTCGAAACCGCCGACGCGGTGCTCGTTGCCTCCAAGGACAGCGTTCAGGATGTCAAGGCGATCGTCGAGCGGCTTCATCTTGAGGAGCGCGAAGAGCCGTTCATGCACCGGCGGGTCTATCGGCCATGGGGTTCCTACGAAACCGTCGATGAGGGTGAGCGTTTCAAGGTCAAGCGCATCACCGTCAAGCCGGGCGCGGCGCTCTCCCTGCAATTGCACCACAAGCGCGCGGAGCACTGGATCGTCGTCACGGGCACGGCCGTGGTCACGGTCGATGACCGGCAGGTCGAGCTTGTCGAGAACCAGTCGATCTACATTCCGGTCGAAGCGCGTCACCGCCTCGAAAATCGGTGCGCCGAGCCGCTCGAACTGATCGAGGTGCAGTCAGGCGAATACCTCGGCGAGGACGACATCGAGCGCTTCGAGGATAACTACGGGCGGATTTGAGGCGCTCGGTAGCAGGTGAAGCGCGCATGTTTCTCTTGTAGGACTTATAACCTATAAGGCTCGGAAAGCCGCGGCAACCTTGTATGGCACCGATTATTGTGATACATTCATCTGTTGCGATATTGCGGCATTACACATGATTTCAAATCCAAAATTTCGTTAGCCTATGTCTGAAGAAAGAAATTTTCCCAACCAGGGGCAGCCGGTTGGCGATGTGGTCAAAGGTGATTTCGCAACCATTCTTGTCGGTCTCGGCACGATGCTCGATGGCGCGCTGACGCCGCTGAGCAAGGTCGTGGCCTCGGCCCTCGATTCGATGACGGTCGTGGCGCACCAGATTCTCGACGGCATCAGCTCCACGCTCGGCGACAACAGCAAGCAGCAGTAAGCGTCCGCCGCATCCGTGACGGCTGCGGTCTATGATACTCCGGGAGGCAGGTCTTTTCAGCGGAAACGGCCTGCCTTTCTCTTTTCCAGCCGTTTCTCGTATATTCTGACTTTTCCGCGGAGAGGAAGTTGTCTCGAAAGGCATTCGCAACAGGCAGGCCGTGTTTTCACCGATCTTGTGATAACCGGATGCTCCTTGCGACTTCATCGTGCTCGGCATGAGATCCGAAAAAACCTGCATGTTTTCCTGTCGAGACTGTCCTGTTTCCCGCTCACGATATTTCCAGCTTGACACTCTCATACGCCATGCCCGACACCTATCCCGAATACCCGTCCAGCCTTTCCTACAGCGCCATGGAGGCGCAAATCCGCGAGTTCTGGATCGAACGGAATATTTTCAGGAAAAGCCTCGAAAAGGATGCGCCGAAGGGCATCTACTCCTTCTACGAAGGCCCGCCAACGGTGAACGGCAAGCCGGGCGTTCATCACGTTTTCAGCCGCACCATCAAGGATGTGGTCTGCCGCTACCATGCCATGCAAGGCTTCCAGGTGCCGCGCAAGGCTGGCTGGGACACGCACGGTCTGCCGGTGGAGATTTCGGTAGAGAAGAAGCTCGGGCTGAAGAACAAGTCGCATGTCGAGGAGTACGGCGTCGGCGAGTTCAACCGCGAAGCGCGAGCGCTGGTTTATCACCACATCGACGACAACCGCGAGGGGTGGGGCAAGCTGACCGAGCGCATGGGCTACTGGGTCGATATGGACAGCCCCTACATCACCTGCGACAACAACTACATCGAGTCGGTCTGGTGGGCGCTGAAAACCATTTTCGACAAAGGGCTGATCTACAAGGATTACAAGATCGTACCGCAGGATCCGAAGTCCGAGACCGTGCTTAGTTCGCATGAGCTGGCTCTCGGCTACAAGGAGGTGCAGGATCCGAGCGTTTATATCAAGTTCCGCCTGAAGGATTCGGATGAGAGCATTCTCGTCTGGACGACCACGCCGTGGACGCTCATCTCGAACGTCGCGCTTGCCGTTGGCCGCGACATCGACTACGTGCGCGTCAAGCATCGCGAAACCGGCGAGGTGCTGATCCTCGCTGAGTCGCGCCTGTCGGTGTTGGTCGAGAAGATCGGCGACGAGTCGGCGTGGGAGACCATCGACCGTTGCAAGGGGAGCGACCTCGAAGGGCGCGACTATGAGCCGCTTTTCAGCTACTTTGCTCCCGAGCGCCGCGCCTGGTACGTTGCGTGCGGCGAGTTCGTCTCGACCGGCGACGGCACCGGCATCGT
>JAFGER010000007.1 GCA_016931495.1 Chlorobiaceae bacterium | reverse complement strand
GGCTACGACTCCGACCATCCGCGCGTCGTCGGCGACGTCGGCAAGGCGGGCGTGGCCATCGACACGGTCGAGGATATGAAAATTCTCTTCGACGGCATTCCGCTCGGCGACATCTCGGTTTCGATGACCATGAACGGCGCGGTGCTGCCGGTGATGGCCTTCTACATCGTGGCCGCCGAGGAGCAGGGGGTCGCGCCGGAGAGGCTGAGCGGCACGATCCAGAACGACATCCTCAAGGAGTTCATGGTGCGCAACACCTACATTTACCCGCCGGAGCCTTCGATGAAGATCATCGCCGACATTTTCCGGTTCACGAGCGAGCGGATGCCGAAGTTCAACTCCATCAGCATCTCGGGCTACCACATGCAGGAGGCGGGGGCGACCGCCGACCTCGAACTCGCCTTCACGCTGGCCGACGGGCTGGAATATATCAGGACGGGCCTCGGCGCCGGACTCGACATCGACGCCTTCGCGCCGCGCCTCTCCTTCTTCTGGGGCATCGGCATGAACTACTTCATGGAGATCGCCAAGCTCCGCGCCGCGCGTCTGCTCTGGTCGAAAATCGTCGCGAAGTTCAGCCCGAAAAACCCGAAATCGCTCATGCTGCGCTCGCACTGCCAGACCTCCGGCTGGAGCCTCACCGAGCAGGATCCCTTCAACAACGTCGCCCGCACGACCATCGAGGCGATGGCCGCCGCGCTCGGCCACACGCAGTCGCTGCACACCAACGCGCTCGACGAAGCCATCGCTTTGCCCTCGGTCTTTTCGGCGCGAATCGCCCGCAACACGCAGCTCTACTTGCAGGAGGAGACCGATATTACGAAAGCGATCGATCCGTGGAGCGGCTCGTACTATGTGGAGGAGCTGACGCGCCAGCTCGCCGAAAAGGCGTGGGCGATCATCGAGGAGATCGAGGCGGCGGGCGGCATGGTGAAGGCGATCGAGCAGGGATTGCCCAAGATGCAGATCGAGCAGGCGGCCACCCGCAAACAGGCGCGAATCGACAGCGGCAAGGAGACCATCGTCGGCGTCAACGCTTTCCGAACGGAGCACCGGACGGAGATCGACCTGCTCGAAGTGGACAACACCGCCGTCCTCCGCCAGCAGCTCGCCCGCCTCGACGAGGTGAAGCGAGGTCGCGACGGCGAGGCGGTGCGCGAGGCGCTCGAAGCCATAGGGCGGTGCGCCGAATCCGGCGAGGGCAACCTGCTCGCGCTCTCGGTCGATGCCGCCCGCCAGCGGGCCACGCTCGGCGAAATCTCCTCGGCGCTCGAAAAAGTTTTCGGACGCTACCGCGCCACGACGACGCTCAACACCACCATCTACCAGTCGCAGATGCAGGACAACAGCCTCTTTTTGCAGGCCCGCGAGCTTGCCGATTCGTTCGCCGAATATGAAGGCCGCCGCCCGCGCATTCTCGTGGCCAAGGTCGGCCAGGACGGGCACGACCGCGGCGCGAAGGTGATCGCCGCTGCGTTTGCCGACATCGGCTTCGATGTCGATATTTCGCCGCTCTTCCAGACGCCGGAGGAGGTCGTGCGGCAGGCGCTCGACAACGACGTGCACATCGTAGGCATTTCGAGCCTCGCTGGCGGGCACAAAACGCTGGTGCCGCAGGTGGTCGAGGGATTGAAGGAGGCGGGGCGCGGCGACATTCTCGTCATCGCTGGCGGCGTCATTCCGGAGCGGGACTACGACTATCTCTACGAGCGTGGCGTGGCGGGCGTCTTCGGCCCCGGCACAGTGATCGCCGAAGCGGCCATCAAGCTGCTCGCGCTCCTGCTCGAACATCACCAATAGGCGAAAAGTACGAAGCGATGAGCGGCAGGCAACGGCATGAACCAACGGTCGAGGAGTTCGTCGAAGGCATCAGAAGCGGCGACCGCCGCCTGTTGAGCCGCGCCATCACGCTCGTCGAGTCGAGCCGCCCGGAGCACGAAAAGCTGGCGCACGAGATTCTCGACCGCTGCCTCGGCAGTGGCGGCGACTCGATCCGCGTCGGCGTCACCGGAGCGCCGGGCGCGGGCAAGAGCACCTTCATCGAAGCGCTGGGGCTTCACCTCACCGACGCGGGCAAGCGCGTCGCCGTGCTCGCCATCGACCCCAGCAGCTCGCGCTCGAAGGGCAGCATCCTCGGCGACAAGTCCCGCATGGAGCAGCTCGCCGCCCGCCCGGAAACCTTCATCCGCCCGACCCCATCCTCGGGCTACCTCGGCGGCGCCGCGCCGCGCACGCACGAAACCATTCTGCTCTGCGAAGCCGCCGGATACGACATCATCATCGTCGAAACGGTCGGCGTCGGCCAGTCGGAAATCGTGGTCAACTCGATGGTTGATTTCATTCTGCTGCTCATGCTGCCCGGATCGGGCGACGAACTACAAGGCATCAAACGCGGCATCATGGAGATCGCCGACCTCGTAGCCGTTAACAAGGCGGACTCGGGACGGCAGGCAATCGCTGAACTCTCGAAAGCGGATTTCGAGGCCGCGATGCGGATATTGCCGGAGAAGCATTCAGGATGGAAACGAAAGGTGCTGCTCACCTCGGCGCTCGAAGGCGGGGGCGTTAGCGAGGTGTGGGAAAACGTCGAGGCGTTTGCCGCCGCGATGCAGCGAAGTGGCGAGTGGGGGGAACAGCGCCGCGAGCAGCTCCGCCACCTGCTCCACGCCATCGCCGAAGAGCGCCTGAAACGCGAATTCTACAACACGCCGCAGGTAAAAGCCGCAACAGCACAGGTCGAGCGGCAGGTGCTCGCCGGAAAGCTCAGCCCATTCAGCGGAGCGCTGGAATTGCTGAGGGCTTTCCGCAGATCGGTCGGATCAGACGGATCATTCTGATCCGACCGATCTGCCCCCCCCTACCCTTCGCTGATGAACTCTTTCTCGTTCGCCTTCACGATCAGCACCGGCACCTGAGCCTTGCGCACGACCGCTTCGGCGACGCTGCCCATGAGCAGGCGGCTGAGGCCGGTTTTGCCGTGGGAGCCCATGATGAGAAGACTCACGTCAAGATCAACAGTTTGCTGTAATATCACCTCCGCAGGCATACCGATCATCACGTCGGCGCTGACGTCGAGGCCTTCGTTTTTGCACTGATCGATCATCGGAATGAAATCCTCCCTAGCGGCAGCGGCAAGATCTTCTTCGAGCGGAGTGTAGTTCAGCGACATATCGGCTGCTATGGGCCGCGGCTCGATCACATTGAGCAGCATCACCCTCGACCCCATCGTTTTGGCGAACTCACAGGCATACCGGTACGCATTTTTCGATGCGTCAGAAAAATCCATCGGGCAGAGAATCGATTTGATGGTAATCATGACCGTATTGTTTGATCTTTTGCAAAAATGAAAACCGGCTCAGTCTTTTTTCTCGAAAAACGACTTGAACAGATCAACAGGCACCGGGAAGATCGTGGTCGAGTTGTTCTCGACGGCGATGTCCTGCAAGGTCTGGAGATAGCGCAACTGCAACGCCGCCGGATTCTGCGCGATGATCGCCGCCGCTTCGGAGAGGCGCTGGGCCGCCTGGAATTCGCCCTCGGCATTGATGATCTTCGAGCGCCGCTCGCGTTCGGCCTCAGCCTGTTTGGCCATCGCCCGGCGCATCTCTTCCGGCAGATCGATCTCCTTCACCTCGACCTTGCTCACCTTCACGCCCCACGGCGCGGTGTCCTTGTCGAGAATCGACTGGATACGATCGTTGATTTCGTCACGCTCAGCGAGCAGATTGTCCATCTCGCCCTGTCCGCAAACGCTGCGAAGCGTGGTCTGGGCGAGCTGCGAGGTGGCGAAATGGAAATCCTCGACATCGATGATCGCCTTGATGGGATCGAGCACCCGGAAATAGACCACGGCGCTCACCTTCACCGAAACGTTGTCGCGCGTGATGATGTCCTGCGGCGGCACGTCGAGCGTCACGGTGCGCAGATCGACCCGCACCATCCGGTCGATGTAGGGAATCAGGATGATCAGTCCCGGCCCTTTGGCCCCGATGATCCGGCCAAGCCGGAATATCACCGCCCGCTCGTACTCGGGCAGAATCTTGACGGCGGACACGAAAAACGCCACAGCAAGCACCAGCAATAACAGAATATTCATTGAAATCATTGCAACTCCTCAGATTTATTTGGTTTAACGGTAAGCTTCATCCCTTCGATGCCCGTCACGACGACCTGCGCTCCGGCTGGAATCGGAGTGGCGGAACCGGCGTCCCACAATTCGCCATGCACGAAAACCTTGCCATTCCTGCCTTCAGCGATGGCGCGTTCGACCGTTCCCGTTTCGCCCACAAGCCCCTCCATGCCGGAGAGCGCCTTCTTCCGGGTCGAGCGGAGCACCATAAAGACAAGTAACAGGACTGCGGCTGAAAATGAAAGAAAAAGAGGCAGAAAAACCCACCAGTTGATGACGAGGCCAATTTCCGGCTGATTGAACACCATGACCGAACCGATGAAGAGCGCGACCAGACCGGCAATAGCGAGAGCGCCGCCGCTGACCACGAAGATTTCAAGGCCGAAAAAGAGGATGGCGAGCAGGATGAGCAGAAGTCCGGTCACGTTGACCGACAGCAGTTGCAGCGCCCAGGCGCCGAGCACGAGCGCAATCGCTCCGGCAACGCCCGGAAAAAGCGCTCCGGGCGTCGTGAGTTCGAAATAAAGCCCGGCCAGACCGAGCAACAGCAGAAAATAGGCGATGTTCGGATCGGCGATGGTCATCATCACCTTTTCCCTGAAGGTCGGCCTGGACTGCGTTACCGGAACGCCGCTGGTGCGGATGGTCACCTCGCCTGCGGAGGTCTCGACCTTGCGTCCGTCAAGAAAATCCAGCAGCTCCTCTCGGCGGGATGCAACCGTATCGATCACCCCGGCCTCAAGCGCTTCGGAGGCTGTCGAGGCGATACTTTCGCGCACGGCGCGCTCCGCCCATTCGGGACTGCGGCCACGCTTCTGGGCAAGGCTGCGGGCGTATGCGGCCAGGTCATTGACGATTTTGGCGTTCATGACGCTCTCCTTTTCGGCCTCGCCGCCGATGCCGACCGGATGAGCCGCCCCGGTCTCGGTGCCGGGAGCCATCGCCGCCACATGCGCGGAAAGCAGCAGCAGCGCGCCCGCCGAAGCCGCCTGCGCCCCGGACGGCGCGACATAGACCACCACCGGAACCTTTGAGGCCATCACCCCCTGCACCATCTCTCGCAACGAAGCAAGAAGCCCGCCCGGCGTATCAAGCTCAACGAGCAGCAGCTCGTCGCCAGCCCGGTTCGCCTCTTCAAGCTCCCGCAGAAACCACGCCGCACTGCCGGGATTCACACTGCCCTTGAGCGTAATGCTCCGGATTTCGGCGGACAGGCCTCTCGCCGGATTGATGGCAATGCCCGTCAACAGCACGATCACCGGCACCAGCCAGCGATTGAAAAACCTGCTGATCACTCCTTTCGTCATGCTTCACCTGCCGGATTGCCTGATAAACCACTTTGATCACCTTGATAACAATAACAAAACAAACGGGATGGTTCCCCTTGAGCGCTGTTACAACAATGGAACAAAACCCTAAAAAAAAGTCCGGGAGCAGTAAAATGAAGCGCAAAAATCATGAGGGCTGCCCGGCAGGGCGTGCGTTACCGGACTCTTTTGACGGCATCGTCAAAAATCCCGGTCAGGCGATAGCAGGCGCTTGTAGTAGGAACCAGAGGTATAAAGCGCCGCCGCAGGATTGTGCGCAAGCACCCGGTCCTTGGCGATCAGCGTGGTGACCGGGGCGTCGGAGTGTTTCGTGAACAGGCTGTCGTGGCCAACGCAGAGGCCGATGATGACGTTCAGGCCGGTGTTGTGTTCGTTCATGAGCCGGGCCTGAAGCACCGGGTTGCAGAGAGATTCGTGTGTGCCTGGCTTGAGTTTGAGTTCCTCCTCGATACCGATCTCGCCTTTGTCCGCCGCGCCGGCCTTGCAGAGCACGGCAAAGGGTTCGAGGCCGTTGACCCGTAAAACCTTCGCGAAGATTCGCGCCTCTTCGGCAAGGCCGACGCACATGGCCAGCCCGATCTTGCGGACGCCCAGCCGTTTGGCGAACGCGACGATCTCCTCGGCACGGGTCAGCTTGCCGTAATAGCGCCCCTCCACCTCAGCGGCAGCGCGAGCGATGCGCGCGTCGATACCGTCGCCGCGGTAGAGGTCAAGGCACTCGTCAATCTGGCGCTCGTCGAGCGATGCACCCAGGCACTCATCTGGAAGCCGCCGCTCTTTGCGGTAACAGCTCATCGGGCGGCAATCCTTGCAGCTGCGCTCTTCAGCGCCACCATTCGTAACGTTCTCGTCCATAGTTGTTGCCCTCTGTTTTCATTCGTTATGACTCCGTTTGGTCAAACGTCTCCAGCCTGCCCTTCGCAGGTTTCCGGCCAGCCCGGCGCGCCGCGCCCTCCGGACTCGCGGCGCTGGTGCTCACGCCGGTCATCAGTAGCAGGCCGATGCCGAAAAACAGCAGGAGCGAGGCCAGCGCCGCCTTCTGGCTTCCGGCCTGAACCGAGACGAAACCGAACACGAGCGGCCCGATCACCGCCGAGGCCTTGCCGAAACTGCCGTCATAAAAGCCGAAAAACTCGGTACGGTGCTCTTTCGGAGTCAGCCGGGCCATCAGCGAGCGCGAAGCGGCCTGCGAAGAACCCATCGACATGCCCGCCAGAAGACCGGTCACATAAAAGCTCTGTTTGGTGGCCGCGAAAATGGCCAGCAAAATCACGAAAATCCAGATGAAGAGCGTCAGCACGATGGCGCGTTTCGGGCCGATGCGATCCGTCACGAAGCCGAACACCACCGAGCCCACAATAGCCGTGGTCTGCACGGTGATGAAAAACCTGATCAGCTCGGTCGCCGTAAAGCCGAGCGTGTTCTGCGCATAGATCGAGGCGAAAGCGATCACGGTCAGAATGGCGTCGTTGTAGAAAAAGAAGGCGAGCAGAAAGCGGGCCAGATCGGGATAGTTCATGATGTGCCGGATGGTGTAGCCCACCTCCCGCAGCGAATGAAGGATCGACGAGTTCCGGCTGCGCAACCCCGTCTCGCCGGGCATGAGACCCGCCACGCCTTTCGTGTCGCGCAGTGTAAGAAACAGCGGAGCGGAAAAGGCGGCGAAAAAGAGGGCGACGATGAGGAAGCTCAACTGCAGGTTGGGAATATTCGACACATCGATCCCCTTCATCAGGAGCGGCTGCAACAGCAGCAAAATGGTCAGCGCGCCCAGATAGCCCATCGCGAAACCGTAGCCCGAAACCCTGCCGATACTGCGCCTCGAGGTGATTTCGGGAAGATAGGCGTCGTAAAAAACCAGCCCGCCCTCGAAACCGATGTTGGCCACAATAAAGAGCAGGGCGGCGGCAAGCACGGTTCCCGGCCCGGTAAACGAGAGCAGCGCCGTGGCGATGACGGAGATCAGCGTGAAGACGAAAAGAAAGCGCTTGCGGCGGCCCGAATAGTCGGCCTGCGCGCCAAGCACCGGAGAGATCAGCGCGACCAGCAGCATCGAAATGCTGACGCTGTTGCCCCAGAGCTGGTCGCCCTGGGGATCGCCCTGGCAGATGACGTTTTTGAAGTAGAGCGGAAAGGCGAAGGTGACCATCATGACGCTGAACGACGTGTTGGCAAAGTCGAACAGCAGCCAGGAGAAAATCTTTTTGCTGCGCGTCAGGTCACGATCCATCGGAACAACGCGTCAGGCCCCGGCAAGATGGGCGAAAAGCGACTCGAAAAGCCTCCTGCCGTCGCCGGAACCGAGCCGCTCTTCGCTGGCCCGTTCCGGATGCGGCATCAGGCCGAGCACGTTGCCCTGCCTGTTGACGATACCGGCGATGCTGTTCAGCGATCCGTTGAAGTTGGCCTCGGCGGTGGCGTTGCCGTCCGCATCGGTGTACCGGAACACCACCTGCCCGTTGGATTCGAGGCTGTCGATGGTCTCGGTGGAAGCGTAATAGTTGCCCTCGCCGTGCGCCACCGGGACGCGGAGCACCTCGCCCTTTTCGTAACGGCCGGTGAAGATGGTGGAGTTGTTGACCACGCTGATGGTTGACTGGCGGCAGATGAACTTCCGGCCGGCGTTGCGGATCAGCGCCCCTTCGAGCAGGCCGCTTTCCACCAGCACCTGGAAGCCGTTGCAGATGCCGAGCACCGGACGGCCCTGCCCTGCGAAGTCGATCACCTCGCGCATGATCGGCGAGAAGCGGGCGATGGAGCCACAGCGAAGGTAGTCTCCGTAGGAAAAACCGCCGGGCAGGATGATGGCGTCGCAGCCTTTCAGGTCGTGCTCGTTGTGCCAGAGCATGACCGGCCTGACGCCGGGAAACGAGGCAACGGCATATTCGGTATCGTGGTCGCAGTTCGAACCTGGGAACACCACGACGCCAACGTTGAGATCAGCCATAGCAAAAAGCGAAATTTAGTTGACGGGGTCCAGTTCGAAGGTGAAATCTTCCATCACCGGATTCGACAGAAGTTTCTGACAGATTTCAGTCGCGACCCTCTCGGCATCGGCGCTGGACTGTTCATCGATAATCACCTCCATGTACTTGCCGATCCTGACCGATGAGACGCTGGAATAGCCGAGATTTTCGAGAGCATGCTGCGAGGCCTTGCCCTGAACGTCGAGAATGGAGGGACGCAAGGTCACCCTGATCTTCGCCTTGAATGCCATAACTGGTTACGTTGCATGTTTAGATGACGCCGGAAAGAGACGCTTCAGTCCTGCCACTGCCTGACCATGAGCGCCAGGGACCTGACGATTCCCAGCAGAATATACAACAACATGGAGACAAAAAAAGCCTTGGCCTGAAAGAAGAGCACGCCAACAATCGCGACCGCGTAAGCGCTCATCTGCACGGGATGACGCCGGAACGAGTCGCGGGTCGGCTTGGGCAGTGCATCGTAGTTCACCTTGCTGACCATGAGCGCGGCCAGCGAGACGCTCAGGATGACGAGCGCGCGCTGAAGCTCCACGCCTGACAGAAGCGGCTCGGCCATCATCCAGAGCACGAATGAGGCGACGGTCATCGCCTGCGCCGGGGTGGGAAGTCCGGAAAACGACGCCTTGTTGTAACCGATCAGGCTGATGTTGAAGCGCGCCAGCCGCAACCCGCTGCCCACCATGAGCAGCGAGCTGAACAGCAGCCCGTAAGGCATGCCGAGATGTTCAAGCCCGAATTTATAGACCAGATAGGCCGGAGCCGCGCCGAAGGAGACCAGGTCGGAAAGCGAATCGAGTTCGACGCCGAACTCCGAGGAGCTGTTGGTGAGCCGGGCAACGAAGCCGTCGATGGTATCGAAAAAAGCCGCCAGAAAGATGAGCCATCCGGCGATGATGAAGCTGCCCTCACCGGCCATGATGATCGACACATAGCCCGAAACCATGTTCATGACGGTGAAAGCGGAAGGGACGAACGAGCGCGAAACGAAGGGAAAGCGCCCCTGCGGCCGCTCCGCGTCATTTTGCAGAACCGGAGGATACTGCTTCCTTTCTGACTGTCTCTGGTCGTTACCCATACAAACTGAAAAACATCCAACGGTTCCGCCTCATGAGGGGCAAGCTCTCCGCGCGTGATTTGATGACCGGAACAGCAACCGGCTGACCGTCAGGTTCCGCTCGCCAACGAACAGCGAATCGAGACCCGAAAGCGGCTCCGGCAATTCCGGAATTTTTGCTAAAATACACGATCCGCAATAACTTTTAAAGCGAAGAGTTTCCGCTGACGGACTCAGTAACTTTCATCCTCCGACGGAAAGCTGTTGCTGCGCACGTCGCTCACATAATCGCGGACGGCCTGCTCGATCACCGGCGAAAGATCGGCGTAGCGGCGGACGAACCGCGGATGGAACTCGGTGTTGAGGCCGAGCATGTCGTTGATGACCAGCACCTGGCCGTCGCACTCCGGCCCCGCGCCGATACCGATGGTCGGAATCGTCAGCGAGCGGCTCACCTGGCCGGCGAGCTTCGAGGGAATCTTTTCAAGCACGATGGCGAACGCGCCGGACTCTTCGAGAATGCGGGCATCCTCCATGAGCTGCTCGGCCTCATCGCCCTCCTTGGCCCGCACCTTGTAACTGCCATACTTGTAAATCGACTGCGGCATCAGGCCGAGATGACCCATCACCGGAATGCCGATGTCGGTGATTCGCCTGACCGCTTCGGCGATCACCTTGCCGCCCTCCATCTTGACCGCGTCACACTCGTGCTCCTTCATGATTTTTCCGGCGTTGCGCACCGCATCTTCGGGCGAAAGCTGGTAGCTCATGAACGGCATATCGACAATCACCATCGCGCGGCTCGTCTCGGCCTGCACGCCGCGCACCACTGCCTTGGCGTGGTAGATCATCTCATCGACCGTGATCGGCAAGGTGGTGTTGTGCCCCGAAAAAACGTTGCTGGCCGAATCGCCCACGAGAATCGCATCGACGCCCGAGCGGTCAAGAATCCGCGCCATCGTGTAATCGTAGGCGGTCAGAACGGCGATCTTCTCGCCGCGCTGCTTCATATCGAGCATCCGGCGGGTGGTGACGTGAGGCAGCTTGTTTGCGGAACCGTTAGGCATGGTAAAAGAAGCTTTAAGTGATTGAAACGTTGGCAAGGCCGAGCTGATCAACTTCGTCCGGCGCCAGCATCCTCGCCCCCGCGGCGGCGGACTGACCGGCGGCGGAAACGATCAGCGGCACCAGATCGGCATAACCGGCGACGGTGAACTCGTCGAGGGAGGCGGTTTTCTGCGCCATTCCGGCATCGACCGCCGCGACAAGCTCACGGGACGCACCCGCAAGATAACGCGAAATCTGGCGATGACGCCAGGAAAGCGGCAAAGAACCGTGCTGGAGAAGCACCTTTCCCTGACGACGCTGCGCCGAACCGACCAGCTTGCGGCCGCCCGCCTGCAGCTCGTAGCGAGCCGAAGCGGTAAAACAGCTCACCGACTCCGGCGTGGCATACCGCGCCCGGAAGTCGGGCTGCGACCGGCAGAACTCCGCCGTTACGCCAACCCCCGCCAGCGCGCGCGCGATGGTTTCGTGCACCATGCGGTAGATCGCCTCGTTCGGCAAATCCGTCACCGCGAAAAACGAATAGGTCAGCTCGTCGGCGTGAAACACGGCGCGACCGCCGGTGGGACGAACGACCACATCGACCCCTTCAGCGCGGCACCGTGCATGGTCGATTTCGGATGGATTCTGGTTGCAACCAAGCGAAATGGCCGGAGGCGACCACGAGTAAAACCGCCACAAGCAGCACTCCTCGCCGAACTCCCGCTGAACCGCTCCATCCGCAAACGCCTGCATGAGCCGGAGGTCGAACGCCATGTTGTACTGACCGGAACCGGCCCCGGAATCGATGCAGCAGACTTGTGAAAAAAGGGGTTGCATGAAGCTGTTTTCGCAGAATAAAAAAAGCCGGTTAGCGCTCATGGGCAGGAGTTTTCGGCACTCCTCCATCAGGCGCAACAAACCGGAGGAGATGCGCCGTTTTCAAATATAGAAAAAGATGAAAACCGCTACCCCTAAAAAGAGAAAAACCCCATCCTCCGCTCACATGCCAGAGGATGGGGTTAAACAATGCCTCATGTTTTCCCTGATAAAGCTTCCGGAATCAGGCTCGTTCCGCGGGAACTTGAAAAGCCCCGCGGAACCGGAAACCATGCGCCTTTGGCATCAGAATATCAGGAAAGCAAGCAGGCCGAGTCCGGCTGCGCCAGCCAGCACTTCGCCGGTGCTGAGGCCGTCAGAGTCTCCGGTTGCAGCCACGGCGGCATCAAGCGTCGCGAAGTGGTAAGCATCAGACTCATCGTCATCGTAGTAATTGCCAGCAAGGTCACGCACGGCATCGCCATCGAAGGTCAGGTAGTACTCGGTACCGTTGACCAGCGCGCCCGTCGGATCGACCATCAGCGTCGAACCGGTTACCGAAACGTCAGCATCTACCACGGCGCCATCCACCGAGCCTTCATGCAACACCACACCAGTCTCATCGTCGAGCTGGATCGCTTCGCTGAATACGAAGCTGATGGTCTCGTCAAGCGCCACCCCGGTCGCGCCGTCGGCAGGATCGAAGGATGTAACCGTCGGTGCGACATCATCCTCCACCGTCAGCGTGAAGGTCTGGGTGGCGTAGGCTCCATCCTTGTCGGTGGCCGTCACCATGATGTCGAGCGTGCCGACATCCTCGTTGTCCGGCGTGCCGGTGAAGGTCATCGCTACCGGATACGGTGTCGTGCCGCCCTGCGACGGATCGTAGCCGATGAGCGGATCATAGGTTGCCGGGTCGTACTCCGCTACGCCGTTCAGGCCCGCATAGGTGTTGTACGAGTCAACGTCCCAGGTCGTGGCGTAGCCCGTCCAGCCATCTTCCAGCGTGCCCCAGTCGTTCCAGGAGAGGCCGAAGTCTTCGCCGTACAGGTAGCGGCTGGCCGCGATTTCGTGCTCGATGTTCATGCCGTCGCCGATCATCAGAATGATGTGTTCCGCTCCCGCGTTCGCGGCGGCGTTCATC
>JAFGER010000030.1 GCA_016931495.1 Chlorobiaceae bacterium | reverse complement strand
GTATGCTGACCAACTTCTCGACCATCCGCCAGAGCATCCGCCGCATGAACGCCATCGACCGCATGGAGACCGACGGCACCTTCGACATGATCACCAAGAAAGAGCGCCTCATGCTGCTTCGCGAGAAGGACAAGCTCGTGCGCATCCTTGGCGGTATCTCCAACATGAACCGCCTGCCCGCCGCGCTGTTCGTGGTCGATATCAAGAAAGAGCACATCGCCATCAGGGAAGCCCGTTCGCTCGGCATTCCGATCTTCGCGATGGTCGATACCAACTGCGATCCCGATGAGGTCGATTACGTGATTCCGGCCAACGATGACGCGATCCGCTCCATCGAGCTCATGGTCAAGGCCGTTGCCGACACCATCATCGAAGCCCGTGCGCTTCAGGTCGAGCAGGAGGTTCTTGCCGAAATGGACGAGCAGACTGAAGAGGACGCCGAAGAGGCCTCGAACGACTGATCTTAACGCCAACGGGACGAGGCCGGGCCAGCCGCTACCGGCCTCGTCTTTCGCAATATTCACGATTCAATTCCTATAGATTATTATGAGCCAGATTTCTGCCAAGGACGTCAAGGAACTCAGGGATACCACCGGCGTCGGCATGATGGAGTGCAAGAAGGCCCTCGAAGAGACCGGGGGAGACATGCAGAAAGCCATCGAATATCTCCGCAAGAAGGGCGCAGCGATGGCAGCCAAGCGGGCTGACCGCGAGGCTTCAGAAGGCGCTGTCTGCATCCTGATGAGCGACGACCAGAAAAACGGTGTCATTCTTGAACTCAACTGTGAGACCGACTTCGTTGCGCGCGGTGAAGTGTTCACCGGCTTTGCCAACGAGCTGGCCACGCTGGCCCTTGCCAACAACTGCGAGTCGAGGGAAGCGCTTCTTGCCATCAACCTCGGCGAGGCTTACGGCAACGAAACCGTCGAAGAGGCCCTCAAGTCGATGACCGGCAAGGTTGGCGAGAAGCTTGAACTCAAGCGCATGGCCCGCCTCACCGCAGAAAATGGCGTGCTTGAAGCCTATATCCACCCCGGTGCACAGCTCGGCGCGCTGATCGCTCTTGAAACCGACAAGCCTGAAGAGTCGAAAGAGCTTGCAAGAGATCTCGCCATGCAGGTCGCCGCTGCCGCTCCGATCGTTACCGACCGTTCGCTTGTTCCGGCTGAGTTTGTCGAAAAGGAGAAGGAAATTTACCGCCAGCAGGCGCTTGCCCAGGGCAAGAAAGAGGAGTTCGTTGACAAGATCGTCATGGGCCGTCTCGACAAGTACTACCAGGAGGTGGTGCTGACCGAGCAGACTTTCATCAAGGATCAGAATGCCCGAGTGTCTGCCGTGCTTGACGACTTCAAGAAGAAGAACCAGGCGCAAGTCAGGGTCAAAGCCTTTGTCAGGTACCAGTTAGGAGCCTGAAACTGAAAAAAGCCTCGTTATGCGAGGCTTTTTTTTTGCTTATTATCAGGAAGAACTTTTCATTTTTTTGTTCAGCACAACAGCCAATCAGTAGAAGGAGAAGCAATTTATGCTCAAGTACAGGAGAATCCTGTTCAAAATCAGCGGCGAATCGCTTGCCGGAGAAAGTGGTTACGGTATCGATGCCGGTGTGCTGGACAAGTTTGCCGACGAGATCAAGGAGGCCAGCGACCTCGGCGCTGAAATCGCGCTGGTCATCGGAGGCGGCAACATTTTCCGGGGTCTTTCGAAGGCCGCAGCCTCGATGGACCGGGTTCAGGCCGACTACATGGGCATGCTCGCCACGGTTATCAACTCTCTGGCTCTGCAGGACGCCCTTGAGCGCAAAGGCATCTACACCCGCCTTCTGACCGCCATCAAGATGGAGCAGATCGCCGAGCCTTTCATCCGCCGCCGGGCTGTACGGCACCTTGAAAAAGGGCGGGTGGTCATTTTCGGAGCAGGCACGGGAAACCCCTATTTCACGACCGACACGGCCGCATCTCTCCGCGCTATCGAAATTGAAGCCGATGTCATCATCAAAGGCACCAGGGTTGAGGGGGTCTATGATTCGGATCCCGAAAAAAATCCCGATGCCGAGTTCTATCCTCGCATCTCCTATTTCGACGTTATCAGGAAAAACCTCAGGGTGATGGATATGACTGCTATCACGCTCTGCCGCGAAAACACCCTGCCGATTGTGGTGATGAACATGAACCGGAAAGGCAACTTCACCAGTCTGCTCAAGGGCGATCCAATCGGTACGCTCGTGCACATGGGTGATGAATAGCGGCGAGCAAATTGCAACTGTAGGGGCAGACCTGTGTGTCTGCCCTTTTGCGTTGGGGGTGGGAGATCAGGCTGATCGGTCGGAGGCCGTCACCAGCTCCACCGTGTCCCTTACTGTTTCCCAGTCGAAGCCGCGGTTTTTCAGGAAGGCGTGGAGCTTTTTCTTCACTGTTTCGGGCGGGCCGGAGAGCGTTCGGAGTTTGCGTTCTGCGGCGTTGCGGCAGAGTTCAGCCTGGTCGTAGCCCGCTATCGTTTCGTCGATGATTTCGTCGCTGAGTCCCTTTTGCCTGAGCCGTGCGCGGGTCTTGAAGGCTCCTTCGGGGCGGCGGCGTGCCTGGCTTGCCATGCAGCTTCCGGCGAAGGCCCGGTCGTCGAGCAGCCTGAGCTGTTCGAGCCGCTCCATGACCGACGCAATCGACTCCGGATCGAATCCTTTCTTTTTCAGTTTGCTTTCAAGTTCGGCTTTTCCGTGAGCCCGTCCTGACAGGAGCCACACTGCCTGGTCGAGCGCGGCTTTCCTGCTCCTGTCGTCAGGCATTCACGTTGCGGGGTTTGACTCCGGCCAGCATGGCTGGGTTCATTTTGTGCTCCTGCTCGAACGCCTTGAGCTGTGCGGTGAGGTGGGTTCTGAACGCGATGCTGGTGACAAGATTGATCATCTTGCGCGGATTGACCCACGTTCTGGCGATGATGTGCCGCCATGAATAGACCTTCACATAGCTTGAGAGCACCTTGTACTGGAAGAGCAGCGGGTCGTAGCGATCCGACTTGATGACCAGGTGCAGCGCGTTGTACTTTTCCCAGTCCTCGTCGGTGATCAGCCCGCTCTCCTTGTATTCGTGATACATCCTCGTGCCGGGATAGGGGGTGATGATCTGGAAGATGGGCATGAAGATGCGGTTCTTCTCGACAAACTCCACCAGCTCGTCGATGTCCTCGAAGGTGTCGATGGCCGGGTTGAAGAGGAAGTTGCCCTGGATGTTCAGGCCTGCCTGCCGGCAATCCTCGATGATCTTCGTGTACTTTTCCGCCGAGTTGACGTGCCCTTTGTTGTAGTGCTCCAGCGTGCTCTGCTTGATCGACTCAAGACCGGCAAGCACGAAGTTGCAGCCGGCATCGACCAGCTTTTTGACCGTCACCGGGTCTTCGAGGAAGTTGATGCTGAGGAAGACGCTGAAGGTGATGTCGCACTCCTTGAGCAGGTCGAGCGCTTCCCAGAGCTTCTTCTTGTTGATGCCGAGGTTCTCGTCGGTCAGCATAAACCAGGGCTTGGAGTTTTTGCCGTTGGCCTTGAAGAAGTACTTTTTGGCCTCCTCGACCTGATGCTTCAGCGATTCGGGATTCTGTGCCCGGTACTGTTTGCCGGTGAAATTCGGCGTCACGCAGAACGAGCAGTTGAAGGGGCAGCCGCGGGTCACATAGATCGGAATCGATTTGGTGCCATCGACTTTCGTCCGTTTCGAGGCCCTGGCGATGCGTTCGTAGTTGATCGGCGTGATCGATTTGACCGGCGGGAAATCCTTGGCGTCGTAGCGCTCCTTGAGCCGCTTGTTGGCCACGTCATCGAGCAGCGTCGTCCAGAGGTTGTCGGCTTCGCCAACCACGATGCAGTCGGCGTGCTTTGCCGCCTCGTCGGGGTTGAACGAGATGTGCAGGCCGCCGAGCACCACGGTCTTGCCGTGCCGCCGGAACTCGTCGGCTATTTCGTAGGCGCGGGTTGCTTCCAGCGTTCTCGAGGTGATGCCGACCATGTCGTAATCGCCATCGTAGTTGATTTCATCGTGGAAGTGCTCGTCCACCATTTCGAGCTGGTGCTGCGGGGGCGTCAGGCTAGCCAGGACGCCGAGCGCCATGTGGAACAGAGGTTTCTGGTTGCTGTCGTCATCCATTTTGCCCTGCGGGGAAACGAGCAGGATTTTCAACGGCCGGGTGGCTTCTGGATCGGGAAATTGCATCAGGAGAAAAACCGGATTTTCGGAAAAAACCATCTCTCTAAACAGCAGGGTAGCTCCGTTTCGACGGACGATAGACGCCGGACGTACAACCTGTCTGGTGAAACCTACGAAACCTGCCGAATTTAGCAAAATATTCCTTTTTGGCCGTTGGCCGTAATGACGTAAAAACAGGTTTGTTGCAGGCCGGTGATTTCAGATTTTCCCTGTTTTTCAGGGCGACCGGATTTTGCTATATTCCCTCCTTCTCACAGCCGGCGCAGGCTGACCTATCGTTTAAATCCAGTTGCAAGCCAAAAGACTTTATGCCCCGTTATACGCCTGAACAGCTCGCCAAACGTAACGCATCGGTATGGACCGACATCCAGATCATTCTGGCTCCGATTCAGTTTTTCATTTTCCTTGGTGGCGTAACTCTCAATTCGCTCTATTATTTTGATCTGGCCCCCATCGATTTCTACTGGATCAGCGTGGCCATTCTGTTCAAGACCCTCTTTTTTGCCCTTCTGTTCATCACAGGCATGTTTTTCGAGAAGGAGATTTTCGACAAGTGGATCTATTCCAAAGAGTTTCTCTGGGAGGATGTGGGCAGTACGGTGGCGGCCTTTTTCCATCTGCTCTATTTCGTGATGGCCTGGATGGGTTACCCGGAAGAGGTGCTGGTCGTCGAGGCCTACATCGCCTACCTGACCTACGTGATGAACGCTTTGCAGTACCTGGTGAGGATCATTCTCGAAAAAAACAACGAACGAAAGCTGAGGGTGCAGGGGCAGATCTGACCGCCTCACTTCAACACAGATGGTGCCAACTATGAACTACAGTTTCAAGACGCTCTGGAATGCGATGTTTGTCTTTGTCGGGCCGCTCTGGTTCGCGCTTGTCTGGATGATCTGGGATTCCGGACAGCTCAGAACGCCGCACGACCAGACCCTCTATTTCGCCCTGGTCATTCCGGGCTTCATCCTGATCTATCTCTCGGGATTTCTCATTCAGAAACGTCATTCGGGGAAAATGCAGAACATGCAATCCTGAATCGCTCTGCCGAATTGTTAACCGTGCTCAAAGGAATATTCAATCCGTATGCTGAATCTCTGGAACGAGTCCGATCTTGAAAAGACGGTGGCGGGCCGTATCGATGCCGCCGATACGCCTCATGAGCTGGTCGAGCTCGTCTATGCTTCGCGGCTGCTGGGCCGGGATGACCGGCTGGTCATGCACGGCGGGGGCAACACCTCCGTCAAGAGTGTGCTGAACGATTTCATCGGCAATCATGCCAACGTGATTTATATCAAGGCCAGCGGAGTGAACCTCGCGTCGGTCGATGTGCAGGACTTCACGCCGGTTCGCATCGAACCGCTCCGCAAGCTGCAAGAGATGTACGCTTCCGGGCAGCGGCACAGCGAGGAGGATATCCGGCGCTTTTCGAACAGGGAGTTCAAGAATTTCCTGTTTCTCAATCTCTTCACCCTGACCGATCACATGGTGAGCCGGTCGCTCAGCCCGTCCATCGAGACGCTGCTGCACGCCTTCCTGCCTCACCGCTACATCATGCACACCCACTCGCTGGCCCTGCTCACGCTGAGCAACCAGACCGAAGGCGAGCGCCTGTGCCGCGAGGCGCTGGGCGAGAGCTACGGCATGGTGCCCTACATCCAGCCCGGTCTCGGCCTGGCCAAATTTGCGGTGAATGCGTACGAAGAGAATCCCGCCATCGAGGGCATGGTGCTGCACAAGCACGGTCTGGTGACCTTCGGTGATTCGGCCAAAGAGGCCTACGACCGCATGATCGACGGTGTGAACCGCATCGAGGAGCGCATTGGCTCCGCCGAACGCAAAGTGTTCGCATCGGCTCCGCTGCCTGCCGCCATCGCTTCGGTCGAACAGGTCGCGCCCATCGTGCGCGGCGCCTGCTCGTTCGAGAAGACGCCCGGCGAGAAGGATTACCAGAGCTTCGTGCTTGAATTCCGCAACTCGCCCGGGCTGCTCGACTACCTCAAACTTGCCGACCTCGAAGCGTTCAGCAAGAAAGGGGCGATGACGCCGGACTTCATCATCCGCACCAAGAACCATCCGCTCGTCGCGCCCGCGCCGGACGCCGGTGACCTGGAAGGGTTCGGCAAGGCGCTCAGGGAGTGCGTCGAACGCTACGTCGAGGAGTACCGCGCCTACTTCGAGCGCCAGCAGGCGGCCACCGGCATGGATGTGTCGATGATCGATCCGATGCCGCGCGTCGTGCTCGTGCCGGGCCTCGGCCTGTTCGGCCTCGGCCGTTCGGCTGCCGATGCGAAGCTCACGGCGGACATCGCCGAGCACTCGGCGGTGGCGATGCTCGACGCCGAATCGATCGGCTGCTTCGAGTCGATTTCGGAGAAGGATGCCTTCGAGATCGAGTACTGGGACATGGAGCAGGCCAAGGTGCGCAAGAACCGCAACGGTGGCGAGTTCGCCGGCAAGGTGGCGCTCGTCACCGGTGGCGCGGGCGCTATCGGCCTGGCCACCGCGAAAGCCTTCAGGGCGAAAGGCGCGGAGCTGGTGATCATGGATCTCGATCCGGCGGCGCTCGACAAGGCGGCTGAAGAGCTGGGCGCCGGCACGCTCGTGATTCCCTGCGACGTCACGAATGCCGCTGCGGTGCGCAGCGCTTTCGATACGATCTGCCGCACCTTCGGTGGCCTCGACATCGTCGTCTCCAACGTCGGCGTCGCGCTGCAAGGGCGCATCGGCGACGTCTCCGACGAGCTGCTCCGCAAGAGCTTCGAAATCAACTTCTTCTCGCACCAGACCGTCGCGCAGAACGCGGTCAGGCTCATGCGCGCGCAGGGCACCGGCGGCACGTTGCTCTTCAACGTCTCCAAACAGGCGGTCAACCCCGGCCCCGACTTCGGCCCCTATGGTCTGCCCAAAGCGGCCACGCTGTTCCTTGTGCGTCAGTACGCGCTCGATCACGGGCGCGACGGCATCCGCTCGAACGGCGTCAACGCCGACCGCATCCGCAGCGGCCTGCTTACGCCGGAGATGATCAAGGCCCGTTCGTCGGCGCGCGGACTGAGCGAACGGGAGTACATGGCCGGCAACCTGCTCAGCCTTGAAGTGACGGCCGAGGATGTGGCCGACGCTTTCGTCCATCTGGCGCTCGAAGCCAAAACGACCGGCTCGATCACCACGGTTGACGGTGGCAACATCGCCGCCGCGCTCAGGTGAGCATCAGACGAATTTCATCAAACAATCACTAACCGAATCAGGAGGTCCACGATGGCGGAGTACGATAAGGACAAACAGGCGAAAGAGTATTACACCGACGTTCCGGTCAACAATTACGGCTTCTTTCTGAAAGGCGCCCACTCGCTCGACTGGGGCATGAAGAACCGCCTTTCGAGGATTTTCCGTCCCGACACCGGCAAGACGGTGATGTTCGCCATCGACCACGGCTACTTCCAGGGGCCGACCACCGGCCTGGAGCGCCCCGACGTGAACATCGTGCCGCTCATGAAGCACGCCGACGCCATCATGCTGACCCGCGGTATCCTTCGTACCACCGTTCCGCCGAGCCTCACCAAAGCGGTCGTTATGCGGTGCAGCGGCGGGCCGAGCATCCTCAAGGAGCTTTCGGACGAAGAGCTGGCCGTTGACATCGAGGACGCCATCCG
>JAFGER010000029.1 GCA_016931495.1 Chlorobiaceae bacterium | reverse complement strand
GACATCGACAATCTGGTGCTCTCGACCTTCCGCGAGGCGGGTGACGCCATCGTGCTGCTCGGCGACCCGGAACTCTCGCTCGACGGCTCGGAGTACCTGCTCATGCAGTATGGCACGCCCGGCACGGACTCGCCCGCGGTCGATCTGGAGCACGAAAAAAACCTTCAGGAGCTGCTGGTCACGCTGGCCGCAAAACAGCTTGTCAGATCGGCGCACGACGTTTCGGACGGCGGCCTTGCCGTCACTCTGTTCGAGCAGTCGATCATGGATCGCGAAAGGATGCTCGGCTTCGAGGTCGATCTCGAAGCATCGTCGCAGGACAGCACCGCCCTCCAGAAGCTGCTCTTCTCCGAAGCGCAGGGGCGCGTGGTGATTTCAATCGACCCCGCCAGAGCCGGTGCGGTCATCGAGGAGGCCGACCGCCTGAAAGTGCCGGTGCGCATCATCGGCAAGGTGGTGGCTGAAGGCGCAAGCATCGCGGTCAACGGACGCCCCGTGGCCGAGTACTCGCTCGGCGAGCTGGTGCAGGCCTACGAACATGCGCTGGAGTCGTCGCTGCATCTTGAAGAACTTTGAGCAAAACCGAAAGGACGATAAGCTATGAATCCGGTACTGACCGCCAAAGAGATGAGTCTGGCCGACCGGGCGGCCATCGAGGAGCTGCGCACCGGTGAAACCCGGCTGATGGAGCTTGCCGGACGGGAAACCGCCCGGATGATCGCCGGACAGTTCGAGAGCGAACGGAACCTCGACGGCATTGCGGTGCTGGTCGTCTGCGGCAAGGGCAACAACGGCGGCGACGGTTTCGTCACGGCGCGGCACCTGCTGAACCTCGGCGCGCAGGTCGATGTGCTGCTGGTCTGGCCAGAGGAGGAGCTGGCCGGAGTGAATCTTGAAGGCCTGAACATTCTCAAGGCCTACCGGCGCTACAACGAAAAGCTCCGCATTTTCGCCGGCCTCGACGAGGCGCGCACGGCTGTCGGCGCGACCGCCTATCAGGTGGTGGTCGATGCCCTGCTCGGCACCGGCCTGAAGATTGACGCCGAAAATCCGCAGCTCCGCGATCCCGCAAAATCGGCGGTCGAGCTGGTCAACTTCATCAACGACCATTCTGAAGCTGTCACGGTCGCCATCGATCTCCCCTCGGGACTCGACGCCACGACCGGGCTTTGCTCCGAGCCGTGCGTCAGGGCGAACATGACGGTCACGATGGCCTTCCTCAAGACCGGGTTCTTCCAGAACCGCGGCCCCGAAGTCTCGGGAGAGATTCAGACGGCTGAAATCTCCATCCCGGAATTCCTGGTCGAACCGACATCGTGCATGCTGGTTGATGAAACTTTTGCAGCGGAAAGCTACCTGTTGCGCGATCCGTCAAGCGCCAAGCACCTGAACGGCAAGGTGCTGCTCGTCACCGGCTCGGCGGACGGCGGCGGCTCGATGCTCGGTGCGGCGCTCCTGTCGGCACGGGCGGCCGTCAAGACTGGCGCGGGCTACGTTTGCGCCTCTCTGCCGGAGGGCCACGCCTCGGTCATGCACAGTTTCGCGCCGGAAGTGGTGGTGATCGGCCGCGACATGATTTCGATCATCGAAAAGGCAAGATGGGCCGACGCCATCGTCATCGGCTGCGGCATCGGGCGCAGCGAAGAGTCCCTGGAGCTGATCGAAACGCTGCTGTGCACCCCGGAAATTACCGGCAAGAAACTGGTGCTCGACGCGGACGCGCTCTACGCCATCGCCGAGCGGAACCTGCTGGAGCGCATCACCGGCCTCGAAGACGCCGTGCTGACGCCCCACGCGGGCGAATGCAGCCGGTTGAGCGGACTGGAGGTGGATGAAATTCTCGGCGCCCCGATCGACACGGCGCGCAACCTGGCCTCGATCTGGAACACCAACCTGCTGCTCAAAGGCTCCCCCACCTTCATCGCCTCGCCCTCGGGCATGGTGCTCATCTCGAACAGCGGCACCGAAGCGCTCGCCTCGGCGGGCACGGGGGACGTGCTTTCAGGCATGATCGGCGCGCTGGCCGCCAAAGGCCTCGACACACATGAAGCCGCCGCTGCAGCGGCCTGGCTGCACGGCCGCGCCGGAGACCTCGCCTCAAACGTCTCCAGCCTCGTCTCCTCGATGGACGTGCTCGAAGCCATCCCGCAGGCTGTGCTTGAGCTGTTTGAAAGCGAAGAGTAAAGGGGAATGGTGGACTTGGTGGACGAAAAACGTTCGATTTTCGTCCACCAAGTCCACTGAGTCCACAACGTCCACCTCTTCCATTACCCCCCGCTGTTACTCTTCAAAAACTTTTTCACATTCCTTGCAGCCTGGCGGATACGCTCTTCGTTTTCGATCATCGCCACGCGGACGTATTCGTCACCGTAGGCGCCAAAACCGATGCCGGGGCTGACGGCCACCTTGCCTTCGACGAGCAGCTTCTTGCTGAATTCAAGGCTTCCCAGGTGACGCATCGGCTCGGGAATCCTTGCCCAGACAAACATCGAGGCGCGAGGCGTCACAATGTCCCACCCTGCGTTGGCAAAACTTGAAATAAGCACGTCACGCCGTTTGCGATAAACCTCCCGGATCTCGTCAATACACCCCTGATCGCCGGTAAGCGCAATCGTCGAAGCGACCTGGATCGGCGTGAACGTACCATAATCGAGCCAGCTCTTGATCTTTTCCAGCGCACCGACCAGTTTGGCGTTGCCAACCATGAAGCCCACGCGCCACCCTGCCATGTTGTAGGTTTTGGAGAGCGTGTAGCTTTCGACGGCCACATCTTTCGCCCCCGGCACCTGGAGAATTGACGGCGTCACATAGCCGTCGAAGGTGATTTCGGCATAGGCGATGTCGCTGATGATGTAAAAACGCTCCCGCCGCGCCAGATCGACCAGGCGCTCGTAAAACGGCAATTCGACGGTGGCCGTGGTGGGATTGTTCGGGAAATTGACCACCAGATACTTCGGCTTGGGCGACGACTCGCGGAAAACCGTTTCGATGTTGTGGAAAAACGCCTCTTCATCGAGCGTGTAGTCGTCGTTCATCTCAAGCTTCATGCGATGCACGTTTCCACCGGCCAGAATGAAGGCCTGGGAGTGAATCGGATAGCAGGGATCGGGCACGATAGCCAGATCGCCGGGATTGGTGATGGCCTGCACCAGATGGGCATAGCCCTCTTTGGAGCCCATCGTCACCACCACCTCGCGATCGAGATCGAGATCGACATTGTACTTGTTCCGATACCAGTTGCCAACCGCGCCGCGAAGCTTGTAAATGCCTTTGGATACAGAGTAGCCATGCGTTTTTGGCTTGCTGACGCTCTCGACAAGCTTGTCGATAATATGCTGTGGCGTCGGGCCGTCAGGATTGCCCATCGAAAAATCGATCACATCCTCACCGGCGCGCCGCTCGGCCATCTTCAGTTCATTGACGGCGGCAAACACATATTTCGGCAGTCTTTTGATCTTGTCGAATTCAATCTCGTCGAACATGGGAATAGATTCCGAAAAAACGTTGAAACAGAAGCTGTTGTAATAAAAAAACGTCCAAAACAAATCCAGGGCACTGCTGAAAAATGTCATCAGAGAGCCAAGTGCAAGACGGCTGGAGCACAAAAACCGAGCGTACGCGATGTACGCAAGGATTTTGAAGACCACCCAACGCGACAATCATGGCTCGTAAAAATTTTTCAGAGGCGCCCTCCAATCATAAACAAAAAGCCGTTGATCTCCATAGGGTTACTGCCAAAAATCTCAAAGCCGGGTACGCAAAGCTCCCCTGCGCCGGACGACTTCACAACTGCGAAGTGCAGTTCGGGCAGCGAACGGCCTTGACCGGTATGGCCGTAAAGCAGAAAGGACACTCTTTGGTCTCGGGAGCGGCGGTTGGCGCTGCCGGTTTTTCTGACATCCTGCGGAGCCTGTTGATCGAACGGACCAGCAGGAAAACAGCAAAGGCCATGATGAGAAAGCCGATAAGCGCATTGAAGAACAGCCCGTAATTCAAGGTCACCGCTCCGGCGCTTTTGGCGTCAGCAAGAGCCAGATAAGGCCCCGGGCTGGAGCCCTCTTTGAGCACAAAAAAAAGGTCTGAAAAATCCGCTCCTTTCAGAAAAAGGCCGAGAGGAGGCATGAGAACATCACTGACCATCGAATTGACCAGCGCGCCGAAGGCTCCCCCGATGATGATGCCAACGGCCATATCAACCACATTGCCTTTGAGGGCAAACTCCCTGAACTCTTTCAGCATGGTTCTCGTTGTTTGGATTGATGAAATGAAATCTTCTCAGTCAAAACTACCGATTGGACGGCATTCTCAAGAAAATAAACCCCCTTGATTGGACATTAGGGTATTTTTTTTTAAAATTGACGCTCATGCCCTTATTGAGCCCGCACGAATTCATCCAAAAATAAAAGGCAATCCTGAAACATTGACGTATTCGATGAAGTAGCGAAGCGCCCTTGAGGCTTTAAAACGGTCAAAAGCACAGCGCAGTTTCCGGAATGCCATAACATCAGGCAGACATCAATCGATGGAGCATACTATTCGTACAGATTCATTGAAGCAGCAACTCGAACAGGTAACAGGCAACAACTATGCCTGCTGTTATCAATGCGGCAAATGCACCGCCGGATGTCCCGCCGGCGGGTTCATGGACAATCCCCCTGCCAGGATCATGCGTCTGGTGCAGGCCGGTTACGTCGAAGAGGCGATGCGCTCAGATGCGCTCTGGTACTGCATCGGCTGCATGACCTGCACCTCGCGATGCCCGCAGAACATGGAGATTGCCGGCACGATGGATGCTCTGCGCGAGATGGCCCTCAAGAGCGGCATTGTTTCCACCGACCGCGCCAAAAAGCTGGTCACGGCATTCCACACCTCCTTCCTGAACACGGTGCGCAAGAGCGGCCGTTTGCAGGAGCTGGCTCTGGTCAACAGCTACAAGCTGCGTACCCGCACCTTCCTGCAGGACGCTGGCGCCGGCATCAAGATGATGAAACAGGGCAAGATCAACCCCGTTGCGGCCATCACCTCGAAAGAGGGCGTAGAGAACAAGGGGCAGATCGAAAAGATTTTCCAGCTTTCCGAACAGGAGAGCCATACCCCGGCGCCGAAACGCAAGCCCGTCAAGCGCACCTTCAAAGCCGACGAACCGGTTAAAATCAAGCCCGGAATGACCGTCGGCTACTACCCCGGCTGCTCGCTGTCCGGCACGGCGAAGGATTACGACATCTCCATCCGCCGGATGTGCGATCACCTCGGCATCAAGCTGCACGAAATCGAGGACTGGAACTGCTGCGGAGCCAGCTCGGCCCACGCGACCAACCACAAGCTCTCGATGCTGCTGCCGGCGCGCAACCAGGCTCTGGCCGACAAGCAGGGACTGCACTACGTGCTTACCCCCTGCGCTGCCTGCCTGAACCGCCAGGTCACGGCCCGCAAAGCGCTCAAAGAGTCCGAAGAGCTTCGCAACGAACTCAGGAGCGTCATGGGTTACGACACCGAGGGCAAGGCACAGTTCATCGGGGTCATGCAACTGCTCGAAGGCATGGAGCCTGAAGAGATCAGAAAACGGGTCACCCACCCGCTCAGGGATCTGCCGCTGGCCTGCTACTACGGCTGCCTGCTTGTTCGCCCCTTCGACGCGATGGGCTACGACGATCCGGAAAATCCGACCAAGATGGAGTCGATCGTCGAAGCGCTGGGCGCCAAGCCGGTTGACTGGGCCTACAAGGTCGAGTGCTGCGGCGCCGGACTGACCATGGCCCAGCAGGAGATGATCGAGGATCTGACGCACAAAATCGCCAAAAACGCCTCCAGCAGCGGCGCTGGCGCCTACGTGGTGGCCTGCCCGCTCTGCCATGCCAACCTCGACATGCGTCAGGAAAGCATGCGCAAACGCTACAACGATGTTGGCGAAATGCCGGTGTACTACATCTCCGACCTGGTCGCCCTCGCCTGCGGCGCAAGCCCAGAAGAGGTGGCGCTCGACAAGCACTTCGTGCAGGCTGCCGACATGGTCAGGAACCGGTAAGAAACCTTTAATCTGCTCCGGATGTATGAAAAAAGAGCATTCGATTCGTACATTGAAGGTCTTCGCCAGCTCGTTCGCCGACCCGGCGCCGGATATACGGCCCGGCGGATAATCGCCTGACCGCTTGCCGCCTGCCCGAAGGCCTGCCCATGTTTCGGTACGGCTTTCAGGTTCCGGACAGCAGGCGAGTCTGGAAACTCAAGACCCAAATCTCGAAATGCACCGCTGTTCACGGCGGTATAAGGGACTGACTGTCCCCATAGTCTGGCGGTACACGGCGGCGCATCACTCTTCCGGTACCGGTAACCTCATAAACTTCAGGACTTCAGGATGGCAAAAATAGGAGTCTTCGTCTGTCACTGCGGCGAGAATATCGCCTCGATGGTCGATACGGCAACGCTGGTCAGGAAAATATCCGAACATCCCGGCGTGGAAGTGTGCACCGAGTACAAGTATTTCTGCTCCGACCCCGGGCAGGAAACCGTCAAGCGCGCAATCAGGGAGAACAACCTGACCGGCGTCGTGGTGGCTGCCTGTTCGCCGAGGATGCACGAAACGACCTTCCGCAAGGCGTGCGCCGAAGCCGGGCTCAACCCATACATGCTTGAAATGGCCAACATCCGCGAGCACTGCTCCTGGGTACACTCCGACAAGGAGAAGGCCACCGAAAAGGCGATCGAGATCACCCGTTCGCTGGTAGAAAAGGTCAAGCGAAACAACGACCTGAAACCGATCTCCGTGCCGGTCACCCGCCGCGCGCTGGTCATCGGTGGCGGCATCGCGGGCATCCAGGCCGCGCTCGACATCGCCGGCGCGGGGCGCGAAGTGATTCTTGTCGAACGCGAACCATCGATTGGCGGGCACATGTCGCAGCTCTCCGAAACCTTCCCGACGCTCGACTGCTCGCAGTGCATCCTGACGCCACGCATGGTGGAAGCCATCCAGCACCCGAACATCAAGGTACTCACCTACTCTGAGGTTGAATCGGTTGACGGTTACATCGGCAACTTCAAGGTGAAGATCCGCAAGAAGGCGCGCTACGTCGATATCAACAAGTGCACCGGTTGCGGCGACTGCATCCAGAAGTGCCCGGTCAAGAAAATCCCGAGCGAATTCGAATGCGGACTCGGCAACCGCACGGCCATCTACACGCCCTTCGCGCAAGCCGTACCGAACGTGCCGGTGATCGATACGACCCGCTGCACCTACTTCAAGAACGGCAAGTGCAAAATCTGCCAGAAAACCTGCCAGATCGAGAACTGCATCGATTTCGAGATGCAGGACACCTTCGAGGAGTACGAAATTGGCGCCATCGTGGTGGCCACCGGCTTCCAGATTCAGGACACCTCGCTCTACGGCGAATACGGCTATGGCAAGTACAAGGACGTGATCACCGGCCTGAGCTTCGAGCGGCTCGCTTCGGCAAGCGGCCCGACCTCCGGAAAAATCCTGCGCCCCTCGGACGGCAAGGAGCCCGAAACGATTGTCTTCATCCAGTGCGCCGGTTCGCGCGACCCATCCAAAGGCGTCAAGTACTGCTCCAAAATCTGCTGCATGTACACGGCCAAGCACGCCATGCTCTTCGCGCACAAGAATCACCACGGCAGGAGCCAGATTTTCTACATGGACATCCGTGCCGCCGGCAAGGGCTATGACGAGTTCACGCGCCGCGCTATCGAGGAGGATGGAGCCGAATACCTGCGTGGCCGCGTCAGCAAGCTTTACGAAGAGAACGGCAAGCTGATCGTTCGCGGCGTCGACTCGCTGCTCGGCAAGCCGGTCGAGGTTGCCGCCGACATGGTGGTGCTGGCCACGGCCATCGTGCCCCAGCCTGACGCCAAGGAGACCGCCAAGAAGATCGGCATCGGCTACGACGAGTACGGCTTCTACAACGAAGCGCACCTGAAGCTCCGCCCGGTCGAAACGGCCACGGCCGGCATCTACCTCTGCGGCGCGTGCCAGTCGCCCAAGGACATTCCCGATTCGGTCGCCCAGGCTTCGGCTGCTGCGGCAAAAGTGATCGGCCTGTTCAGCCGCGAGCAGCTCGAACGCGAGCCGGTCGTGGCGGGCGTCAACGACGCGACCTGCGCCGGATGCCAAGGCTGCATCATGGCCTGTCCGTACAACGCCATCGACGTGCGCGACATCAACGACCGCAACGGCAACCTCATCAAACAGGTGGCCGACGTCAATCCCGGACTCTGTCAGGGATGCGGCACCTGCGTCACCTTCTGCCGCTCCAACAGCATCGATCTGGCCGGATTTACCGAAAAACAGATCTTTGCCGAAGTGATGGCCCTGTAACACTGAACCTAAACCAAGCGACCGAATTCAGCCGATGAGCGAATCATTCGAACCGAAAATCGTGGCTTTTGTCTGCACCTACTGCACCTACGCCGGTGCCGACCTTGCAGGCACAAGCCGTCTGAAGTACGCGCCGAACGTCAGGATCGTGCGCCTTCCCTGCACCGGACGCATCAGCCCGATGTTCATCCTCAAGGCCCTGCAGAAAGGGGCCGACTCCGTGCTGGTCAGCGGCTGCCACCCCGGCGACTGCCACTTCGCCGCAGGTAACTACCACGCCCGCCGCCGCTGGACGGTCTTCCGCGCCCTGCTTGCCTTCACCGGCATTCCCGAAGAGCGCATCCGCTTCTCGTGGGTCAGCGCCGCCGAGGGAGCCAAATTCGCCGACCTGATCAACGAGATCACCGAGGACACCAAAAAGCTCGGCCCGTTCACGCAGTACCAGGAGCTGCAGAAAGTCATTGAAACCCAGTCTTCGTATTAAGGAACCATCCATGGGAATACAGGAACAATACAGAAGTGAAGCGGCAGCGCTGCTCTCGTCGGGCGAAGTGAAGCTGGTCATCGGCTTCGGCCCGGGCTCGACCGCCGACCGCCGCCGTCCGCTCTTCGCCCGCACGCCAGAAGAGGCGGAAAAATTGGTGCTCGACCCGGCCTGCATCTCGAACCTCACGACCTACCTGGTTGCCGGAGGCCTGCTTTCGGATGGCAAGAAGGTGGCGATTTTCCTGAAGCCGGACGGCATCAGAAGCCTGAACATCCTCGTCTCCGAGTGCCAGGTCAAGCCGGAGCAGGTGGTGATTTTCGGCTACGCCATCGAGAACAACGAAATCAGGCCGCTGTCGGGGCGCTCGATCGGCGACTTCGCCGAAATCGGCAGCAAGATCCGCACCGCCACGCCGCCGCCCGCCGTGCAGAAGGAGGCCGAACGGCTCGAAGCCATGAGCCCCGCCGAAAGGTTCGAGTTCTGGAAGGAGCAGTTCTCCAAGTGCATCAAGTGCTACGCCTGCCGACAGGCCTGCCCGATGTGCTACTGCCGCCGCTGCATCGTCGATGTGAACCAGCCGCAATGGGTCAGCACCTCGTCGCACACCCTCGGCAACTTCGAGTGGAACCTCGTCAGGGCATTCCACCTTGCCGGCAGATGCGCGGCCTGCGGAGCCTGCGACCGGGCCTGCCCGGTGAACATTCCTCTCAGGCTCATCAACTACCGCATGGGCAAAGAGGTCAAAGAGGCCTTCGACTACCACGCCGGTGAAAGCAGCGACCAGAAACCCGTACTCGCAAGCTTCAGCCAGGACGATCCCGAGACCTTCATTCTTTAAGCATCCGGACAAGCATGACCAGAATACTTCCCAAGAATAAACTCGACGACTGCATTGCCGCCTGGCAGAAAGCCGGTTACAGCGTACTCGCCCCTGTGCAGCGGCACGACATGAGCAGCTTCGACGAGGTGCAGAAGGCCTCCGATATGGCCCTCGACCTCATCCTGACGGAACGAACCATCAAGGACCACTTCTTTCCGCAGACCGAGCCGCTGATCAAATACAAAATCAGCAAGCACGACATCGACTCGGAAACCATGACCCCGCCCGACAAAAAGCGCATCTTCTTCGGCGTGCGCCCGTGCGACGCTTCGGGTCTGGCGATTGACGACCCGCTCTTCGGCTGGGACTACAAGGACGACTACTGGTTCCGTCGCCGCAACAACTCGGTGATTGTCACCATCGCCTGCGCCGAGGCCGACGACTTCTGCATGTGCACCTCGGTGAAGCTCTCGCCCGACAGCACCAAAGGCGCGGACGTGATGCTGCGCCCGCTCGCAAGCGGCAACGGCTGGCAGATCGAAGCCGTCAGCGAACGCGGCACGGCGCTCCTCGACACCGTCTCCCCGCTGTTGCAGGAGAGCTCGGACCAAGCCGCTCCCGTGCCCCAGGTCGCCGAAAAATTCGATGTCGAAAAGGTGATGGAGTGGCTTGCCGATCCGGCAAACTTCGAAAGCCAGTTCTGGAAAGACATCTCCATGCGCTGCATCGGCTGCGGAAGCTGCACGTTCCTCTGCCCCACCTGCCACTGCTTCGACATCCAGGACGAAGGCGACACCTACCAGGGCATCCGCCGCAAGAACTGGGACAGTTGCTCCTTCGCGCTCTTCACCATGCACACCTCCGGCCACAACCCGAGGAATGCGCAATCCACCCGGTGGCGCCAGCGCATCATGCACAAGTTCAACTACTACCAGGGCAAGTTCGGCGTCAACAGTTGCAGCGGCTGCGGCCGGTGCACCCGCCAGTGCCCGGTGGACATGGGTATTACCGAAACTCTGCAAGCGATTACAAATTTACCGAGGTGACACAAGACCGATACCACACCAGCAACATGATCTACACCCCGTTTCCGATGCGGGTTGTATCGAAGCGTGCCGAGGCCCCCGGCGTCAACACGCTCAAACTTGAATTCGTCCGTCAGGAAGATCACGAATTCTTCAAGGCAAACTACCAGACCGGCATGTTCGGCCTGTACGGCATCTACGGCGAGGGCGAAAGCACCTTCTGCGTCGCCAGCCCGGAGACCCGCAAGGACTATATCGAATGCACCTTCCGCCAGTCCGGCAGAGTGACCTCGACGCTCGCCAACGCCGACGCGGGAGACATCGTGACCTTCCGCGGCCCCTACGGCAACCGCTTCCCGATCGAGCAGTTCGAGGGCAAGAACCTGCTCTTCATCGCCGGCGGCATCGCCCTTCCCCCAACCCGCAGCGTCATCTGGTCGTGCCTCGACCAACGGGAAAAGTACAAGGACGTGACGATTGTCTATGGCGCAAGAACTGTTGCCGACCTCGTTTACAAGCACGAACTTGAGGAATGGAAACAGCGCGACGACGTCAATCTGGTGCTCACGGTCGATCCCGGAGGAGAAACCCCGGACTGGACCGACCACGTCGGCTTCGTGCCAACCGTGCTCGAACAGGCCGCCCCGTCGCCGGAGAACACCATCGCCGTGCTCTGCGGCCCGCCGATCATGATCAAGTTCACCCTGATCGCGCTCGAAAAACTCGGCTTCACGGCGGAGAACGTTTACACCACGCTGGAGAACCGGATGAAATGCGGCGTCGGCAAATGCGGCCGCTGCAACGTCGGCTCGGTGTACATTTGCAAAGAGGGGCCGGTCTTCACCGCCGCCGAAGTGCAGGCAATGCCGCAGGCTGACCTTTAAGGAAAGGACTTAAACAAGAATCTGTAGGGGCAGCCCTCGCGGCTGCCCAACGCATTGTGCAGAACACACAAACAAAGGGAGCCTCACCGCTCCCTTTGTTTTTTTCGATCCTCCGCCATGTTGTCCACATTGTCCACAGAGTCCATGACTGTCCGTGTATGTTTAGTAAAAACGATTCTTCGTACGGGCGCTCTGCGAAGCGCCCCTACAAAACCCACGCCACACGCAGCAGGGCGGGCATAAAACCCGCCCCTACAAAAATCTTCTTTCCCCTGTACGGGCGCATGGCGTGCACCCTCCTCAATTTGCGGAATACGCTACCCGCACCCGAACGCTCACTGCTTTTTCATCTTCTCCCGCAATGCTGCCAGATTATGCCTTGTCGTCATGGTATAGGGATGCGATGCACCTAATGATTTCTCACAAATCTGTAAAGCACATAGATAGAGCGGCTCAGCTTCAGCGAATTTCCCTTGAACTTTAAGCAATCCCCCCAGATTGTTAAAACTGGTAGCCAAATCGGGATGATCTTCATCTAACATGTCTTCACGTATTTTAAGAGCACGTCGGCAAAGCAGCTCTGCTTCGACATACTTCCCTTGAGCTTGAAGTACACCTCCCAGATTGTCAAGACTGGATGCAACATGTGGATGCTCCCCGCCTAATTGTTCTTCCCAGATTTCGAGTGCGCGGCGGCAGAACAGCTCTGCCTCGACATACTTTTTTTGTGCTATAAGCAATCCAGTCAGAGTATTAAGACTGTTCGCAACAGTAGGATATTTTCTACCAAATAATTCTTCCCGAATTGTAAGGGCACGCCGACAAAGCACCTCTCCTTCAGAATACCGACCTTTTGATAAGTAACATTGCGCCAGGTTATCCAAAGTCGTTGCAACATCAGGATGCTTGCCGCCCAACTGCTCTTCAAGAATTTTTAGAGAAATTTGATAAAGTGCCTCAACCTCTTTGCCTTGAGCTTTGAGCGATACCGCCAGATTGTTTAGACTGATCGCAACCGTGGGATGTTCTTTACCCAAGTGCTTTTCATGGATTTCAATCGTTCGTCGGTAAAGGCATTCGGCCTCGCTGTACTTTCCTTCATCCTGAAGCAATCCGGCCAGATTGTTTAGGCAGGTTGCAAAAAAGAAATGTTCGCTGCCTAACTGCCCCTCAATTATCTCAAGTGCTCGTCGCAAAAGCAACTCTGCTTGTGCATAAAAAGCTCTGCCATTACAATACATACCCATGTTATGAAGCAAAATAGCTGTTCTCTCAGATGGATATTTCTCATCAGCGATCTTATAAGCATGAGGCAACAGTTGCTCACATTTAACCCAACAAACCGGGTTTTCATGGCCTTGATTTGGAAACTGCTCACTCAGAACCTTGAGCATCACCGCTCGATAACGGGCAACCTCATCCTCACCCGTTCGGTCTTGCGCAACCGTCTGCACAAGCCGATGAATCGAAAACGTATCAGTATCGGCGGTTATCAGCGAATAAGAGCACAGCGCTCCACGGGCATCATCGAGAACGAACGTGCTTATCGTAGCTGGCTCGCCGTCTTGTTCGGCGGCATATTCCAACGCCTTTTTCACCAGACTTTTCGGAATATTATCCGGCGCAACGACGCTGCACAAGAGCAACAACTCTTTCGCCAACGGAACATTTTCGATGGCCTCAAACGCCATGAGCCATGTCGTCGCGACGGTGTCGGGATAATCCGAAGGCTTGTTCTCGCGCTTCCAGAGTTCGGTTCGGAATTGCTGAAAATCCGCGAGATACTCGGCAAGGCTTTTCTGCTTCTGGCAGATATACGCGCCCGCCTGTTCGAGTGCAAGTGGCAGGCCATCGAGTTCCTTCGCTATGCCATCCGCCGCCGGGTCATCTTTCCCGGTTCGCTTCTGTAAAAACGCAACCGACTCCGGCCTCGGCCATTTGACAATTTCATGCGTCGTACCCACATGCCGCCAGTCGGGATTGCGCGTCGTTATCAGCGCATGACCACCGTTGGCTTGCGGAAGATAGCCGCGGAGGCTCTCCGCATTTCGGGCGTTGTCGAAAATCAGCAGCCAACCATCGTGACAGTCCAGCCACTGCCGCACTGCACGGATCACCACCTCCTGCTCTTCAGCATCTTGTTCCGGCAACTTCAACGCTTTTGCTATAGCCGTAAAATCGGCAATCAGGCTCGACTCCTCTTCAGCGTGCAGCCACCAGACAACATCGTAATCAGCGCCATTCCGGTAACAGAACTCAGCCGCAATCTGCGACTTCCCGACGCCTCCAAGCCCGTGAATGATCTGCTTCGTCGAGGACGCTTTGAACTGTTCGCGCAATTCGGTTAGCACCTCCTCCCTGCCGGTAAAATTCGGATTGCGCTGAGACGGCACATTCCAGACCGGCGGCAATGTTCCGGGAAAGCGCGGCTGGCGGGTCACGGTGGACGGCGTAGCTCCGATGCCCCCCGGAAAACCGGGCGCGGTTTTGGGCCGAACCGGCTCACTGCTCATCGTTGCCTGAATATCAGCAAGCAGCTTTTCCTTTGCCGGCTCTTCCGGCAATCCTGCAAGATCGATGTAAATCAAAGGAGCAAATAACCCTTCTGGCTTTACGTCTTCAATCCTGACCGGAATCAACCGCCGTTGCTGGCCGGTTGGATCCAGAACCAGCGTTGCCGCCCATTCGGGCTGCGTATAGAGCGCCTGCTGATACCGTTCCGACAGCACCGCAATCGTCCTGTTGGTTTCAATCGCCGCACGGTGCATTTCAAGAATGAAATTCCCGCCAGCGCGGAAATCCCACGCCTGAATGATCGTAGAGTAGCCCACCTGTTCAAGGTGCCAGGCGATCCACTCGGCCCACTGCCGGTCAGCGCCGGTATAGCTGATGAAAAAATCCTTTTTCTCCTGGGGCATACCGTAAGGGGAGGAATGAACGTTGCTTCAGGAAAGATAGCGAGAGAGTACGGAAAAACAACGCACGGCATCTTTGTACGGGCGCACGGCCGTGCGCCCATTCGGAGGAGAGGACTCGAAGTGGAAGCAGCGGACTTGGTGGACAATGCAGAAAAGAATTGTAGGGGCACGGCGCACCGTGCCCACCAGCCTCACCGCCACACGCAAAAGGGCGGGAGTAAAACCCGCCCCTACAAGATCACACCAACGACACCACGCAGAACCTGCCCGGCTGGTGGAAATCGGGCCTGCCTTCATCGCACCACCACGGGAAGAGTGCGTAGCCACCATCGCCGAGACTCGCGGCGCATTGCAGATGCAGCGCATTGCCGCGAACAAACGTTTCGAGTAATGCAAAAGAAAGCTCCATGCCGAAGCCCTGCTTGCCAGCAAATGGCTGCGCCTTGCCCCGCCACGGCGTTTCCGATGGCGTTTCGTGTCCGGCGGCTCGCTGGCGGGGCGCGTCGAAGCGAAGCGCGATCCACTGACATTCCGGCGTCACCTCAAATTCGAGATAACGGTCCTCCCCCTCTCCGCCACCGACAAACAGCTCCGAAACGCTCGATTCCCACAAGCGGTCAACGAACGCGCCTCCGGGAGCATCGGAACGAAGCGGAAAGGCTTTGCCGCTCTCGTCGCGGGTTGTCCAGCGGATGAATGGCTTTTCGGGCGCGCGCCGCGCCTCGTCGAGCGACGCAAGCTGCTCGATCCTGACCGTGATGCCGAACGGAAATTCTTCGTCGCGGCAAGCGTAAGCGAGCATCGGCCCCTGAAGCAGCGTCCGGGGAAACACCACCTCCGCGGAATCCGGAAAGCGCAAGAGGCCCGCCCAGCCGTAGCCGGGGCGTGACGGCTCCGGCGTCGAGGCGATGCCGCACTCGTCGAGCAATCCGGTCTCGAACAGACCGGCGCATTGAAGTTCAAGCTCCAGCTCCGCGCCCGCCTGCTCCCGGGCGGCGGTGCGCATGGCGGCGGAGAGATGAAGCACATCGACCGCTTTCGCGCCGCCAGTATTGAAGATGAAGTTGGCGTGGTGCTCGCTCACCTGCGCGCCGCCTGCGCGCCGCCCCCTGAAACCGAGCGCGTCGAAAATCTGGCCGCTTGGCCGCCCGGCTTCGTAACTGTTCTTGAAGGTCGAGCCGCAGCTCGGGAAATCGAACTGGCGTTTCGCCTCACGGTCATCCGAATACTCCCGCATCCGCTCGCCGATCGCCTCCGGCTCGTCCACGCCTTCGAACTCAAGCAACGCACCGGCAACGATCTCAGGGCTGTGCATCAGGCTGGTCTGCTTGTAGCCGAGGAACACCTCTTCGCCCTGCCGCCAGCGCACCGCGCCATCCAGCCCGACGGTCACCACGCTTTTCGTCACGGCGGAAATTTCGCGCCCGTAGCACCGCCCGTTCATGCGCACCGTAGCTCCGATGGTGCCCGGCAGCCGGTAGAGCCACTCGCCGCCGCTTCGCCCCGCTTGCTGGAGCCGGACGGCGGCATCGGTGTTCGCGACGCCCGCTTCGCAGAAAAAGCGCGTTTCGGAGAGCTGGATGATGCGGTTCATCGACCCGAGCGAAATCACCGCGCCGGGAAACGCCTCGTCCGAAAAGAGCATGTTCGTGCCCTCTCCGGCAACGATCACCGGAATCGAACGCTCGCGGCAACGGGCGAGCGCAGCGGCAAGTTCGGCCACGCTTCCCGGCAGAAGATGCCAGCGCGCCTCTCCGCCGATGCCGTAATAGCCGACGGAAGAGAGCGCCACGTTTTCGCGGAACGGGCACGAAAAGATCGATCCGGTCATAGCTTCAGATTTCGGTCAAAAAGGAGATTCGTCTGACTTGCGATTGAACGTCAAGGTATGAAGGTTTCCGGCAAAAGAAAAAGGACACCGGAGAGAACGACAGTGATTTCCATGCCCTCCGGTGTCCCTGAAATTGCCGATTCGGAAAAAAGCTTATTGCTGCGGCTGCTGGTTCTTGGTGAGAATACCGTCCTGGACCATTTTGTCGATCATCTTGCCGAACTGGTCATGAATACGGATAAGCGCGGGCAGGGACATGGCGAGCGTCGAGTTCGGGCGAACATTGGGCTCCTTGCCCTGCTCGACCGAGGTGACATTCATGAGATCGACGCGAACGACGCCATCGACAAGAATCATGTTGGCAATTCCATCAGCGTAAATGGTCTGCATAGGGTATTTCCTCC
The DNA here is from genome assembly GCA_016931495.1 of Chlorobiaceae bacterium. Classification (GTDB taxonomy): domain Bacteria; phylum Bacteroidota; class Chlorobiia; order Chlorobiales; family Chlorobiaceae; genus Chlorobaculum. The sequence continues at coordinate 4,652 of JAFGER010000029.1, read as the reverse complement.
GGGAAAATGAGGGTTAAAGTGATGCTGCTACAGGAAACAGGCTGGCAATATACGCAAAGTGATGCATTGAGACCCATCCGACACGAAAAATACACGAAAAGCGCTGAAGGGACCCCACACGGCAAATGGCGAAAACCGGACGATTCCGGAAGCGGCAGAGCCCCGGAATCGCCTCGATGACAGCTCAATCCTGATGTTTGGCGAGAATGCTGTGGTGGCGTCCGTAGAAAAAGTAGATGGAGAAACCGATGGCGAGCCACACGATCAGCCGCCACCAGTTTTCGGCGGGCAGGGAGAACATGAGCACGAGGCAGGTCAGGATGCCTGCAATCGGCACGAAAGGCACGAAGGGCGCTCTGAACGGGCGCTCGGCTTCGGGATGGATGCGGCGCATGATGAGCACGGCCGCGCAGACGATGACAAAGGCGAAGAGCGTGCCGATGTTGACCAGTTCAGCCAGCATGCGCAACGGCAGGAACGCGCCAAGCACGGCCACGAAAACGCCGGTCAGGATGGTTGATTTCCACGGCGTCCTGAACTTGTCGTGCACCGCGCCGAAGAAGCTTTTCGGCAGCAGGCCGTCGCGAGCCATCGCAAGAAAGATGCGCGGCTGGCTGAGCATCATGACCAGCAGCACCGAGGTGATGCCGGTAATGGCTCCGAGCGAGACGAGAAACTGCGCCCAGCCAAGCCCGACCTGCCTGAAAGCGTCGGAAACCGGAGCGTCGATGTTGATCCGGTGATACGGAATCATGCCCGTAATCACGGCGGACATGGCGATGTAGAGCACCGTGCAGACGATGAGCGAGGCGATGATGCCAAGCGGCACGTCGCGCTGCGGATTGCGCGCCTCCTCGGCATGGGTCGAGATCGAGTCGAAGCCGATGTAGGCGAAAAAGATCATCGCCGCGCCGGCGAGCACGCCGACCGGCGCTCCGCCGGGGCCGGCTTCACCAAGAACGGTTTTACCGAAAACGCTCAGACCGGAAAAGCCGAACGGCGCGAACGGCTGCCAGTTTTCAGGCCTGATGTAGCGCGAGCCAAGCACGATGACCAGAAGCACGATGGCCACCTTGACGATCACCATCGCCGTGTTGAATCCGGCGCTTTCGCGGATGCCCTTGACCAGCACCACGGTCACGCCGAGCGAAATCAGCACCGCCGGAAGATCGAACATCGAACCGGTCAGCACCAGCGCACCGGTTGCCGGGTCGAAGTCGAGCGGCGCCCGCGAGAAGATTGCGGGCAAATGCAGTCCGAAAATTCCGATGAAGTCCTGGAAATAGTGCGACCATCCGTGCGCCACGGTGGCCGAGGCCACGGCATATTCGAGGATGAGATCCCAGCCGATGATCCAGGCGAACAGCTCGCCGAGCGTGGCGTAGGCGTAGGTGTAGGCCGAACCGGCAACTGGCGCCATCGAGGCGAATTCCGAGTAGCAGAGCGCGGCGAACACGCAAGCCAGGCCTGCCAGGACGAAGGAGAGCGTCACGGCCGGGCCTGCCTTGTCGTGGGCAGCCACGCCGATGAGCACGAAAATGCCGGTTCCGATGATCGCGCCAACGCCGAGGCTGGCCAGGGCAACCGGCCCGAGAACACGATGAAGACGATGTTCGCCATTCATATCATCGAGCAAAAGCGCGAGAGGTTTTTTTCTGAAACTGTTTTTCACTGTGAACAGCAGGATTGGTTGAGAAAAACGAAGCACCCGGAAACGCAAAACGCAGAACGTAAAACGCTGAAAACAAATGGGCACCTCGCTTTTCTTGTCTATCAGAAAACTGACGAAACAACCAAAAGGAGGGCTGTTAAATATAGAAAGATTGTCACGAACCGATCCACCCTTTTCTCAGCATCCACTTGACAGCCTCGATGACCGGCACCACGGTCAGCGCGCCGCCAAGCACGATCAGCCAGCTGGAAACCGGCATCATGAACGTGCCGAATGGCGCGGCAAGCGCGGGAACGTAGATGATGGCGACAAGAAGGGTCAGCTCCCAGACAATAGCCAGATTGAGCCAGCGATTCGAAAAGATATTCGTAAACACATGCTCGGTTTCCGAACGGAAATTGTAGGCCTTGAAAAACTGGATCAGCACCAGGGAGACGAAGGTCATGGTCATCGCCTCTTCGAGGCTGCGGCCGGAGTGACGCGCCCACTCGAAAAGCGCAAGATTCACGATGGTTGACCAGATGCCGCCCGCCAGCATCAGGGCCATGACCGAACGGGTGAAGATACCTCGCTTCTGGTCGTTCGGCGGGCGCTTCATGATATCGGGAGCAGCGGGATCGACGGCGAGCGCCAGCGCCGGAAGGCCGTCGGTGGCGAGGTTCACGTAGAGAATCTGCACGGCGGTCAAGGGGAGCGGAAGGCCAAACAGGGTTGCTCCGGCCATGAGGCCCAGCTCGCCGATGTTGGACGAAAGCAGATAGGTGAGATACTTCTTGATGTTGTCGAAAATGCCGCGGCCTTCCTCGATGGCCGAAACGATGGTGGCGAAGTTGTCGTCGAGCAGCGTCATGGCCGAAGCCTCGCGCGAAACCTCAGTGCCCGCGATGCCCATTGAAACGCCAATATCGGCCCGCTTGAGCGCGGGCGCGTCGTTGACGCCGTCGCCGGTCATGGCCACCACCTCTCCGCGCTTCTGCAACGCCTGGACAAGTCGCAGTTTGTGTTCGGGCGAAACCCTTGCGAACACCGCCACGCTTCCGGCGGCCTCGCCGAGCGCCTCTTCACTCATCGTTTCGAGTTCCGCTCCGGTCACCACCTTGCCATTCCTCAGAATGCCCAGCTCGCGTGCCACGGCGGTTGCCGTCACCGGGTGATCGCCGGTGATCATGACCGGGCGGATTCCGGCGCCGATGCAGCGCTCAACCGCCTCTCTGGCCTCGCTTCGCGGCGGATCGATCATGCCGAACAGGCCGAGAAAGGTCAGCCCTTCGAGAGACTCGCCGATGCCTGCGCCATTTTTGCGGGCGACGCCCAGCACCCGGAGCGCCTGCTGCCCCATCGACTCCGCCTCCCCTGCCGCCTTGCTCCGCGCCTCGGCGTCAAAAGGCTTCAGCGCTCCCGAAGCATCGAGATACGAGGAGCAGGCCTGAAAAATCACCTCCGGCGCGCCCTTCACCACGGCCACGGTCGAGCCGCCGGAGCGGTGAACGGTCACCATGCGCTTGGTGGCCGAGTCGAAAGGCTCTTCATCGATGCGCGGCAGGCGCTGTTTCAGGCCGGCATCATCGAGGCCGGCCTTGCGGGCGGCAACGATCAGCGCGGCCTCGGTCGGGTCGCCGGTGATGAGCCAGGCGCCATCAGCGGCACGTTCAAGATGCGCGTCATTGCACAGCACGCCCGCTTCGAGCAACGCCGTAACCGGATGAGGCAGCGGCCCGCCGCCCGTTTCGGGCGTGATGACGCCTTCAGGCTTGTAGCCCGATCCGCTCACCGTCGCGCCGAGCGTTCCGGCGTAGAGGCGGCGGACGGTCATTTCATCGCGCGTCAGCGTACCGGTCTTGTCGGAACAGATCACCGTGGTGCTGCCGAGCGTCTCGACGGCGGGCAGCCGGCGCATGAGCGCATGGCGCTTCACCATGCGCTGCACGCCGAGCGCAAGCGAAATGGTCACCACCGCCGGCAGGGCTTCGGGCACCACCGCCACGGCCAGCGCGATGCCGAAGATGAGAATCTCGATGAAGGGCTGGCCACGGTAAATGCCGAGCGCAACGATGAGCGCAACGATGACGAGAGCCGCGCGGGCAAGGGAAGCGCCCACCTTGTCGAGATTTTTCTGGAGCGGTGTTTTTTCTACCTCCACGCGCTGAAGCATTCCCGCGATGCGTCCGAACTCGGTCTGCATGCCGGTGGCGGTCACCACCTCCAAGCCCCGCCCGTACACCGCCGAGGTTCCGGAAAAAACCATGTTGCGCCGGTCGCCCACCGATGTTTTCAGCGGCAAAACAGCCGCCGCATCCTTGTCGGCCGGCAAAGACTCGCCTGTCAGCGCGGCCTCGTCGGTGCGCAGGTTCACCGCTTCGACCAGGCGACCGTCAGCCGGAATGCGGTCGCCGGCGGCCAGCACAACCAGGTCGCCCGGCACCACCTCCTGCGACGGAATGAGCTTTTCGACGCCATCCCGCATGACCCGCGACGCCGGAGCCGCCATGCGGCGAAGCGCTTCGATGGCCTTCTCGGCCCTGAACTCCTGGATGAAGCCAAGCAGCACGGCGAACAGCACGATAACCGCAATGGCAATCGCCTCGACGCCATGACCGAGAAAGGCGGAGAGCACCGTCGCGATCAGGAGGGTGATAATCAGGACGTTGGCAAACTGCTGCGCGAGCAGTTTCCAAGGGCTGACTGGCGGCGCGGTGTCGAGCTGGTTGGGACCGAACCGCTCAAGACGCGCGGCGGCTTCATCATCGGAAAGGCCTTGATGCGTGGTTTGGAGCTGTTCGAGAAGAGCCTCGATGCTCTTGCTGTGGGCTGTTTCGTGCAGGACTTCGACCATGATGCAAACATGATTCAAATGGCGGCCCCGTCTGTTCCGGAGCCGCTCTTGCAGATTAAACCAGGGCACCTCTAAAAAGTGTCATGAGCGGCCCGAGTGCAAGGCGGCTGGAGCGCAGAAACCGGAGCGTACACGGAGTACGTGAGG
>JAFGER010000006.1 GCA_016931495.1 Chlorobiaceae bacterium | reverse complement strand
CTCCGCGTCACCGGTCAGCGGGCACTGCACCACCGGCGACCCGGCGAACAGCAGCAACGCTTTGCGCCCCTCCCCAAGCGTGCGGCTGATCCGGAGCAGCTCCGATTTGGCCGCCGACAGGCGATCGGGCGCAACATCGGTCGCGCGCATGCTGTTGGAGACATCGAGCATGAAGATCACATCGAGCCCCTTCCTGCGCTCCGGCTTCAGTCCGCTGCACAGCTCCGGCCCGGCGGCGGCCAGCAGCATCAGCGCGACCGACGCTACGAACATGACCCGGCGGGCGGCGATCTTCGGAAAACTCAGGGCAGGCAGCACGCCCGAAACCCCGCCGCTGCCGTCGAGCTTGCGCCAGACCGACAGCTTGCGGCGCGCGCCATGGAACGCAAGCGCGACAAGCGGAATGGCCAGACAGAGCAGCCAGAGCAATGCGGGACGGGCGAAACACATGGTCAGGGAATCCGGATGAATCGGGTGGCTGAAAGCGCCTGCTCCACGAAAAGCAGCGCGACCGCCGTCAGCAGGAACCACGGATAGAGCGCCATGTTCCGGCCTGGCAACAGCCCTTTCAGACGGCTTTTTTCAAGACGGTCGATCTCGCGGAAGGTTTTCATCAGGGCGAAGCTCTCGGCCGCGCTGAACATCCGCCCGCCGCTCACGCGAGCCAGACCGGCGAGCGCCTCGCGCCCCTGACGGCTCAGCACTTTCGACGAAGCGCTCTCCTCGCCGTCGCCCTGCCTGCCGGCATAGATCGTGTAAATCCTGACGCCGTACCGGGCGGCCAGCCGGGCGGCTGTGGCCGGAGCAACCTCGCCCGCGTTGTTCTCGCCATCGGTGATGAGCACCAGCACTTTTTCTCTCGATGCCGAGGCCCGCAAACGATTGGTGGCCGTCAGCACCGCCGTGCCGATGGCCGTACCCGGCTCCTCGAAGAAGCCCGGCTCCACGGTTTCGGCAAGCCGGGCGAGCACTTCGTGATCCAGCGTCAGCGGGCATCGGGTGAAGCTGCCGCCGCTGAACACCACCAGCCCGATGCGATCCGCCGGGCGATTTCCGATAAAGCGCAACGCGGCATCACGCGCCGCCGAAAAGCGGCTTTTGCCGCCGAAATCCTTCTGCCGCATCGACTCCGACACATCGAGCGCGATCATGATGTCGATGCCGGTCGTATCGCGTGACGACGCCGGAAATGGCGCTCTCGGCCCGGCCAGCGCAACCACCGCAAGCGCAAACGCCGCCCAGCGCAACCACTCCGGCAACCGCGCCGCCGCGCCAGCCGCAAGCCCCGCAGAGCGCAGCGCCGCCACCGACGGAAACAGCATCCCCGCCCGCCGGTTCCCGCGGAACAGGTGATACCCCGCCGCCCCGGCCACCACCAGCGGCAACAGCAGCAACCACCACGGCTCATCGAACCGCACACCGCCAAGGATATTCACAAGGGAGTCCATCGATCAGGATTCATTTTCCAGAAGATGCAAAATCCGCCGGACAAAGCCCGCATCGGGAAAGTCCCAGAACGGATCGCAACTACCGACCTTGCTTGCACGGCAATGGCTCATGCCAGACAAAATTATCATCAAAAAAAACGACACCTCACGCTTGACGCAAATTCACGTTACGCCGACGAGCCTGAACCGCTGACTGAAAAGGGATGAGAGAACGCAGCATCAACTTTTAACAAGCCTGAAGCTGATCTGGTAGCGGTAAAAGGTTATGGAGGGAACGGACATGAGCGCCCATTTGAGCTTCTGATCGTCGTCGAAGGCGATAATGGCTCCCTCGACGGTCTGATCCGGCTCGGCAATCTGGTCTTTAACGTAGCCCATGTATCTCAAAACCTGACCGACCACGACGTCTGAAGCCCTGCCTTTTTTGAGTTCGACGACGAGGAGTTTTTTCTTGTCTTTGCTGATGGCGAGAATATCGATCGATCCTGCGTCAGTGTCGTATTGTTGACCGACAGGTTCACCCTCTTCTTCAAATATCGAGTACTCCTTGCTCAGTTCAGTCTGGCTCCAGTTTGCCACGAGAAAAGCTTCGAGATGCTTTTCCATAGCGAAGGCGTAGGGATCTTCGATGGTGTTGTCGCCGGTGATAATCGATTTCGGAGCATTGGCATCTGCAATGAGTTGTTCGATCTCTTCTCGATAGCCCGATATATCGCTGACGGTGCCAATCGACCCTGTGGAGTTCTGCAAAGCGTCACTCATTGCCGAGCGGTCGATGGTGGCATTGAGCCAGCGCACTTTCCGGCGATGGGGCAGATAATTTCCTTTGGCATAGTAGTAATCACCCAGGACTTCGCCGAGCTTGTAAGTACCTGAACCATCTGGGCTCAGAACAATATCGCCCTGCTTGATGCCTTTTGCTATCGTCCAGAGCGCCCCACACGCAAGACCAGCACTGATCTTCGACTTTCGGGGATTATTTGAAAGGAATAACGGGATATAGGCTTTGTTGAAATCCTTCCATTGGTCGGGCAACTTCCGGGTCAAATCCTCATCGATGGTAAAATCGGCTCCGATGCAGCCGTCGCGGAAGCAATCAGCGGCATGAGCGCTTTTGCGTCCCAGCATGACCCGGTAGTAGTTTTTCATAAAACCATTCCTTATGAATAATTCGATCGATAATCCACTAAAAAAACATGCATAAGAAAACCCGCTTTTTTATGCAGCTCGAGCATTACGTGCATACTTTTCACCGTTTTTCTATGCATATGCGCATAGAAAGCCATTCATTGCCCCACCACCTCCATCTCACCCTCCCCGGCAGACGCGACGAGCTCTTCGGCGATGTTCAGTGATGCCCGGCACTCTTCGTGGTCGGGGCGGCGGTCGGCGAATTTTACGAGGTCGGCCTGGTCGAGCAGGGTAATCAGTTCGGCGCGGATGTTGATGTTTCGCGCGGCGAGCTCTTCGGCAATCTCCTGGGTGACCATTTCCCTTGCGCCGAAACCGTAGCGGTTCTGGAGGAATTCGCGCAGGATGTTGCTGAGCGCTTCGTATCCGGCGGCGGGCGCGAGGCCTTTGGAGAGCTGGCGGCGGATGGCGCGGAGCTTCTTGCGGGCGGCGCGCACGGGGTCGTCGAGGTGGCGGCGAAGCGTGAGGAAAAACGTGCGGGCGAAATAACCGGCGAGCAGCAGAACGGCCAGCACGAGCAACGCAGGCACAAGCAGCCAAGCGGGAAACGGCGCGCTGGCGGGGGGGGAAACCGGGCGAAGTTCGGTGACGGCAGCGTCGGTGGCGCTGAGCACGGTGACGGTTTCGGCGGGTCGGACATCGAGCCGGTTGCCGTCACCGGCAAGCACCGTGAAGCCGGGCAGGCGCTGGCGGCCCTGGCCGAAAACGGCGAGTTCGGCATCCATGCGGTACTCGACAAGGCCATCATCCAGCTTTTTCGTGTTCGACCGGCTGGCGATGATCTCGAAGGGGGTGTTCTGGCCGGTGGCGAGCGAGGCGATGGAGAGCGCTTCAGTGCCGCGATGCCGCACGGTGATGACGTAGCGGAGCCGCTCGCCGGCGAAGAGGCTGTCGGGCTCGGCGCTGACGGTGACGTCCGCCGGGCGCAAGGCGGCGCTGGCCGTTCCAGGGGTGGCCAGCGCGAGCAGGGCCGCGACGACGAGGCTGTTACACCTTGCGCTCACGGTGCCGGAAAAATGCGTTCAGCCCGCCAATGATCGACTTGCCGGTGTCGAGAAACACCGCATCGACCTTCATGCGGCTCAACTGCCGCCGCAAGGCGTCGCGCTCCTCCTGCCGCCGGCTGGCGTAGCGCGCCAGAAACGCCCGGCTGCGGCCATCGACGGTGATGCGCTCGCCCGTCTCCGGATCGACCAGATCGAGCACCGCCGAGCGCGGAAGCTCGCGGTCGAAGGGGTCGCCGAGGTGGATGAGCACAAAGTCATGGCGAGTGTTGAGCAGCTTCATGCCCCGCTCGAACTCCGAGCCGCAGAGGTCGGTGAGCAGGAACACAATCGCCTTGCGCTTCTGCGTGCGGCGGATGAAGGAGAGCGCCGCGTCGATGTCGGTCTTGCGCCCGCACTGGTTCAGCGAGAAAATTTCGTTCAGGATGAAGAGCGCATGCGCCCGCCCCTTGCGCGGCGGAATGTAGGTTTCGACCTTGTCGGAAAAGACCAGCAAGCCCACCATATCGTTGTTCTTGACGGCGCTGAAGGCCAGAATCGCCGCAACTTCGGCGGCCAGTTCGCGCTTGAGCCGGGCGCTGCCGAAGAGCATCGAGCCGGAGCCGTCGAGCACGAGCATCATGGTGCGTTCGCGCTCCTCGGTGAACATCTTGATGTACAGACCGTTCTTGTGCGCCGAGGTGTTCCAGTCGATGGTGCGCACGTCGTCGCCGTACTGGTACTCGCGCACCTGGCTGAACTCGATGCCGAGTCCCTTGAACGAGGAGTGGTACTCGCCGCTGAACAGTTCGTTGACCAGCCGCTTCGAGCGGATTTCGAGCTTGCGCACCCGCGCGGTCAGCTCACGGGATTCGGGCGCGCCGGAGCCGCCGCCGTCAGGGCACCTGAACATGTTCGAGAATGCTCCGGATGAAATCTTCGGGCTTCATGTTCTCGGCCTCCGCCTCGTAGCTCGGGCGGACGCGGTGGCGCAGCACCTCATAGACGATGCTCTTCACATCCTCCGGCGTGGCGTAGGCGCGGCGCTGCAGAAAGGCGTGCGCTTTCGAGGCGAGAAGCAGGAAGATCGAAGCGCGCGGCGACGCGCCGTACTCGATCATCGTCGAGAGCTTGTCGAGTCCGTAACGGCCCGGATCGCGTGTGGCCGTCACCAGATCGACGATGTAGCGCTGCACCCGCTGATCGACGTAGATGCGATCCACCAGCTCCCGCGCCCGGAACACCTCGGCAGGTTCGACCACCTTCAACACTTCGCCTGGAGCCTGCACGGCCGTGGCGCGCTGCATCACTTCGAGCTCCTCCTCGAAGGTCGGGTACTCGACGATCACCTTCATCATGAAGCGGTCGAGCTGCGCCTCCGGCAGCATGTAGGTTCCCTCGTGCTCCACCGGATTCTGCGTGGCCAGCACCATGAACGGCTCGCCAAGCGGGTAGGTGACGTCGCCAATCGTCACCTGCTTCTCCTGCATCGCTTCGAGCAGGGCGGACTGCACCTTGGCGGGCGAGCGGTTGATCTCGTCGGCGAGGATCACGTTGGCGAACACCGGCCCCTTGCGCGGATGGAACTCCATCGTTTTGGGATTGTAGATCATCGTGCCGATCAGGTCGGCGGGCAGCATGTCGGGGGTGAACTGGATGCGGTGGAACGACAGGTTCATCGCCGCGGCGAAGGTGCGCACGATGAGCGTCTTGGCCAGGCCCGGCACCCCTTCGAGCAGCAGGTGGCCGTTGGCGAGCAGGGCGATGAACACCCGGTCGATCACCGCCGACTGGCCGATCACCGTGGCCGAAAGCGCCTGCCGGGCCCGGTCGATAAAGACCGAATGTTCGGCGATCTGCCGTCCGAGGGTTTCGAGTTCCGTATCCTGTCTCATGGGTGAATTACGAATGTTCGGGAGCTTGTGATTCCTCTCCCCGGCTTGAAAGCCGGGGCAACATGAATGTAAGAATTCTGAATGTCCGGCAGGTTAAAACCTGCCTGAATATGGGATCGCCATTCTCCCTGGCCAAAAATATCAACTACCCCTTCCGGTACAGGCCTTTGAAGCCGACCACGAGCAGCGCGATGCCGATGACGAGCGCCGACCAGGAGATTGCGTCACCGATGTAGAAGGCGCTGTTGAGCATTCCGTACTTCGGCGCGAACAGCAGCACGAGATCCGCCCCGATCAGAATGAGCAACGCCTTGAAAAAACTGACCCTGACACGCGGTTTGCTATTGTTCTCCTCTTTCTTAGCTTTGGCCATAGCACATTCCGATTCTTGAGCGATGAATATTTTAGGGATAGAAACCAGTTGCGACGAAACCTCGGCGGCAGTACTCGTCGGCGGAAAAGTCCGCTCCAACGTCGTCAGTTCGCAGCGATGCCACACCGATTTTGGCGGAGTGGTTCCGGAGCTGGCCTCCAGAGAGCACGAGCGGCTGATTGTCTCGATCGTCGAAGCCGCCATTGCTGAAGCAAATATAGCAAAAAGTGACCTCGATGTCATAGCCGCCACCGCCGGGCCGGGGCTGATCGGCGCGGTGATGGTGGGGCTCTGCTTTGCCGAAGGACTCGCCTGGGCGCTCGGCAGGCCGTTCGTCCCGGTCAATCACGTCGAGGCGCACATCTTCTCGCCCTTTATCAGCGACGAGGCCGGGCACCGCGAGCCGAAGGGCGACTTCGTTTCGCTCACCGTCTCCGGCGGCCACACGCTGCTCGCGGTCGTCCGGCAGGATTTGAGCTACGAGGTGATCGGGCGCACCATCGACGACGCGGCGGGCGAGGCGTTCGACAAGACCGGCAAGATGCTCGGCCTCGGCTATCCCGCCGGGCCGGCGATCGACCGCCTCGCCCGCGAAGGCGATCCGGCGTTTCACCGCTTCCCGCGCGCGCTGACCGCAAGCTCGCAGACCAGCAAGAGTTACCGGGGCAACTTCGACTTCAGCTTCTCCGGCCTCAAAACCTCCGTGCGCACCTGGCTCGAAAATCACGACGCGGAGTACGCCCGACAGCACCAGGCCGATCTGGCCGCCTCGATTCAGTCGGCGATTGTCGAGGTGCTGGTCGAAAAAACCATCGCCGCCGCGCTCCTGCACAAGGCCGCTGCGGTTTCGGTGGCGGGCGGCGTAAGCGCCAACTCCGGCCTGCGCGCGGCGATGCAGGCCGCCTGCGACCGGCACGGCCTCGATCTCTTCATCCCCGCGCTCGCCTACTCGACCGACAACGCCGCGATGATCGCCACGATGGCGCAACTGATGATCGAGCGCGGAAAGTACAGGGTCGGGCAAAATTCATACGGCGTCGCGCCCTTCGCCCGCTTCGACGCGGCCAGAAAAGGGGTGCGTTGAAATAGTTCGGGAAATAAATTATCTTCGAAGTCGAAAAAAGCGCCCGATCCGGCCCGAATCTTGCCGGAAGGCCAAGCTCCGATTACCAACCGCAAGCCACTAACCATGCCTGACACCATCCTTGCCCTGATGCTTTTCGCCCCGCCTACAGGAGCCGGACCGGAACCGAATCCGTTCATTCAGCTCGTGCCGCTCGTCCTGATCTTCGTCGTCTTCTACTTCTTCATGATCCGCCCTCAGCAGAAAAAACAGAAAGAGCGCGAAAAGCTGCTCGGCGATATCAAGCGCGGCGACAAGATCGTCACCATCGGCGGCATTCACGGCACCGTTGCCGGGATCGAAACCGAAAAGAAAACGGTTCTTGTTCAGGTTGCCGACAACGTCAAGATCAAGTTCGAACGTTCGGCGATCGCCAACATTGAAAAACAGGAAACCGGCGACAAGCTCGCCTCAAAGGAGTGAGAGGGATCGATGCAGGAAACACCCGCAATTCTGGTTCTCGAAAACGGTTCGGTCTATCGCGGAACCGCCTTCGGCCATACCTCCGAGGCCGCCGGTGAGGTGGTCTTCAACACTTCGCTGACCGGCTATCAGGAGATTCTGACCGACCCGTCCTACACCGGGCAGATGGTGGTCATGACCTACCCGCTCATCGGCAACTACGGCATCACGCCGAACGACGACGAGTCGAAAAAAATCTGGGCCTCGGCGCTCATCGTGCGCGAAGCCTCCAACGTTTACAGCAACTACGAATCCACCCGCAGCCTCGACGAAACGCTCAAAGAGGCTGGCGTGATGGGCCTGGCCGGTATCGACACCCGCAAGCTGGTCAGGGAAATCCGCCAGAAGGGCGCGATGCGCGGCATGATTTCAACCATGACCGACGACATCGAAGCGCTGAAAGAGAAAGCGCTGGCCATCCCCGAGATGACCGGCCTCGATCTGGTCAGCACGGTCACGACCGGCGAGAGCTACACGGTGGACAATCCCGACGCGAAATATCACGTCGTCGCTTTCGATTACGGCATCAAGACCAACATCCTTCGCCAGCTCAGGGCTGAGGGTTGCAAGGTCACGGTGGTCACGGCGAAAACCACCGCCGAAGAGATCATCGCAATGAATCCCGATGGCGTCTTTCTCTCCAACGGCCCCGGCGATCCGTTCGCGGTCACCTACGCCATCGACACCATCCGGGAGCTGGCCGACTACAGCCGCACGAACCGGCAGATACCGATCTTCGGCATCTGCCTCGGCCACCAGCTGCTCTCGCTGGCTTTCGGAGCGAAGACCTACAAGCTCAAGTTCGGCCACCACGGCGCGAACCATCCGGTCAAGAACCTGCTCGACAGCCGCATCGAAATCACCTCGCAGAACCACGGCTTCGCCGTCGAGATGGACTCGCTGCCGGGAGAGCTCGAACTGACCCACAAGAACCTCTACGATCTGACCGTCGAGGGCGTCAGGCACCGCGATCTGCCCTGCTTCTCGGTGCAGTACCACCCGGAAGCCGCACCCGGCCCGCACGACTCGCACTATCTCTTCGGGGAGTTCACCAAACTGATGGACGCCGCAAAGAACTGACCGATACCGACGGGCGGGGATTCCTTACAGACAAGCCCCGCCCGCTCGTTCCCGCCTCTCGCTTTTTTTCGCCCACGCGGTTATCGTTCCCGCCCAAGAAATATTTTTCCAACAAATTGTATAAAAAAACACGATGGGAAACTCTGGGCGCGACTTAACTGTTCATGATTTTTATCTATTTTAACGTCATAATGGTCAAGAACGGCTTTAATAAAATTAGTACCGAGTTTAGCAAAGTCATTGTGTTCTCGTACCTGATAATGATAGGTAACAGTTTTTCTAGTACCATCCACCAAAACCAAATGGAGAGAACTATGAAACAGATCACCAGAATGGCAGCACTTGGTGTGTTGCTTCTTGCAGGCGTCAGCGGTGCCGCTTTTGCCAACGGAACCAGCGCTCCCGAACCGGAACCGGTACGATACATGCCTCCGCCGCCTCCACCGGCAGCACCGCCGGCCCCAGTTGACGAGTGTGAAGAAGGCGCTTACATCAGCGGTGCTGTGGGTATTGGATTCCCCTCCGCAGAGATGAATGGGACAGATTACGACCTTGACAGCGGACTTGTGCTGAATGGCGCCCTCGGCTACAACTTTGGATCAGTCAGGGTTGAAGCCGCCGTAGGCTATCAAAAGCACGACTTCAGTGACTTTGATGCAGATGGCTCTATGCTGACGGTCATGGGCAATGCCTATTACGACTTCGATGCCGGCTCAGGCGTCAAACCGTACATCATGGGTGGTCTTGGCATGGCCAGCGTCGATTCGTCACTGACGGATAGTGAAGACGTCTTTGCCTGGCAGGTCGGTGCAGGAATTGGATTTGAAGTTGCCGAATGCACGACGCTCGATCTCGGTTACCGCTACCTAAAGCCAAATGACGTTGACTATTTCGGCTCAGATGTCGAAATCGAGTCCCACAACGTCACGCTTGGTCTGAGGTATCAGTTCTGAAGCGGATCGGCAAGGTCATCAGCAATCAAAACCGGAAGCAGCCTCTGCTTCCGGTTTTTTATTGCCCCCCTGACAGGGAAGCGCCCGTTTTCCGGACGACAGAACCGCAAGGAACCTTCTCCCCGCTTTTCGCAGCCGCCTCGAATTGCTTATATTCCAGACTTGTCTCCAATCGATCATCGACCGCCGAAACGATGGGTTTCTGCAGGATTGTCGTATCCGTTGATCAACCTAAAATTTTAATACGCCTGACTGGCAACGCTTGGTTCATGAAAAAACGACTCTTCACGCCGGGGCCGACGCCGGTACCGGAAAACGTCATGCTTCGCATGGCCGCGCCGATCATCCACCACCGGAATCCTGAATTCATGGAGATTCTTGAGCGGGTGCACCAGGACTTGCAGTACCTGTTCAGAACCACCCAGCCGGTCGTGGTGATGACCTGTTCCGGCACAGGCGGCATGGAAGCAGCCATTTCGAGCCTGTTCACCCGAGGCGACAAAGTCATCACTGTCAACGGCGGCAAGTTCGGTGAACGGTGGGGCGAGCTGGTGCGCATCTTCACCGGCAACTGCGTCGAGGAAACGATCGAGTGGGGCTCGGCTATAACGCCGGAACGCATGGCTGAACTGCTTAAAGAGCATCCGGACGCGATGGGCGTCTGCATCACCCACTCGGAAACCTCGACCGGCACGGCCTCGGACGTCGAAGCGCTCTGCGCAGTCATCCGCGAATACTCCGACGCGCTGATTCTGGTCGATGGCATCACGGCAATCGGCGCACACGAGTTCCACTTCGACGACTGGGGCGCCGACATCTGTATCACCGGCTCGCAGAAGGGACTGATGATGCCGCCCGGCCTGGCGCTGGTGGCCGTTTCGGAGCGGGCGCAGGACGTCATCAACAACCGCAAGGGACAGCCGCAGTACTATCTGAGCCTGAAAAAGGCGCTGAAATCGCATACGGACAACGACACGCCATTCACGCCGGCAGTGTCGCTTATCATCGGCCTCGACGAAGCGTTGCAGATGCTGCGGGCCGAGGGAATTGAAAATGTCTGGAAACGCCACGAACAGCTTGCCGGCGCATGCCGTCTCGGCTGCCAGGCGCTCGGCATGAACCTGTTCAGCACCTCGCCATCCTACGCCGTCACGGCGGTGTGGCTGCCCGAAGGGGTTGACTGGTTGCAGTTCAACAGCACCCTGAAGGCGCAGAACGGCATTACGGTGGCCGCCGGTCAGGACGACTTCAAGGGCAGAATCTTTCGGATTTCGCATCTGGGATACTACGACGAACTGGACATGCTGACCATGATCGGCGGCCTTGAACGCACGCTGAGCATGATGGGCGTCCCGTTCGAGAGCGGCGCAGGCGTCAAGGCCGTGCAGCAGGCGTTTCTCGGAGCATAACGCGAGGCGTCGAACGGCAGTCTGGCTGCTGACGCTTCTGAACCGATCTTCCCGCCATGCTACGAGCTGTAATCTTGCTGACCGCGCTCGTTTCTCTCGACGCGGTCACCTCAAACATCGAGCAGTACAAGCTGTTCCGGAACGCCGCCCGGCACGGGGCAACCGGGGAGTTCGCCGAGGCCGTCCGGGAGTACCGGCAACTGCTCGACCGCTACCCGGCGGGCATCCTGCGATGTGAGGCCTCGTTCAACCTTGCCGGTGCGGAGTACCGCCTGAAGCACTACCGGCGCGCTGCGGAGCTGTTCGCGACCCTGCCGCCCGGCAATGCGCAACTGAACGCCCTGGCGGAATACAACCGGGGCAACGCGCTGGCCATGGAGGGCTTCCGGAACGGCAAAAACCGCCCGATGCTCCAACAGGCGCTGGCCTCGTACCGCCGCGCGCTGCTCACCGATCCGGAAAACAACGACGCGAGAATCAATTACGAGATCGTTTCGCGGGCCCTGCAACATCAGCAGACCACGCCGCCCGCGCCTGCCCCGCAAAGCGGCAGCGGCGCGCCGGAGCGCGGCGGAACAGGCCGGGAGATTGGCGATACCATGTCGCGGCTGATTCTCGAAAACGCCCGGCAGGAGGAGGCCCGGCAGATGCGCCGGTATTTCAGGCCGCTTCAGCCGCGCCCATCGGACAGCAATCAGCCGGACTGGTAAAAGGGGCCTGCCGATGACAACGAACAAACAGGTAGCCCTGGTCTTTCTGGCCTCCGAAGGCGGCGTTGACGGCGCCCGCTCGATCTACGGCGACACCGAACCCTCCGCCCTCAAGCGCTGGCTCGACAAGGGCATCGGCAGCCTCATCAAGCGCACGCAGTTCGCCATTCCGCCGCTCGCGCTGATGATTCTCGCCTCCATCGAAGTGCCCGGCGTGGAGCAGACCATCTGCGACCTGCGCTTCGAGGAGTTCCCGTTCGAGCGGCAATGGGATCTGGTCGGTATCAGCGTGCAGACCGGCATGGCCGCCAGAGCCTTCGAGCTGGCCGGGCGGCTGCGCGAGCGGGGCATCCCGGTGGTGCTTGGCGGGCCGCACGTCACCATGTTCCCCGACGCCTGCCGCCCCCACGCTGACTGCCTCGTGCACGGCGAAGCGGACGACCTGTGGGCCGAAGCGCTCCGCGATCTGGTTGCCGGATCGCTCAGGCCGGAGTACCGCTCCGGCACTCCGCCGGACTTGCAACTTCACCGCCCGGTCAGCCGCGCCTCGCTCAGAAAAAGCCGCTACTTCACCACCAACCTCGTGCAGACCGGGCGGGGCTGCCCCTGGCAATGCGACTTCTGCAACGTGCACGTGCTGAACGGCCGCGTGCTCCGCCAGCGCCGGATCGACCACCTCGTCGATGAAGTACGCCGCTTCAGCCACGACGACAAGCGCATCTTCTTTTTCGTTGACGACTCCATCAACGCAGATCCGCACTTCGCGCAGGAGCTGTTCAGCCGGCTGATTCCGCTCGGCATCACCTGGTTCGGCCAGGCCACCACGGCGCTCGGCCAGCAGCCGGAACTGCTCGACACCTTCGCCCGCTCAGGCTGCCGCGCGCTGCTGGTCGGCATCGAGAGCATCGAACCCTTGAGCCGGCAGGCGCACCGCAAAACGCAGAACCGCACCGAAGAGCTGGCGGGCAACATCCGCGCGATCCGCCAGAGCGGCATCTGCCTTTACGGCAGCTTCATCTACGGCCTCGACGGCGACACGCTCGACACCCCGGCAACCATTCTCGACTTCATCCGCGAGACCCGTCTCGACGTGCCGGGCATCAACACCCTCCGGCCCACCCCCGGCACGAGGGTGTTCGACCGGCTCCGTGAAGAGGGCCGGCTGCTCTTCGACCCCGACGACATCACCTCGTTCCGCTACACCTTCGGCCAGGAGATGCTCTACCGCCCGAAAAACATTTCGCTGCCCGATTTCATCGAAAGCTATTCGGAGCTGACCCGCAAGGTGTTCAACATCGGCAACGCTGTCCGGCGCGGCATCGACGCCCCCGGCATCAACGCCGCCGTGCTCTTTTTCAACCTTTTCTACACGCACCTCTACCGACTGTCGAGAAACGACCTCCGCCGGCAGCTTGAAACCCTGCGCAGCGCCTGAAGCATTCGCCTGTTTCCGGTGCGGGAGAATGGCCCACGCGAGCAAAAAATGATCCCGCTCATTTTGAGCGGCATCGGATTATGATTAAAATGAAGTTTGAATTATTTTACACGACACACTCCAACGACAACACCGATAATATTTCAAGGAGACAATCATGAAACGTTTTCTGCCCCTGCTTACGCTCGGACTCATCGTTCTCGGCGGCTGCGGCCTGGAAAAACCTCCGGCAAAAATAGCTGAAGAGATCGAAGCAGCGAAAAACCCCACTGAAGAGGCGGCTCCGGCAGCTCCGGCAGCGGAACC
The DNA here is from genome assembly GCA_016931495.1 of Chlorobiaceae bacterium. Classification (GTDB taxonomy): domain Bacteria; phylum Bacteroidota; class Chlorobiia; order Chlorobiales; family Chlorobiaceae; genus Chlorobaculum. Next base: position 32,568 of record JAFGER010000006.1, on the reverse strand, counting down.
TGCGGCGGCTCCGGCTGAAGAGCTCACGCCCGAACTGGCGGCAGGCAAGGAGATTTATGAGGCAAGCTGCAAAATGTGCCATGATACCGGCAATATGATGAAAGCCCCGTCACCGGGCGACAAGGCTGCATGGGAGCCGCGTCTGGCCAATGGCATGGAGGCCATCATGAAGAACACCGTCGAAGGATTCTCCAGCATGCCCGCACGTGGCGGCAATCCTGAACTGACCGACGAGCAGCTCAAGAGCGCCGTGGACTACATGGTGCACGGAGTCCAGTAACCTGTCACCGCAGTACGTTTCGTGAAGCCGGCCCTTCCGGCTTCACGCTTTTTTTGAGCGCCATCTGACCCTGACGGGACCACACACAAGCACATTTGAAAAATTTGGAGGTCAGCGCTCAAATTGATAACATAGGTATCGATAGATAACTATCCACTTATATACCAAAACCACAACCACCAACGGAGAAAAAACTATGTCCCGTTTCGTTTCCGCAGCCCTTTTCGGCGCCGCCCTTCTGATCTCGGGCAACGCTTTCGCAGCGAAATACGATGCCGCTGCCGGCAAGGCCACCTATGATGCAAGCTGCGCCATGTGCCACAAAACCGGCATGATGGGCGCTCCCAAGCTCGGCGACAAGGCTGCATGGAAGTCACACATCGCCAAGGGCATGGATGCCATGGTCGCCAACTCGATCAAAGGCTACAAAGGCCCGAAAGGCATGATGCCTGCCAAGGGCGGCAATCCGAAACTGACCGATGCCCAGGTCGGCAACGCCGTCGCCTACATGGTTGGCCAGAGCAAGTAAGTTCACACTTTGCATACCAGCGGAAAACGGGAGGAAACTCCCGTTTTCTTTTTTCAGGAGCCTGACCTTCCTGGCTGGCAACGGACAGAAGACGGGATGAACAGCAATGCCCAGTTCCCGATGTCAAGCCCATTTCAGGCGCCGGGCTTCCGGTGAACCGATTTTTCTTATCTTTGATGGTACTCGGCGCAGAAGCGATGGCGACCTCCTCAACGTTTGGCTCAACTCATGGAAATTGAATACCTTGGCTATGCCGCTGGCATCCTGACCACCTTCGCCTTTCTGCCGCAGGCGTTCCGGATGATCAGAACACGACAGGCTCGCGACGTCAGCATGACGTGGGCGGTATCCATGACCGCCGGAATTTTCCTCTGGCTCTGCTACGGGTTCGCCAAGCAAAGCATTCCCATGATTTCGGCCAACAGCATCACCCTGCTTCTGCTGCTCGTCATCCTGTTCGTCAAACTCCGGCTCCAGGGCAACTCCGGCACCGGCAAGCAATAACCCAATCAGCAACCCTCCCAGTCATGTCACGACTCACCATAGGCTTTATCGGCACAGGACGCATCGCCCAGGCACTGATCTCCGGGCTTTCCCATGACCCGGACATGGTCATCTGCGGTTACGACAAATCGCCAGAGGCCCTGCACTCGGTCGCGCTGAACTATGGGGTCGAGCCGGAAGAGTCGCTCGAAGGGCTGGCGCGCGACGTGAGCATCATCATCCTCTCGGTCAAGCCGTACCAGATTGCCGAGGTGATGGGCGAGCTGAAGCACGCGCTGCATGGGGAGCACCTCCTCATCAGCGTGGCGGCGGGTATTTCGACGGGCTTCATCGAAGCGAACGCGCCCGCAGGCGCGCGGGTGATCCGGGTGATGCCCAACACCCCGGCGTTCGTCGGCGAGGGAATGACCGCCCTGTGCAAGGGAGCGCACGCCACGGCGGACGACCTGCTGGTCGCGGAACGGATTTTCAACGCCATCGGCAAAACGGCGGTGATCGAAGAGAGCGGCATGGACGCGGCCACCGCAGTCTCCGGAAGCGGCCCGGCCTACATGTTCCGCATTATCGACTCGCTGGCAGAAGGCGGCGAGGCGTGCGGACTTGACCGCCAGACCGCGCAGCTTCTGGCCGCCCAGACCATGCTCGGCGCGGCCCGCATGGTGCTCTCGGGCCGCAAAAGCCCCGAGGAGCTAGTGCGCGAGGTGACCACGCCGGGCGGCACCACCGAGGCGGGCCTGAAGACGATGGAGCAGCGCGAGGTTCGCCAGGCCCTGAACGAGACCGTCAAGGCCGCGGCCGCCCGCTCGAAGGAGCTGATGAAGTAGGCCCCGATGTTCACGCACCTCCGATGGCTGTGCCTGCTTCTGCTGGCACTCCTGCTTCCGGCGATCACCGCGCAGGCCCGGCAGCAAGGCGAGCGCCACGGCGACACACTCTTCATCGAAGCCTCGCTCGACAATAAAACGCCGTGGGTCGGCCAGGAGGTGCTGCTGACCTACACCCTCTTCTTCAGCGAAGCCGCCCCGCAGATCGAGGACAGGAGCAAACCTGAACACCCCGGCATCTGGGCACGCGAGATCGAACCGGAAACCTATATCGACAGCACGCCGGTTACCGTCGGCGGTATCCGCTACCGAAAAGCGGTCATCAGGCAGCTCAGGCTGGTGGCGATGCAGAGCGGCAAACTTCCGGTAAGCGGCTACCAGTTGCGCTGCCTTGTGCCAAAAACCCGCGAAGTGACGATCGACACCCGCACCGACACCGAAACCATCCTCACCGCGCCACCGGTGACCATCGAGGCCAGAGCCCTGCCCCAGCCCTCGCCGCCCGGCTTCAGCGGAGCGGTCGGCAGCTTCTCCGTGACCGTTGCGCCCGGACGAAGCGAAGTTCGCGCTGGCGAGCCGCTCGATCTGTCGATCACGCTCACCGGAACGGGAAACCTCGATACGCTGCCGGCACTTACCGTCACGCTGCCGGAGGGAATACGCCGCCAGGAATCGGCGGTACCGGTCATCGTCTCATCAAAACGCGAAGGCAGGCAGGCAACGGTGACCACCAAAATCACCCTGATACCGAGCTGGGCCGGAGCCTTCCGTTTCGCGCCAGTCAGGCTGATCGGCTTCGATCCGCAGAAGGGCCGGTACGGGACGGTCATCTCGAACGAGATCGCTGTCGAGGTGCTTCCCGCGACGGCGGCGGCGCAACCGCAACCGGCCAAAGCAGCCCCGGCAACCGCCGAAACCCAGGAAAGCGCCGCAAGCCCCGTGACCCCGATCATGGTCACGCTGGCGATAATCGTGCTGGCGCTCATCTTCGGGCTGCACCTTCGCCACCTGAAAACAGGGCGCAGCGGCAGCTTGGCGATCGCCGAACCTCCGGCAAAACCGGGCAATTCCGGCGCTGAACCCACGGCGAAAGCGCGCAAAACAACAGAGCCGCCACCAGCCGCCGCCCGCTGGAACTCCGCCGAGTCGGTGCGCAACGGGCTTTACGAAGCCCTGAAAAGCGCCGGCATCCGGAATCCTGCCGGACTGACCGCAAAGGAGCTTGGAGAAAAACTGAAGGCTGGCGGGGCGCGGACGGAAACCATCGAGGCGGTCAGGAAACTTCTCGCCTCAATCGACCAGGCCCTCTACACGCCCGGGAAGAGCTCGCCGGAAAGCCTTGAAGCCATGAGCCGGAGCGCTTCGCAGGTTATCGCAAGCCTGCCGAAACGGTAACGATCCGCTGCGGGCGACGAAGCGGGCGGGATGGATAACCCCCTGGACAATCGGCTGAATCGGGAAAAGCCCCGAGGTCACCCGTCAAGCAGACCCGGCAGGTGGAGGGCGATTTCGGGATGATCGGTAATGATGCCGTCAACGCCGAGCCGCTTCATCCTGAGCATCTCCTCCGGAGCGTTGACCGTCCAGACCACAACTTTCGCCCCCATGCCATGCAGGCGCCCGAGCAGCGCCGCGTCAACCAGATCGAAGCGCGGATTCACATACTCCGGCACGAAACCCGGATGAGCCGGAAAGCGGGCAAGCGCGGCGCGCTCCTCGACCAGCAAACCAAAGGTCAAACCGGGCATCAGCGCGTTCGCTTCGCTCAGGATGCGGCTATCGAACGACTGGAGGCGGATGCGTTTTTCGAGACCCGAGGCGGCGATATCGCGCAGCACCAGCGCCGCATACTCCGCCGGAGATGGATGGGCAATGCCGTCCCGATGCGGCCAGGACTTCACTTCGAGATTGTAAATCATCGCTCCCGGCCTTCCGAGGCGCTGCAGATGCGCTTCAACCGCATCGAACACCTCCGGAAGCGTCGGGCGCACCGCCCTGACGCGCTGCTGAAGCGGAAAGCGGGGTGAAACCGCGCCGCAATCGTACCGGGCGATCTGGTCATAGCTCATCGAGTAGAGCCAGCGCCGCGCCGCGCCGTCATCCGGAACGTTCTCGATCCACGGATCATGCGCAACGACAATCCGGCGGTCTTTCGAGACGCACAGGTCGAGTTCAATCACGCCGCACCCCAGATCGGCCGCCTTGCAGAAGGCCTGAAGGGTGTTCTCGGCAAAGAACGACCTGGCTCCGCGATGAGCCTGAATTTCAATGGTCATAAAGAACCTTGCAAGAAAAAGGAGTATCCGTCACGGTCGTCACGGTGCGAAACCGGAAATCCGGAGGCTTTTCAGCGATCGATCAGCAGGCCCTCTCAGGACTGCCCGTCAGGAACGGGCCGGGCCAGCCGGGCGCAAGCGTTCAGGCGTTTCTTTTGCCGTTCGAATTCTTGAGCGGCTTGTGAGCCACAGCCTTTTTGTTTCGTTTCTTCTGAAATTTTTTGCCAGTCGGCATGGAACCGTTGACCGGGACAAGCCCGTGAGTACCGTACAGTTCGGTGGGAGCGTTTTTGCGAGCTTTGTTGAATTTGTTCTTACGATACTTCTTTTCAAGGTCGGCGTAAGGACTCGGAGGGTCCGGCGACGTGTTGAAATTATTGTAGTTAGGTTCGTCAAGAACCTCGTCAACCTCATCCAGGACCACGTCAGGATGAATCTTATTGTACAAGTTGATCTGTCGTTTAGTTTACGAATCCTTGGGCGGTAAACAGCTTGGAGGCGTTTGCAGCAAGGGCTTATAATTTACGATTTCAGCCCTAAAAAGCAAGTTGGCGTTTTTTTCTGAAGAGGCGCGACACGGCGCTCACCGAAGCCTCCATGCCGGTTTTCCATTGATTGTTGTCGCTTCAAATCGTAAATTTCAAGATTGAAATAGTATAACCTTCAAACCTGGAGATCATCATGGACATTCGCCGCCTGATCCTGGCTTTCATCCTGCCGCCAGCCGCCGTCACGAACAAAGAAGCCGGAACGATCATGCTCACCGGACTTCTCACCCTCTGGGGCTGGATTCCCGGCGTGGTGGCCGCCCTCTTCATGATCTCGCAGGAGCAGCTCAGCAAAAAAGCCGAAGCGTAACCTCTTTCCGCTTCCGGTCGCTGCAATTTCAGCACGGTCAGGCTTCCGCCATGCCGGCCAGAGGCTTTCCTCCCCCTCTTGGAAACCTCAAAACCGGTGTGGCTTGTTTTTTTTGACTCATGACTGCATGAGCTGACCGATCCCGTCTTTTTGCTTGCCTTTCATTGCAGCACTGAACCTTCAGCCATCCACCATGCAACCAACCCGCCAGCGCATCATCGGCATCGATTTCGGCACCAAACGCATTGGCGTGGCCAAAAGCGATCCTCTCGGGATGTTCGCCCAGCCGGTGGGCACGTTCGATATGCCGGGACTGCTCGGGGCGTTGACGAAGGTGCGCAGCGAGGAGGGAATCGGGCTGATCGTGGTGGGCTATCCGCTGAGCGACAGGGGAGAGGAGAACCGCATGACTGCGGTGGTGGACCGCTTCATCGAAGAGCTTCGGGCGGCGCTACCGGGCGTGCCGATAGAAACGGCGGATGAACACCGCTCGTCGCGCTCGGCGATGAAGATTCTGGCCGGTTCAGGGGCAAGCCGCAAAAAGCGCAACGAGAAGGGGCGGCTCGACACCGCCGCGGCCTGCCTGATTCTGCAAGGCTGGCTGGACAGCCGCACCTGAACGAGGTTGCGAGCCATTCGTCCGTTATTTTAGGTTGAACATTTCAAACAGGCTTCTGTATCTTAACCGTTGGGCATCTCTTTGTTCGGGATGCTCAGGACGACACTTCTCACGCATAACTGACCGTTTTTCCTCCATGACCAATTCGGAAACCCTCGCCATGTTCAAGTCGAGCGGCGCCTTGCTCGATGGCCACTTCAAACTCACGTCAGGCCGCCACAGCAACTCCTACTTCCAGTGCGCCAAGGTCTTGCAGTACCCTGAATACCTTTCGGCAATCTGCGGTGAAATTGCTGACCACTTCAGGGATCACGGTATCACGACGGTGATTTCGCCCGCCATCGGCGGCATCGTTGTCGGCACGGAGGTCGGGCGGCAGCTCGGCGTCAGGACCATCTTCGCCGAGCGCAAGGAGGGCGTGATGATGATCCGGCGCGGCTTCTCCATCGACCCGTCCGAACAGGTGCTCGTGGTCGAGGATGTGATCACCACCGGCGGCTCCGTCGCTGAGGTGATCGAACTGGTCAAGGCCGTCGGAGCTACGGTGGCGGGCGTCGCCTCGGTGGTTGACCGCAGCAACGGCAAGGTAAAGCTCGCCGAGCGGCAGTTCTCGCTACTCACGATGGAGGTGGTGAGCTACGCGCCCGAGGAGTGCCCGCTCTGCAAGGAGGGGATTCCGATCGACGCGCCGGGCAGCCGAGCCAACGCCAAAAGCTGACCGGGCAGATGCGGCAAGGCATCCACACCATTTCGTTCGCCGGACTCGGGCTGATCGGCACGTCGCTGATGCAGGCGCTCAAACGCGCCGCCGAAGCGACCGGGCAGAAGATCGAAATGATCGGTTTCGATCCCGGCTTCGATGCCGGAGACATCGCGGCCATCACCGCCGGTTTCGGACTCGACCGCTTCGAGGCCGATCCGGCGCGGCTGTACAATGCCGACCTCATCGTGCTCTGCGCGCCGGTACGGGCCAACATCGCCCTGCTCGACGCCGTCCGGCAGTACGCACCGGCCAACGCGCTCGTGACCGACGTGTCGAGCACCAAGGCCGACATCGCCGAAAGAGCCGAAGCGCTCGGCATCAACTTCATCGGCATGCATCCCATCGCCGGGCGTGAACAGCAGGGCTACTGCGCAGCCTCGCCGGAGCTGCTCTGCGAGCGCACGGTCATCATCTGCTCCGGCGACGAGCTGCCCGGCTCCGGCCCAGCCGCCGAGCTGGCCGGTCTGCTCCGCGCCGCCGGATGTTACGTGGCCGCCATGAGTCCCGAAGAGCACGACCGCATTTACGCCAACATCAGCCACCTGCCGCAGCTCGTCTCGACCGTGCTGGCGCAGCACTGCCGCGACAACGTCGAGCACTCGGGCCCGGGGTTCGCCTCCGCGACGCGGCTGGCCGGAAGCGCCTGGCCGGTCTGGCGCGACATCGTCCGCACCAACAGCGGCAATATCGCCAGCGAGCTGGAGGCCTTCGCCGCCAAGCTTGCCGCAGTCGCCCGCGAAATTCGCAGCGGCAACGACGAGGCGCTCGAATCGACCTTCCGTGAAGCGAACGAACTCTACCAACGCCTTCAGAAACGGGGATGCCCATGAAGCTGGCCATCATCGTCAACATCACCAGAGAGAGGGCGCTGGAGCTGGCGCGCGAGCTGGTCGCCTGGCTGGAGGCGCGCTCGATCGACTACGTCTTCGACCTCCAGTCCGCCAAGGCCATCGGCAGCGGCAAGTGGGAGGAAAAGGCCGATCTCAACAAGCATTGCGACGCTTTCGTCTCCCTCGGCGGCGACGGCACGCTGCTGCTCGCCTCGCACTTCTCGCGCTCGAAGCCGGTGCTCGGCATCAACGTGGGCGATCTCGGCTTTCTGACCGAGTTCAACCCCGACGAAATGTGGACAGCCGTCAGCCATCTGGTGAGCGGCAACTACTCGATCCACACGCGCTCGCAGCTCGAAGCCTCGCTCGAATCGGAAGAGCCGATGACCGCGCTGAACGATGTCATTATCGAAAAGGGCACCGCATCGCGGCGGCTTCCAGCCTTCACCATCCGGCTGGATGACGAAATTCTCGGCTCCTACCGCGCCGACGGCATCGTCATCGCCACCTCGACCGGCTCGACGGCCTACTCGCTCTCGGCGGGCGGCCCGATCATCGCCCCGAAATCGAACGTGTTCGTCATCACGCCGATCTGCCCGCACATGCTGACCGTCAGGCCGATCGTCATCAGCGACGACAAAATCATCAAGGTTTCGGTCGATTCGCAATCGGGGGAGTTTCCGCTGAAAATGGACGGCATCCAGAAGAAACTGCTCGCTCCGGGAGAGGTGGTCACGGTGAAAAAATCGCCGCATCACGTCAATCTGGTGGCCAACGAAAAAAGGAACTACTGCGAAATCCTTCGCAAAAAGCTGCTCTGGAGCCACGAACACCCCACGGGGCAGTGACCTCCGCCCCGGCCTGCAACCTCCGAACTCTTGACCAACGCACGAGCCCCTGTTTTCCATGACTGAACGCATCAGCGCCTTCTGGCTGAACCGGCTTCTCGGCATTCCAACCGCAACGCCGCTCGACCCCGCATCGATGAGCACCCGGCTCCGGGTGGCCTTCTGCCCGGCCCCGGAGCTGAGCCCGCGCCTGCGAGAGTTCACCGCCGCCCTGCGAGAGACGTTCCGGCAGTGCGGCGTGACGGTCGCGCCGGAAAACGGGCGGCCTTCGCGCTTCGAGGCTGGCACGGCGGTCATCGCTCCCGGAAGCTTTCCCGACAAGCTGCTGCCCATCAACCGGGTCTCGACGCTCTACAACAACCTCATCGTGGGCATTTACGACGAGCCGCCGCCGGTGCGCGACGGCCAGACGCCGCAGGAGACGCTCGACGGGGTCATCAGCCGGCTGGCCTGGGAGATGGTGCATCTGCTGATTTACGTGACCGGCGAGTCGTGGACGGTGTGCAGCATGAATGGCGGCATCACCACCTTCGACACACCGCTGCCGGAAACGCGCGACGTGCTCGAATCGCTGATCCCGAAAATCACCGCGCAGGTGGTGCCGCCACGCGACGGCGACCTGGAGCTGCGGCGCGGGGCGCTGGATACCGCGACACCGGAGTTCCGGAAAATTGCGGGGGATTTCGTGGCGTGCGGCCGTCGGTGGGCCTCCAATCCGCGCTTCATGAACCACACCTCGCGGGAGTCGCTCGACTACCGGAACGACTTCTACCGCAAGATCGTCTCGCGCTACCTCGACGACCGCAGCGGCATGAGCTACGGCTTCTTCGCCCGCCAGCTTCCGGCCACGGTGCAACCGGCCATCGGGGCGGATGCAGGCAGCGAGGCGGACAGGCGGAACCTCGTGCCGGTGACGGTGGCGGGCAGGCGCCTGCTGGTGCCCGTACCCGGCGTGCGCATTCTGACGACCCGGTCTGGCTGCCGCAAAACGGCCATCGACCCCGAACGCGATCTGGTGGAAATCGGCCTCGATGCGGGCGGCAAACCCTGGCTGGCCACGCCGGCGGGCCTGCCCGGGGACTTCATCACCCGGCCATCGTTCGACACCCTGACCATCATCGCCCATGCCGTAGGCAACGTCATGATTTCAAGCATTTTGCGCACGCTCCACCCCGGGAGCCGCTTCCCGGAGCTGCTCGAACGCTTCGGCAGCGGCATGACGCACTGGCACCACTACCCCGACGGGAAGTTGGTTCCGGAAGGGTATAGCGTGCATGGCAGGGAAAATCCGCCGGTCTCCTGCTCGACCCCGCAATCGGCGGCCTACAGCCTGCTCGGCAAGCTCGACGCGCTGGAGCGGGCGCTTGAAGCGGAGATCGACTACCTCGGCGACGTGCACATCGAGCCCGGCCACGGCACCAATGTGGTGGGCGTGGCAACGCTCAGCGATATGGCGGAGTTTCTGAACAGCGACCGCTTCATCTGCTCAAAAAGTGAGGAGTGAGGGGGATCGTGATCGTGATGGTTCGGTGCAACGACCTGTAGGGCGGGTTTGAAAGCCGCCCGAACGGCGGATCGGTCATGGGCTGGGGAGCAACGACGGAAGAGTTGCAGGGGCAACCCTCGCGGCTGCCCTCGCAGGATTGTTGAATTCCCCACAAGGGTAGCGCAAGGCCCGTCCCTGCAGGAACATTGATGAGAGTTGCGGAAACACCTGAATCCATAAAGGGCGAACACACAAGCTCGCCCCGACAAGAGGATGGGCAATGGATGACGGCGGCAAAACCGCCAAGCCGCCCATTACCCATTATCAACTACCCCTGAGCCTGCTTTTCGCTGTACTTCCAGCGCCCCTGGTGTTCGAGGATCATCTCGACGATCTCCCGAACGCACCCCTTGCCGCCCTCGTAAACCGAAATGTAGCCCACGCGATTGCGCAGGTATTCGGCGCCGTTGATGGGGGTGACCGGCAGTCCGGCCCGCTTCATGATCTCCAGATCGTCGATGTCATCGGCAATGCAGGCGCACTCTTCGTCCTGCAAACCGTGGCGGCTCTTGAACGTTTCGTAGGCTTCGAGCCGATCCTCGCCATCGAGGAACAGGTCGGTTGCGCCTGTCGATTCAAGCAGCGGGCGGTAGGCTCCGGCCTGGCGCCCGGCGATGACAGCCACCTTCATGCCGAGTTGCAACGCCTCGCGAATGGCGACCAGATCACGGGCAAAAAGCGCGGGCATCTCGCGCCCCTCGCCGTCAAGGGTGATCGTGCCGCTATTGAGAACACCGTCAAGCGAACAGACCAGCGCCTTGAGGCCGCCAAGGGCTGCGCTGATCTGCGAGGATGGATCAGCCTGGTAGGGCTGCATGCCGAAAAACTGGAAAGAGCTCAAAACAGTATTGGATTATCGTGAATGAAACGTTTCCCGGATCGACTGCATGCAGCCCTGAAGCTGCATCAGCTCGCGCACCATGGCATGGAATCCGGCGAGTGGCGCCTGGGTGGCGGCGTCCGACATGGCGGTCGCCGGGTCGGGATGCACCTCGAAAAAGAGGCCATCGACACCCGTAGCGACGGCGGCGCGGGCCAGCGGCATGAGGAACCGGCGGTCGCCTCCCGAAACGCCCGCCCCCGCGCCCGGAAGCTGGACGCTGTGCGTGACGTCGAGAATGACCGGCCAGCCCGATTCGGCCATGATCGGCAGCCCCCGGTAATCGACCACGAGGTTGTGGTAGCCAAAAGTGGTGCCCCGCTCGGTGAGCATGATCTTTTTGTTGCCCGTCGAAGCGGCCTTCTCGGCGGCATACGCCATGTCCTGCGGCGCGAGGAACTGCCCCTTCTTGATGTTGACGGCAAGCCCTGTCGAGGCGGCGGCCACGATCAGGTCGGTCTGGCGGCAGAGGAAGGCCGGAATCTGGAGCACATCGACATAAGACGCGGCCAGCTCGACCTCGGAGGTTTCGTGAATATCGGTCAGAACCGGCATTCCGTAACGCTCCCTGACTTCGGCGAGGATTTCGAGCGCCTCGCGGTCGCCGATACCGGTGTACGAAGAGGCCGAGGAGCGGTTCGCCTTGCGGTAGGAGCCTTTGAAAATGACCGGGACATCCTCTTCCCTGCTGATGCGGTCGAGCTCGGCGGCGACCTCCATCGCCATCTGGCGGCTTTCGATGAGGCACGGCCCCGCGATGAGAAACAGTCCCTTCGCGCCAGGCAGCGACAGCGGACCAATCGAGAACTTTTGCATCCTTTGTCCGGTTTGATAAAAAGAGTTAACGGCTGAAACGGGTGAGGCCGGTTTGTTTTGACCTGAACAATCAGGCTCTAAATTTAATCAATAATTTCTCTTTTCACTCTCCAACAGGAATAGCTGTTTATGAATACCGCGGATACCAGACAAAGGCTGCTCGACATCGAAAAGCAGATCGCCAGCCTCAGGGAGGAGCAGGCGACCGTCAAGGCGCAATGGGATGCCGAGAAGGAGCTGATTCACACCTCGCGCCGCCTCAAGGAGGAGCTTGAAGACCTGCGCGTGCAGGCAGAGAACTACGAACGCGCCGGCGATTACGGCAAAGTCGCCGAAATTCGCTATGGCAAGATCGCCCAGATCGAAAAGGAGCTGGAGGAGAACAACCGCAAGATCGAGGCGCGGCAGGCCTCCGGCGACCTCATCATGAAGGAGGAGATCGGCTCGGACGACATTGCCGACATCGTCTCGCGCTGGACGGGCATTCCGGTCAGCAAGATGCTCCAGTCGGAGCGCCAGAAGCTGCTCGGCATCGAGGACGAACTGCACCGCCGGGTGGTCGGCCAGGACGAGGCCGTGCGCGCGGTCAGCGACGCGGTCAAGCGCTCCCGCGCTGGCATGGGCGACGAGAAACGCCCCATCGGCTCGTTCATCTTCCTCGGCCCGACCGGAGTCGGCAAGACCGAGCTGGCGCGCACGCTGGCCGAGTACCTCTTCGACGACGAGGACGCCATGATCCGCATCGACATGAGCGAGTACATGGAAGCGCACACCGTCAGCCGCCTGGTCGGCGCGCCTCCCGGCTATGTCGGCTACGAAGAGGGCGGCCAGCTCACCGAGGCGGTACGGCGCAAACCCTTCTCGGTGGTGCTGCTCGACGAGATCGAGAAAGCGCATCCGGACGTGTTCAACATCCTGCTCCAGATTCTCGACGACGGGCGACTGACCGACAGCAAGGGGCGCACGGTGAACTTCAAGAACACCATCATCATCATGACCTCGAACATCGGCGCGCAGCTCATCCAGAGCGAGATGGAGCAGATCGACGGGCGAAGCGCCGACGCGGTGCTTGGCGGGTTGCAGGACAAGCTTTTCCAGCTCCTCAAGCAGCAGGTGAGGCCGGAGTTCCTGAACCGCATCGACGAGGTCATTCTCTTCACGCCGCTGACGCGCGAACACCTGCGCGAGATCGTGACCATCCAGTTCAACATCATCAAGGCGATGGCCGCCCGCCAGCGCATCACTCTTGAGATTACGGACGACGCGCTCATGTGGCTCGCCCGCACCGGCTTCGACCCGGCGTTCGGCGCGCGCCCGCTCAAGCGGGTCATGCAGCGGCAGCTCACCAACCGCCTCTCCGAAATGATCCTCGCCGGGCAGGTGGGCGAAGACGATACCGTCGAAATCGGTCTTGAGAACGACGCTATCGTCATGCAGAAACGATAAATCCGAATCGCAAGCCGGGCGGAGCTGCGGAAAGCTCCGCCCGGCTTCACACCTTTCCCCATGAAAAAAACCCTCCTTGCGGCGCTGCTGCTTTTGCTGGGCTTCACCACCGCGGTGGCCGCCCCATCCGCACCCGACAGCCTGTCGATCAAGATCGGCCAGATGCTCATGATCGGCTTCAGGGGCATGGACGCGCAAAGCGATCCGGCGTTCGGGAAAGCGTTACGGGAAGGCGCGATTGGCGGCGTGGTGCTCTTCGATTACGACGTGCCGTCAAAATCGCCCGTGCGCAACATCGAGTCGGCGGAACAGCTCCGCCGTCTCACCTCGGAGCTGCAAGGCCTGTCGGCGATTCCACTTTTCATCGCCATCGACCAGGAGGGCGGGCGCGTCTGCCGCCTCAAGCCGTCGCGCGGCTTTCCGCCAACGGTTTCCGCCGCCAGCCTCGGCAAGCTCGACAACGCCGACTCCACCCAACAGGCCGCCGGATCGACCGCCGCGCTGCTCAAAAGCCTCGGCGTGAACATGAACCTCGCGCCGGATGTCGATCTGAACGTCAACCCGGCAAATCCGGTCATCGGCAAACTCGACCGGAGCTTTTCGGCAGACCCGGCGGTGGTCGCCCGGCAGGCGCGAATTTTCGTCGCTGCCTTCCATCAGCATGGCGTCATCGCGGCGCTGAAGCACTTCCCCGGCCACGGCAGCTCGACCACCGACACGCACAAGGATTTCACCGACGTCACCGCCACCTGGTCGAAAACAGAGCTGGAGCCCTACCGGACGCTCATCCGCGAAGGCTACGCCGATCCGGTCATGACGGCGCACGTCTTCAACGCACGGCTCGACAGCCGTTACCCGGCGACGCTCTCGAAGGCGACGATTGACGGCGTGCTCCGCAAGCAGCTCGGCTTTCGCGGCGTGGTCATCAGCGACGACATGCAGATGAAGGCCATCGCCGACCGCTACGGCCTCGAACAGGCCATCCGGCTGGCGGTTGACGCGGGCGTCGATGTGCTGCTCTTCGGCAACAACGTCGGCAGCTATGACCCTGAAATCGCTGAAAAAGCCAACGCCATCATCCGCCGCCTCGTCGATGATGGCCAAATCACGCCCGAACGGATCGACCAGTCATACCGGCGCATCATGGCCCTGAAACGACGAACAAACCAACCACGCCAATGAAAACCATCTACCTCGTCCGCCACGCCAAGGCCGGCTGGCACGATCCGGCGCTGGCCGACTTCGACCGCATGCTCACCAAAAGCGGACACCGGCAGTCGGAAGAGATGAGCCACCGGCTGCACAAGAAAAAGATCATGCCGGAACTGCTCGTCTCAAGCCCCGCCAGCAGGGCCATCGAAACCGCCGAAATCTTTGCCGACAACCTCGGCATCGAACGCCGGGACATCGTGCAGAAAATCGAAATCTACGAAGGCCAGGTCGGAGCGCTCGCCGCCATCGTGCAGGCATTTCCGGACGAGTACGGCTCGGCGATGCTCTTCGGCCACAACCCCGCCATCAGCGCCTTCATGCGCTGGCTCACCGGCAAACCCGCCGAAGAGATGAACACCTGCGGCATCGCGAAGATCGATCTCGACGTGGCGAGCTGGAAGGAAGTGGTCGTAGGAAGCGGGAAGCTCGACTGGTACGAGTTTCCGGAGAAGGAGTGAGGGTGAGAAACGCTTTCAGATTGCGCAATCCGTCTTAAAAGTCCCATGTATCCTGCTCGTCCCAAATGTCCCACGAGTCCCACAGGTCTCACAGCAAGTGGACGAATTGGACTTGGTGGACAAAGTGGACGCTGGAAAGCAACGATACCGCTGCACCTTCAGTACTTCTCGGGCTTGGGGTCTCTCGTCATTAAATCGAGAATCGCCTGCTGGGCGGGTTTGTTTTCGAAGAGCATTTCATAGACCGCTCTCGAAATTGGCATCTCGACACCGAGCCGTTCGGCGAGCCTGACAACAGCTTTCGAGGTGAGCACGCCTTCGGCTATCATGTTCATCTCGCCGAGAATATCGTCGAGCTTGCGCCCCTTTCCGATCTGCTCGCCGACATGGCGGTTGCGGCTGTGGCGGCTCAGGCAGGTCACCACGAGGTCGCCAATGCCGGAAAGGCCCGACATGGTCAGCGGATCCGCGCCGAGCTTTTCGCTCAGGCGGGAAATTTCAGCCAGCCCGCGCGTGATGATGGCCGCCTTGGCGTTGTCACCAAAGCCGAGACCGTCGGAGATTCCGGCGGCAATGGCGATGATGTTCTTGACCGAACCGGCGATTTCGACGCCCACCAGGTCGGTGTTGACATAGACCCGGAAGGTTTGGGTGTGAAACGCCTCCTGCACCAAGAGCGCGGTCTTTTCGGAGACCGAGCAGGCCACCACGGTGGTCGGCTGGCGGCGGGCCACCTCTTCGGCATGACTCGGGCCGTAAAGCGCGGCCACCTGCTCCGGCTTGAGGGTGGGCAGCGTTTCGAGCAGCACTTCGGACATCCGCTTGCCGGTTTCGCGCTCGATGCCCTTGGCGACGTTGACGATGATCTTGCCGTCGAGCGGCAGCCCAGCGATGGCCTGCATGGTCTCGCGGAGCGCGTGGGAAGGCACGGCGGTGACAACCATCGCCGCCGGACGCACCGCGTCGTGAAGATCGGCAACCACATGCAGATTGTCGGGAAAGCGCGTCCCGCTGAGGTAGCGCTTGTTCTCACGGTCGCTCTCCAGCGCGGCGGCGAACTCGGGCCGGTGGGCCCAAAGCCGCACCTCGTGCCCCTTTTCGGCCAGCAGCACGGCCAGCGTCGTGCCCCAGCTTCCCGCGCCGAGCACGGTGATTTTCATCGGAGACTCCGCCATGTTACGAACGCCGCCCGAAGGTCAGGCGATTTTCGGTTCCCGAAAAAAGGCGTCTGATGTTGGCCCGGTGCGTGTAGATGATCGCCGCCGCGACGATGCCGCCGAAGATGAGCAGGTGGTAGTCGAGGCTGTCATGCACGAGCCATTTGCCGAAGAAGTTGTAGTCCAGCCCGGCGCCGAGATCGAAGATGTACTTGCGGATGGCGATGATAAGCGGAAAGGCGATGGCGGCAAGGATCGAACCTACCGACACGTAGCGCGAAATCGTCACGGTGAGCAGAAAGACGCCAATCACCATCAGCATGCTGACGGGCGCGATGCCGATCAGCATTCCGGCAGCGGTGCTGACCCCCTTGCCCCCCTTGAACCCGGCAAACACCGTGAAGACGTGGCCGATGACGGCGCTCATGCCTGCGATCAGGCTCAGGGCGATTTCGTTCATGTCGGGAAAGGCGCCAAGCGGATGCGCCTTGAAAAAAGCGACCACCGGCACGGCGGCCACCGCGCCCTTGGCGATGTCGATGAGCGTCACCGCAAGCCCGGCTTTCCAGCCGAGCACCCGGAAGGCGTTGGTGCCCCCGGCGTTGCCGCTGCCGAACTCGCGAATGTCGATGCCCTTGAGCATCCGGCCCGCGATGATGCTGGTTGGAATAGAGCCGATAAGGTAGGCAACGGCGATGATGGCAAGAAAAGTCAGCATATCGATCCTGATTGAATGATAAACATACACCCGATCAAAGGGTCAGGCCTTGACGACCTCGCCTACAATGTAGGCATTTTCCTCTTTCGACTTCAAGTAGCCCATGAGGTGATCGACGCGCTCTTTCGAGACGATCATCACCAGGCCGAGGCCGAGGTTGAAGGTGCGGCGCATATCGTCTTCGGGCACCTGGCCCTCCTTACGGATCAGGTCGAAGATCGGAAGCTCCGGCCATGAATTCCAGTCCACCGACAGCGTGAGACCTTCCGGCACGATGCGCATGGTGTTGCCCATGAGGCCGCCGCCGGTGATGTGCGACATGCCGCGCAAGTCGCCGGTTTCGAGCAGCGGCTCGATGACCGGCAGGTAGGAGCGGTGCACCTTCAGCAGCTCCTCGCCGACCGTGCCGTCCAGCCCGGCGAAACGCTCGTTCATGCGCCCTTCGAACACCTTGCGGGCCAGCGAATAGCCGTTGGTATGCAGGCCGGTCGAGGGGAGGCCGATCATCACGTCGCCAGCTTCGATCTTCGAGCCGTTGATGATGTGCGGCTGATCGACCACGCCGACAATCGTGCCCGCGAGGTCGAAATCCTCCACGTCATAGACGCCCGGCATCTCGGCGGTTTCGCCGCCGATGAGGGCTGCGCCGTTCTCGCGGCACGCCTTCACCATGCCGGTCACGACCGACGCGGCGATCTCCGGCTTCAGCTTGCCGCAGGCGTAGTAGTCGAGGAAGAAGAGCGGGCGGGCGCCGCAGACCAGAATGTCGTTGACGCAGTGGTTGACCAGGCACGAGCCGACCGTGTCGTACTTGCCAAGTTCGATGGCGATCTTGAGCTTGGTGCCCACGCCGTCGATGCTGCTCACCAGCACCGGCTTTTCGTACTTCGCGAAATCGGGCTGGAAGAATCCGCCGAACGCGCCAATGTCGGTCATCACCTGCGGCGTAAATGTCTGGCGGACATGCGGCTTGATGAGGCGAACAAACTCTTCACCCGCGGAAATATCGACTCCGGCTTTCTTGTAATCCATAACTCTTTTTCCGTGATTATCCTGTTTATGCTCCGGCCAATAAAACTCTTGGCAATTGCCCCGGACTTTAGTCCGGGGTATGCCGATAAGGCAAAATAAATGAGGGCTTTAGCCCAATTTCTTTCTGCGGCAGCCTTTGCGATTCATTGTTGCCGGATTTATAACTCTTTTCTCGGTCTGCCGCAAATTTTTCAGCTTCCCGCCGGTTTCTCGAAAATTCCGGCGCACTGCGATTCGGCGAAGAACTCGCAGTGCAGGGCGGCAACCGCCGCGGCCACGTCGCCCTCATCGACCACCACGCCGACGTTGATCTCCGAAGCGCCCTGCGAAATCATGCGCAGGTTGACGTTGCGCAGCGAACTGAAAATCCGTCCCGCCACGCCTCTCGACATGCGCAGGTTGTCGCCGACCACGCTCACCGTGGCCACCTTGTGCTCGATATCCACCTCGCCGAGCGAGCGCAGCGCCTGGATGAACGGCTCGCTCACCGTCGCGTCGTCAACCGTCAGGGAGACCGAAACCTCGCTGGTTGAAATCATCTCGACCGAAACAGCAAAGCGCTCGAACACCTCGAACAGCTCGCTCATGAAGCCGTGGCGCCCGAACATCCGGTTGGAACGGATGTTGAGAATGGCCTGTCCCTTCTTGACGGCGATCGACTTGACCAGGCCGCCGTGGCTTTTTCCGGCCAGCAGCTCCGGATCGTTGGTGATCAGCGTGCCTTTCGACTCGGGATGCCACGTGTTGAGCACATAGACGGGAATGTTCTTTTCGACCGCCGGGGCGATGGTGTCGGGGTGCAGCACCTTGGCGCCGAGATAGGCCAGCTCTGCGGCCTCGGAGAAGGTCATCACCCGGATGCTGCGCGCCTCCGGAACCATCCGGGGATCGCAGGTCATCACGCCGTCAACGTCGGTCCAGATTTCGATGGACTCGGAGTGCAGCCACGCGCCGAGAAGCGCCGCCGACAGGTCGGAACCGCCGCGCCCGAGCGTTGTGGTGCGGCCCGAGCCGGTCGCGCCAATGTAGCCCTGCGTCACGACGACATTGCCGGCGTCGAGCAGCGGCCTGATGATTTCGCCGGTATTCTTCCGGCAGGTCTCGGCAAGCGGACGGGCGAAGCCGTACCGGTCGTCGGTAATCATCACCTGCCGCACGTCGATCCACTCGCAACGCACGCCCTGCTCTTTGAGCGCCGCGGCGAACACGGTAGTCGAAAGCAGCTCGCCGAAGGAGCAGAAGCGGTCTCTGGAGCGCTCCGTCAGTTCGCCGACAATGCCGATGCCTTCGGTCAGGCGCTCAAGCCGCGTGAGATAGACGCCGATCTTTTCGATCACCTCCGCCTTGAGCTCTTCGCTCGCAATCAGCTCCCCGATCAGATCGAGGTGAAACGCCCTGACCTCTCCGGCCAGCCGCAGCGCCTCTTCGATATGGCCCGCGCCTGCCTGGTCGGCAATATGGATCAGCTTGTTGGTGACGCCGCTGCACGCGCTCAGAACGACGAGCGGCGCGCCCGATTTTCTCTTTTCCCCGATAATGGCGATCACCTGCCGCATGGCCTGGGCCGTGCCGACAGAGGTGCCGCCGAATTTCATGACTACCATAACCTCAATCAGATGAATTTGATACTGACCGCTTCAGTATCTTTTCCGGTTCATATTTTCAATTTAATTGCCTATGATCGAAGAAACCCATGAACCCGGACTAACAGGAATCCCTTGCCACACCGGCTCCATGAACGAAAGCATCCGCCCCGTCACGAAAACCGTCACCATGCAGCGCGCATTCAGAGTTGCGCTGCTCGCAATCCTCTCCATCCTCATGCTTGCGCTGGGCGCATGCCAGAGCTCACGATCCGTCTCCGATCGCATGGAGAGCAAATATAGTTTAAAAAAGAGAAAAACTTCCATCATGCGGCTGCGGCCACAGGGGCTCGAACATTGCCCTCTGCCGGTAAAGGTTTCCGAACAGGAATTCAGAACGCTGCTTGAATCGATCGAAACCCTGAAAGGGGCGAAATACCGTTTTGGCGGAACCAATCCCGAGGGTTTCGACTGCTCGGGGTTTGTGCAATATCTGTACAGCAAAGCCTTCCGGCTCGCGCTGCCCCGCACCACGAACAGCCTGGTGCTCCTTGGGCCGATGGTGCCACGCGAGCAGATTGAGCGCGGTGATCTGCTCTTTTTCGCGTTCGAGGATGACATCGGGCATGTCGGCATTTATCTTGGCAACCAGCGTTTCGCCCACGCCTCATCGGTCGCCAAGGGCGTAACCGTATCATTGCTCGAAAACAACTACGCCAACCACTTCGCCTTCGGCACGAGGATTGTGCGGGTGCAGTAGCGGCATGACGTGGACTATGTGGACGAAGTGGACTTAATGGACAAAAAGGCGGAAGTTCCGGGCGTCATTCCCAAAAGTCCCAACTGTCCCAACTGTCCCAAAAGTCCCAAAAGTCCCGATAACCCCAATCTCCCCGAAATTGCTATCTTCCTGCACAGCACTCACTCACAGCAATACCATCGCCGATGCAACCGCCGAAAACTCACAACCATATCGAACTCGCCTTCGAGATCAACAGCGACCTTTACGAACTCTACATCGCCATACTTTCGCAGGAGGGGATCGAGTATTTCCTCGAAGAGGACCGCAAGCTGCTGGCCTACCTTCCCGAAAGCGAGTGGAACGCCGAAAAGGAGGAGGCGATCAAAACGCTCCTGGAGGAGACCTTCGGCTCCGTGCCGCACTTCACAGCGTCGTTCATGGCCGACCGTAACTGGAACGCCGAGTGGGAAGCGCACTTGCAGCCGGTCGAAATCTCCGACCGCTTCCTGATCATCCAGCACCAGAAGGAGTACTCGGTCAAGCCGGGCCAGATCGTCATCGCGATCAACCCGAAAATGTCGTTCGGCACCGGCTATCACGCCACGACTCGCCTGATGATGCGCCAGATGGAGGAACTCGACCTCGCCGACAAAAAGATCATGGACATCGGCACCGGCACCGGCGTTTTGGCCATAGCCGCCCGAAAGCTTGGCAACAAAAACCCGATCCTCGCCTTCGACAACAACGCCTGGGCGGCGGAGAACGCCGTCGAGAATGTCGCGGAAAACGACGTGACCGACATCCGCGTGGAGCTGCTCGACGCCGAGGAGGAGCTGGTGGCGAACCTCGAAGAGGGGTACGACCTGATTCTCGCCAACATCAACAAAAACGTGCTCGACCGCATCCTGCCGGCGATCCGCCGCCACGCTCCGAAGGCGCAGGTGCTGCTTTCGGGCGTTCTCGTCTATGACGAGCCGTGGCTGAAGCAGCTCCTCAAGCGGATCGATTACAAAAACGTCAAGACCATCTACGAGGAGGAGTGGCTCTCGGCGTTGATCGAACCCTCGAAGTGACCGACGATGCCCGCCACCACTGAACGCATCGCCTGCATCGACGTGGGCACCAACACGGCGCTGTTGCTCGTCGCCGATCTCGAACCCGCGACGGGCCGGATCGTGACCGCCGATCACCGCCAGACCATCGTGCGCCTCGGCGAAAAGGTCGATGAGCGGCGTATCATCCGCCCGGAGGCGCTCGAACGGCTGACGACCTGCCTCGCAACCTATCGCGACCTCTGCGGCGAACTCGGCGTAAAACGCATCATCGCCGCCGGAACCAGCGCCCTGCGCGATGCGGCCAATCGCGACGAGATCATCGAGCGGGTGCGAAGCGCGACCGGCATCGAAATCCGCTGCATCAGCGGCGAGGAGGAGGCCGCGCTCACCTTCTTCGGCGCGGTAGCCGGACTGGAGTCGGTGCCTGAGCCGTTTTCGGTGATCGACATCGGCGGCGGCAGCACCGAAATCATCATGGGCACGGCCGAGAAGGTCGAAAGCGCGGTCAGCATGAACATCGGTTCAGTGAGGATGACCGAGCGCTTCTGCACGGCGCTTCCGCCCTCGGCGGAGGAGTTCGAGGCGGCCAAGCAGGAGATCGACCGTAATCTCGCCAAGAGCCTGCCGCCATTCTTCGCGGGCCGCCAGCAGGTGTTCGGCGTGGCGGGCACCGTGACCACCATCGCGCAGGTGTGCATGGGCGACATGGAGTTCGACGCGGCGAAGGTGCAGGGCTACCGCCTCGAATACAGCGCGGTGCACGAGCTGCTCGACCGGCTTCGGGCGATGAGGCTCGACGAAATCGTGGCGCTCGGCATTCCCGAAGGTCGCGCCGATGTCTTCACGATGGGCACGCTGATTCTGCGTCAGTTCATGCGGATGCTCGGCGTCGGCGCGGTGACGGTGAGCATCCAGGGGCTGCGCTACGGCATGGCGCAGCAGGAGCTTCAGCGCCTGCGGAACCGGAACTGACGCTACGATCACGCCTTGCGGCAACTGAGCCAGAAGAGGCCGCCCGAACTATCCTTCGTAAAAAAAAGAAAGCGCTCGCTGCTCTCGCCGATCTTGTAGCGCTTGCGCAGCTCCTCGACGGAGAGCGGAAAATCGCGCCGCTGGACGGCTGCGTTGGCGATCCCCAATTCAGACATATCCTTCCGAAAACTCTTCGGCCTGAACGGGCGGGACGCCTCGATGCGAAAACTACGTCCGGGAAACGGCTCGACCAGCCGATCCGACGTGAGGTAATCGACCGTGCGATTCAGAAATTCGAGATGCAATTGCCGCGCAAGTTCGCCGGTGAGCCGTGCCTTGATGATGGCCGCGTCCGGCTCGTAAAGCCACGCTCCGGGCGTGTCCGCAACGTCGCGAGCGGGCGGTTCGTCGCCGGAGGAGGCGATTTCGAAATCCTCCCTGCCGAGGCACACGGCGCGAACTTTCGGCTTGCGACCGGCCTCATGCCGACGGTCGAGCAACAGCAGCACCTCCTTGCACTCGCCATCGACCGAGATGGCGATAACTTCCGAGAGCGCAGGAAGTTGTGCTTCCAGCCCGCTGATTTCGAGCGCGGGCGAGGCTTTGATGCAGACTCTCGCGGCTTTGCGCAGCATCAGGTCGTGCAGGCGTACGACGTCGGGACTCGACGCCACGAGTCCGGCGGAGCGCCCGCCATGCTCCCGCCGCGCCGGATCGACCATCACCCAGTCAAACGAATCGTCGGCGAAACCGGCAAGAATCTCCTCGCTGTCGCCGATGCGCGTCTCGACATTCGCGACGCCAAGCGTGCGCCGGTTCGCCTCGGCCAGCCGCGCCAGCGCCTCGTCGCGCTCGCACGAAACAACCCGCTCGAAGCGGCGCGCGAGAAAGAGCGTGTCGATGCCGAGGCCGCCGGTCAGATCGATCGCCCGGCGGCCTGACATGAGCGAAGCCTTCCGCTCCGCCGCCCGTTCGCCCGAAGCCTGTTCGAGCGCAAGCCGGGTGTAAAGCAGCGGAAAGCGCGACAGCGACGGCAGCTTCACCGCAGCCTTCTTCCGGCAGGCAATCTGCTCCGCCATCGCCCGCACAGGCAAATCGCTCCGCCCGTGAAAGCGCATCGCAAACGCCGCCGGATCGTCGCCCGCGTGAGCGTCGATCAGCGCAAGCACTTGCGGATCGCAGAGGCTGTGCAGTTCGTCGAGGGTCATGGGGAATAATCAGGGACTTCAGGGACTGCAAGGACAGCAGGGTTGAAGAAAAAAAGCGTTTTCACGCTGTTGCCCTTGAACTCCTTGCTGTCTTTTTATTCTTTGTTTTCTTCTTTGAATTCTCGCTCTGGTCATGCGCTCTCTCATGCCGCCTTGTTCCAGAAACTCTTGCTCTAAACTGCGAAGCTGGCGTTCGAGCAGGAAACTGCAAACCCTTATCAGGCCGATGATGACCTTGGCGCAAATCTCAGGATTTTCGTCTTCGATGCCCTTGCGAAAGGTGTCGTAATTGGCGTCGGGCTGGCGGTTGAGTTCGCGCAATCTGCGGGCGTACAAGTGCGATGCGCTCCACTCGGCATGGCCGTTCGCCCGGAGAAAATCACGATAATCCTCCAGCAGCTCTTCGAGACTGGCCCGCGCGACATTGGTCAGCTTGATTTCGCTCTCCTTCGACATTGCCGACGCCATGCCGACCTCGATGACATTCTGCTTCCCGGAACGAGCCGCCTGAACCATCTGGTCAACCGTGCGGTCACGCCGGTCGAAAAATCGACCGGTAAAATAGAGGGTGGCATCGTAAATAATTCAGCCTTCCGGCAAGAAAGCGGATTCCTGTCCCCGCCATGTCGAGGAATGCATCCGTCTTGCTGCATCATTCTTTACCCTGTTGCCCTTGCCGTCCTTTCTGTCCCTGAAGTCCCTTCTTCACCCGCCATTGTGCCGCTCCACCAGCACCCGGCGAAGCACTTTGCCTACGGGGGACTTCGGGAGCAGGTCGCAGAATTCGATGTGTTTCGGAATTTTGTAGGCGGTCAGCTTTTCGCGGCAGTGCGCCTGCAATGCTTCAGCGTCAAGTTCAGCGCCGGAGCGGAGCACCACCCAGGCCTTGACGGCCTCGCCCTGGTAGTCGTCGAGCACGCCGGCCACGCCGGTTTCGAGCACGGCGGAGTGCATGGCGATGACCTCTTCGACCTCGCGCGGCCAGACCTGAAAGCCGCTGGGCTTGATCACATCCTTTTTCCGATCGATGATGTAGAGATAGCCCTCGCTGTCAAGATAGCCAAGATCGCCGGTGTACAGCCAGCCGTCGCGCAGAATGGCTTCGGTCTCCTCCGGCTCCCGCCAGTATCCGGTCATGAGCTGCGGAGAGCGGATCACGATTTCGCCGGCCTCTCCGGCGGGCAACTCCTCATAACCCTCATCGGCATCGACGATGCGCACCTCGATGTCAGGAAGCGGCAGGCCGACCGAACCCGGCTTCCAGCGTCCGTTCACCGGCGTGCACACCGGGGAAACCAGCCCCTCGGTCAAACCGTAGGCTTCGATAATCGTCGCGCCGGTCAGCTCCTCGAAGCGCTGTTTCGTATCGAGATGCAGCGAAGCCGCCGCCGAAATGGCCAGCCTGATCGAACGGAGCGCCTCGGGCTGCTCCCTGAGAAGCGGATGGGCGGCAAGGGCATTGAAGAGCGTCGGAACGCCCGGCAGCACGCCAACTTCGAGGCGCCTGATGGTGTCGATCAGCAACTCGATGTTCCGGGGATCCGGAATGAGCACGACCGGCGAACGCCTGATGAAAGCACAGCTCATCACGGCGACCTGCGGATAAACATGATACAGCGGAAGACTGAGCATGAACGGAACCCGTTCATCGCCAAGAACGGGGCGGAACCAGGCCTGCACCTGCATGCCGGTCATGATGAGCGCCTCGTGGCGGCCGATGGCGCATTTCGGCGTACCGGTCGTGCCTCCGGAAAAGAGAAACAGCGCCGGGTCCTGAGGCAAACAGGCGATTGGCACGGGCGCTGCATCACCGTAGCGTTCGATCAGGCCGCAAAAGTCCCGGTCACCGTCTTGCAGCGTGAGAGCGCCGCCGTTCTTTTCAGCGTCAGACGGGCAGGCCGCTTTCGGCAGGTAGTCGTGCACCGCCGTGACCACCAGACTTTTCAGCGCGGTTTTCGACCTCAGATGGCTGATTTTCTCATAAAACGAATCGAGCACGACGGCGATCCCGGCATCACACCCGTCGAGTGAGCGTTCAAGCTCGTGTTCTGTGAAAAACGGATTGAGCAACACCGCGATAGCGCCGGCTTTCCAGATGCCGAACTCGGCGATGATCATCTGCGGGGAATTGGGCAGAAGCACGGCCACCCGGTCACCCTTGCGCACTCCGGCGGCAAGCAGGGCGGCGGCGAATGCGTCGCTTTGCCGTTCAAGCTCGCCGTACGTGAGAGCGTTTCCCAAAAAGTGCATGGCCGGATCGTCCGGACATTCCCGGGCAATCTGGCGCACGAGGCCAGGCATGGTGACAGGCGGATAGGGCTTGAGGGTCTGCGGCACACCATCGTCGTAATGGCTGGGCCTGAAAGTTTCAGTCATAAGGGTATCGGCTGTGGATTATCGCATGATCTGAAAAAAGCGGTCAACGCGAGCGGCAAGCTGAAACATATATACTGCCAAACCTCTTCCGAATATACACATTTATCCGCATTCTTTCCTGATAACCTCGTATGCCGCAGCGGCGAGAAGAGACAGCTCGTCATCGCGGATGATGAAGGGCGGCATGAGATAGACCAGCCTGCCGAACGGACGGATCCAGACGCCCCGCTCCACGAACGCTTTCTGGATTCGCACCATATCGACCGGGCGGTCGAGCTCCACCACGCCAATCGCGCCGAGCACCCGCACGTCGCGCACGCCGGGCAGCGTGGCGCAGGGCGCGAGCTCTTCGGCGAGTTGCTTCTCGATGCGGCGGACGCTCGATTGCCAGTCGCCCGAGAGCAGCAATTTGAGACTCGCCACCGCCACCGCGCAGGCGAGCGGGTTGGCCATGAAGGTGGGGCCGTGCATGAAGAGGCCGGGATTGCCGCCGGAGATGGTGTCAGCGACGTGGCCGGTGGCGACCGTGGCGGCGAGGGTCATGTAGCCGCCGGTGAGCGCCTTGCCGAGGCAGACGATGTCGGGCGTGACGCCCGCGTGCTCCATCGCGAACATCCGGCCCGTGCGCCCGAAGCCGGTGGCGATCTCGTCGAAGATGAGCAGCACGCCGTGCTCCGAGCACAGCTCGCGCAGGCGTTGCAGATAGACCGGCGAGTAGAAGCGCATCCCGCCCGCCCCCTGCACGATTGGCTCGATGATCACCGCCGCGATGGTGCTGGCGTGGACTTCGAGCAGCTCACGCATCTCCGCAATCGCCTCCTCGCGCCACGGCTCGTGGAACCGGCAGGCGGGCGCTTCAGCGAAGAGCTGCTCCGGCAGCACGCCGCTGAAGAGGCTGTGCATTCCCGTCACCGGATCGCAGACCGACATCGCCATGAAGGTGTCGCCGTGGTAGCCGGAGCGCACGGTCAGCAGCCGCTTCTTTGCCGGACGCCCGGCGGCCTGCCAGTACTGAAGCGCCATTTTGATCGAGACCTCGACCGACACCGAGCCGGAGTCGCAAAAAAAAACGCGGTCGAGCGGGTCAGGCAACAGGCCGGTGAGCAGGCGTCCGAGTTCGATGGCCGGTTCGTGCGTCAGGCCGCCGAACATCACGTGGCTCATGCGCCCGAGCTGCTCCACGGCGGCTCGGTTCAGCGCCGGATGGTTGTAGCCGTGAATCGCCGCCCACCACGACGACATGCCGTCGATGAGCTGTCGCCCGTCCTCCAGCTCGATCATGACGCCGCGGGCGCTTTTGACCGGATAGACGGGCAACGGATCGGCCATGGAGGTGTAGGGGTGCCAGAGGTGCTGGCGGTCGAAATCGATATCCATGATAACTACTCCGGCAATTAAAACGCTTGATAATTGCCCCGGACTTTAGTCCGGGGTCTATGCATAACACAAAATATTTTAGGGCATTAGCCCAATCTCTTTCTGTGGAGGCATTTGCGATGCATTGTCACCGAAGCACTAAGGGCACCCCTAATTGTTCTGCGGATTGAGGATGCATTGCAGGTCGTCCGCCGTAGCTGCAAGGCCGCCGGCGTCCAGATCGACGAGCGGCGCGTCGCCGAAGCCGTAGCGCTTCAGGGCGGCGGCGATCACCTTGCGCGTGTCGCTGGCGATGAGGTCGTCAGCCGGAAAAAAACGGTTATAGACGATCCCCCGCACCTCGATGCCGCGCGTCGCGCACGCTTCGAGCGAGAGCAGGGTGTGGTTGATGCTTCCGAGGCGAGGCGAAGTGACGAGCACGAGGCCGTAGCCCGCGTCGCGCACGTAATCGGCGAAGAGCAGCTCCGGCGTGAGCGGCACGAGCAGCCCGCCGACCCCTTCGAGCAGCACGAGGTCGTAGCGCAATTGCAATTTGAAGGTGCTGCGCCGGATCGTCATGATGTCGATTTCGCGCCCCTCCATCGCGGCTGCCAGATGGGGCGACGCGGGATAGCGGAATACGTACGGGCAGGTCGTGCCGTCGCGGTCGGCCTCCTGCAAGGGAACGCCCATCAGTTCGCGGTGCGCGGCGATGTCTTCCGAAACGCCTTCACATCCCGTCTGCGCGATCTTCTGGGTGATGACCCTCAGCCCGGTTTCGGCGAAGTGACGCGCGAGATGGCCGGTAACGGCGGTTTTGCCGATGCCGGTATCGATACCGCCGACGGCGATGACGGCGCCTCTCACGGGTGCCGTCTCCGGAAACAGCACCAGACCGGATGCCAGGTCAGCCAGACGCCGCGATCTGACGGGAAGGATGCCCGGTAGCGTTGCAGAAATTCACGGAGCTGCGAGCGCGTCCAGGCGCGCCGGGCGACGCCGTTCACGCCGGTCGCGCGGATGTGTCGGAGCACGGCTTCGGGAGAGTCGAACTCCTGGCGCCGCAGCTCGTGCTCGATTTCGACAGGCTCGAACGCCGTTCCGGCGAACGCGGCGATTTCGCCGATGCTCCGGTAGCCGAGCGGCGTCTCGCCGAGCGCGGCGATTTCGCGCATGTTCTCCGTGCCGAAGGTGCTGAACGCCACGACGCCCCCCGGCCTGACCGCCTGAGCGAGGCGCTCGAACAGGCGAGCCGGATCGTGCAGCCACTGCACGGTGGCGTTCGACAGGACAAGATCGAGTCCGCCCGGCAGCGGGTCGAGCTGCTCGATGTCGCCCGGCAAAAACGCCAGGCTTCCGGGCTGGCGACCAGCCACCGCCTGTTCGACGAACTGGCGGCTTTCGGCAACCAGGTCGTTGGCGAAAAACTCCTCAACCGGGTACCGCTCGAAAAGCCGGGAGGTAAGCATGGCCGCGCCGCAGCCGAACTCCATCGCCCGCCCGATGCGCTCCGGCAGGCCGCCGGCCCGCTCGATCATGCCGAGCAGCCGTCCGGCCATGTAGCGCTGCACCCCGGCATTCCGGCTGTAGGAGGGCAGGGCGCGCCTGAAGCGGTGGCCAACAAGCTGTTTGTCAACCAGGCCACTCATGCCGCCAGCTCCTCCCAAACGCCGGGGTGAGCAAAAGGAAAATGGGGCATGTCCGGAAATTCGACGACAGGAACGCCTGCCTCTTGCCAGGCGCGGCGCTGGTTTCCGGCGCGGAAAATCTGGTCGCGCCCGCCGGCGATGGCCTTCGAGTAACGCCATGCGGGAACCGGCTCGGGCTGACCGGCGGAGAGCGCCTCCGCAATCGCTTGCAGCTCCGCTTTCTGGCCAGCGGAGCTTCGCTGCGAGCGGACGCTTTCGACAAGCTCCGGCGGCACGCCGGTCATCATCCGGCGCTCGAAGCGCTGGCGGTTGCCGTCGTCCCAGCTTTCGAGAGTGCCCGTGAACACCTCCGGCGGAATGCCTCGCTCCGCGTCGCGCGACCAGAGCGTGCCGTTCAGCGCCACGGCGCGGTCCACCTTGCCGAAGCCGGCGCGGGCTGCCGCCCAGACGCCCATCGACCAGGCCAGCAGCTCGACCGAATCCGCGCTCGCCGCCGCCTCACTGATGCAGCCGGGAAGCGACAGGTCACGGTAGTCATACAGCACGGCGATGTCCCGGCCCGCAAGCGCAGAGGAGGACAAGGCGAGGCTGGCGGCCACGCGCCCGTCCATACCCCAGCCGTTGAACAGGAGCAGCAGCCTGCCGCCGTCAGACCGTACGATCCACTCCGCCTTCATGCGCGCAACGATTTCATGGCGCCGACAAGATCGCCGATCTGGCCAGCGTCGAGATCAGCCCGCAGGGAAAAGCGCAGCCGGGCGCTGTTCTCGGGCACCGTCGGCGGACGCACCGGCAGCACGTAGAACCCCATCTCGTGCAGCGCGGCGGCCACGGCAACCGCCGTGCGATCCTCACCCAGCACCACCGGCACGATCTGGCTCTCGCCGGGAACCTCGAAATCGGCCTCCCGAAGCGCCGTGCGCAGCTTTGCGGCCAGCTTGCGCAGATGCCCCCGCTCCTTGCGCATCTCAAGCTGCCGGAGGAAGGTCATGCGGCTCCAGGCCAGCACCATGGGCGGCAGGGCGGTGGTGAAGATCAGCGTGCGCATCGTGTTGACCAGGTACTCCCGGTACAGCCCCCGCATGACGGCATAGGCTCCGACCGAGGCCATCGCCTTGCCGAACGTACCGACAAGGATGTCGATCTCCTCCAGCACGCCAAGCTCTTCGCCAAGGCCGAGCCCGTGCTCACCGAACACGCCGACGCCATGCGCTTCATCGACAATCAGCATCGCATCGTACTTGCGTTTCAGCTCAACCAGCCGCCTGAGATCGGCCAGGTCGCCATCCATGCTGAAGACCGATTCAGTGACGATGAACACCTGGCGGTAGCGCCCGGCCGCGTCACAAAGAAGCTGTTCGAGGTGGTCGCAGTCGCCATGCTGGTAGCGGCGGAACTCGGCATCGGAAATCCTGAGGCCGTCGATGATGCTGGCGTGGTTGAGCTTGTCGCTCAGGATCAGGTCGTGGCGGGTGGCGAGCGCGGGCAGGAGGCCCGTGTTGGCATGGTAGCCGCTGTTGAAAACCAGCGCAGCCTCACAGCCGTAGGCTTCGGCGATGACCGATTCAAGCCCGTCCATAACCTTGTGGTTGCCGGTCAGCAGCCTCGACGAGGTGCTGCTCATGGTAACCTGGCCATCCAGCCCTCCGCACCCGGCAAGCGTTTCCATCCACGATGCGCAAAGTTCCCGGTCGGCGCCGATACCGAGGTAGTCGTTTGACGACAGGTTCAGCAACCGGCTTCCGCCAATCGTGATGTACACCCCTTGCCGCTCGCCGATTTCGGGAATGGAACGGTAACGCTGCATCTGCCGGAGCCTGTCGAGCTCCTGCTGCATGTGAAGCTCAACCGGCAGCGGCTTGCGGCCGGAGTCCTGTTTTTTCTGCGCGCTCATGAGAAGCTCCCGATTTGCCCGGCAAACTGCCGGTCGGCCGCCATGTCGCGGCCTCTGGTTGTCAGATAGCCGCCGGTCAGCAGGCCGTTGGCCCCGGCCAGCATCAGAAGTCCCTGAAAATCTTTCATCACGGTCTCCCGCCCGGCGGCAAACTTGATGATCTTCGCCGGATGGGCGAGACGGCAGATGGCGAAGGTTTTGGCGATCTCCGTCACGGGCACCGGCGCTGCCCCTTCGAGCGGCGTGCCGTCGATCGGCACCAGCACGTTGAGCGGAATGACCGAGACGTCGAGCTCGCGCAGCGCGAAGATCATGGCGATGCGCTCCTGCATCGTTTCACCGGTGCCGATGATGCCGCCACAGCAGACCGCGATGCCATTGGCCCGCAGGCGCCGGATGGTTTCGATCCGCTCGTCAACCGCGTGCGTATCGGCAATCAGCTCGCCGTACCGCCCCGGATCGACCTGGATGTTGATGTTGTAATGCGCAATACCGTGGCGCGCCAGTTCGGCGGCGGGCTCGTCGCCAAGCACGCCGAGCGAGGCGCACACCTTCAGGCCGGGCAGTTCGCGATGCAGCAGGTCGATTATGGCAAGAATCCGCTCGAACTCCGGCGTCACCTTCAGGTAGCCGTAACCGCTGGTCACGATGCCGAAATGGCCCACGCCATGGCCGTGCAGGCTGCGCGCCTGCTCAAGCACTTTCGACTCATCGACCAGGCCATAGACTTCGACCTCGGCGCTGTTGTGGCGCGACTGGGCGCAGAAGCGGCAGTTCTCGCCGCACACGCCCGATTTGGCGTTCATGATCGAACAGGCGTGCACGCCATCACCCTCGCCGGGAGCGTAGCGGCTCCTGACCTTGTTTGCCAGCGAAACCAGATCGAGCACCTCGCTGCCGGCAAGCCGCCCCAGCGCCGAGGCAAGCTCGAACGGAACCGGCTCGCCCGTATCGAGCACGCGGTAGGCCTTTTCAATGTCGGGATGCAATCGGGTACTCATAGGTTTCAGGTTTCCTGTTGCTGGTTGACTGGCCGCAAGTGCGCCTCGCCGGAAGTCACCGGAATCACCGAGCCATCCTCGCAGCGCAAGAGCAGGTGGCCCTGCGGCGACAGCCCGGCCCCCGTGCCGACGAGCACGCGGCTGAACTGCTCGATCTGCAACTCGCGCCCCTTCAGCCACGCGTGCGCTTCGAGCTTCGGCAGAATAAAGCCGAGATCCTCGCGTTCGAGCCACTCGTGGTACAGCCGCTCGAAGCGGTTGAGCATAGCCGCCAGCAGGCGGGCGCGTGACAGTTTGCGGCCGGTTTCGATGCAGAGCGAAGTGGCGATGCCCTGCAACTCCTCCGGCACGGGATCGAGGTTGACGTTCAGGCCGAAGCCCACCACCACGAAGTGGGCGCAATCGGGTTCGGACTCCATTTCGCACAGGATGCCGCACACCTTGCGCCCCCCGGCAAGGATGTCGTTCGGCCACTTGATGAAGAGCTTCAGCTCCGGGTACTCCTGCGATGCCGCTTCGTGAATCGCGGCGGCGGCCAGCAGCGGAATCTCCGGCACCCTGAACGATGGCAGCGGCGGGCGCAGCACAATCGAACAGTACAGGTTCACCCCCGGCGGAGAAACCCACGCCCGGCGCATCCGCCCCCGTCCGCCGGTCTGGCTGTCGGCCACCACCACCGTTCCCTCGACAGCGCCTTCGCGGGCCAGCGCCAGCGCGCGGATGTTGGTTGAATCGACGCTCTCCAGCTCAATGAAGGTGCGCCCGAACGACGCGGTTTCAAGCAGCGGGGAGACCTCGCCCGCCACCGGCGCGCCGGTCAGCCGTTCGAGCCGGTAGCCCCGCCCGCTCACCGCTTCGATGGCGTAGCCTGCGCTCCTGAGCGCCGCGACGTGCTTCCACACGGCGCTGCGGCTCATGCCGAGTTCAGCGCAAAGCGTCTGGCCGGAGACGAAGCCCCCCTCGCCGATCAGGCGCTGAAGGATGTTCGATGCCGCCGGGTTCACGAAACCGCCTCCCGAACGGAGCGACGCGGCAAGCGGAAACGATGGGCGCGAGAAGAAATCATACCAACCGGATGAAGCTTGAAGGGCACCTCTAAAAACTTATTGCGCGTCACGATTGCTGCGTTGGGTGGT
>JAFGER010000028.1 GCA_016931495.1 Chlorobiaceae bacterium | reverse complement strand
TTATGGATAAGAAAAAAGAAATAAGGGCTTTAGCCCAATCTCTTCTTTTAGAGAAGATTGCGATTTTTTGTTGCCGGATTAATAAACTGTTCCGCGGCTGCGAGGAGCCCGGCGTGGCTGATGGCCGGAATACGGCGTTCTTCTGGCGGAATATTCCGGATCGGTTCCTGTAAAAAGATATGATTCAATCCGTTTTTTTACGAACTTGGAAGAGCGCCAAAGGGTTTTTTTACAAGCTTATGTCGGCGCAAAGCACCATTTTCGGCAAGCGGATCACAACAGGGTGAGGTATGAAATTCGATCTTGGGGAGTTCAGCTACGACGGCAGCGGCAAAGTGCATCTCGCCACACGGCCGACGCGCATCAGGCCGGTGTATGCATCGAAAAGCGAGTACAAGGAGATGCTTGCCGAGCACGTCAGGCAGTTGAGCGCTATCCAGAACATCCTTTACGCCGATAATCGCTACGCGCTGCTGATCATCTTTCAGGCGCTGGACGCTGCCGGCAAGGACAGCGTCATCAAGCATGTGATGTCGGGCGTCAATCCCCAGGGGTGCCAGGTGTACAGCTTCAAGCACCCGTCACCGAGGGAGCTCGAACACGATTTCCTGTGGCGCACCAGTTTCGGGTTGCCTGAACGCGGGCATATCGGCATTTTTAACCGCTCCTATTACGAAGAGGTGCTCATCGTGCGGGTGCATCCGGAAATTCTTGCAAGCCAGAATATTCCCGACGAACTGACCGGCCACGGAAAGGTCTGGGAGCATCGCTACCGCTCGATTGTGGATCAGGAACGCCACCTGCATTGTAACGGAACCCGTATCCTCAAATTTTATCTGCACTTGTCGAAAGAAGAGCAGCGCCTGCGCTTTCTCGACCGGATCGACAATCCCGAAAAGAACTGGAAGTTCAGCGTTGCCGATGTCGAAGAGCGGCAGTACTGGGATCAGTACCTCGAAGCCTATGAAGCCTGCATCGAGGCGACCGGCACCAGAGACGCGCCGTGGTACATCATTCCGGCGGATGACAAAAAGACGACCCGGCTGATCGTTTCAAGCATCATCGTCGAAACGCTCAAAAGCCTGAAGCTCAGCTATCCCGAAACCAGCCTTGAGCGTCGCAAGGAGCTGTTAACCATCCGCAAGCGCCTTGAAAATCCGGAGAACGGGCAGGGTTAGGGGCAGGCCCCCGTGCCTGACTGATCTTCGCCCTGTTGTCTTTGTCGGCCCTGAAGTTCTTGAACGGACTGCCATGCAAAAAGAAAGCTGACCCGGTTTTCCGAGCCAGCTTTCTTTCATTGTCAACGATCCATACTTAATTATCCATTACTCCTCGACCTCCTCCCAGCCGGTGATCATGGCCTTGATGTTCGAGGTGAGCGTGTGGCCGGTGGTGGTCATATAGACGTGCATCACCACAAATCCGATGAGCAGGTACGCCAGCAGCGTGTGCAGCCAGGCGATGGGAGCAAGCCAGCTCGAAGGCATGCCGAACGCCACCAGCTCGTTGAAGTAGTAGTAGATGAAGCCGACGACAATCTGCATGGGCAGGCCGATCAGCGTCAGGAGCAAGTAGGTGATGCGCTGCAGCGGGTTCAGGCGCGAAATCTCGTTCTTCTTGAACGGATGAGGCTCGTTCTTGAAGATGCCGATCATGTAGTAGCGCACCTGAAGCATTATCTTCTCCAGCAGGTTGCCTTCGGTGAGGTACTGGCGGAAGTCGCCGGTGGTGATGTACCAGAAGAAGGCCAGCAGGATGAAGCCGAGCAGACCGAACGCCAGGGCGTTGTGCAGATTGCAGGCATCTTCGTAATTGATCCCGATGAACAGGCCGTGCACCTCCAGGCCGGTGAACAGAAGGCCGAGGATGATGATGGCCTGCATCCAGTGCCAGAAGCGCTGGAATCGCGCGTAGAGATAGACCCTCCTCATTGGTGCCCTCCTTTTCCTTTGTTCCGGTTGGTGAAGTACCGTATGGCGCCGTGCGCTGAAACTCCAAGCACCGAACCTGCAACGACGATGAGGCCGATGATCTCCACGACGGGATTCGCGTCACGTCCCGGCAGGTAGATGCCGCAGAGCTGTTCGAGGCGACCGTGGCGGGAGTGACACTCCGAACAGGCCAGCGCCTGCTCTTTGGGGGCGACCATGTGGTTGATCGGCCAGTACATCTCGGTCTCGACGAAGCCGTACTTGCCGCTATAAGGCATACCTGCATTCTTCATGCCAACCTCGATGGACTTGCCCCAGTCGAAATCAGACCAGTAGGCGCCGGAGCCTTTCGGGCCGAAGAGTTTCGGCTTGACGAAGCGCTTCGTTTCAGTGTCGTAGGGCTGTTTGCCGCGATGCACCTTGAAGGGCCAGATTCTCGACGTGTTGTCCTCGCATTTGCCGTCCGGGTGGTTGATCTGCACGACCTTCCTGTCGTCGATGGTGGTCATGAAGGTGATCTGGTTCATGTTGCCGTTGAACCAGCGGTACTCTGGAGCGACGTTCTTTGCCCATCGGAAATCACCTTTTTTGGTGACATAGACCGGCAGGCCCGTCGAGTCTTTTCGGGTGATTTCACGGCCATCTTTGTCTTTCCTGCCGGCGGTTGACCAGTCCCACCACATCTTGGTGGCCCGCTCCCTGGCGATGGTCGGAATGTGGCAGGTCTGACAGGCGATGCGGGCGATATGGTCGTTGAGCTTCTTGTTTTTCCGGTGCGGCTCAAGGCCGTGGCACGAGCTGCACGTGGCGGGGAAGTCGTCGGGCAGGGGATAGTCGAAGCCGTGAGCGTCCGAGGCGTGAGGCGTATAGCGGCTGCCGGGCACCTGATGGCCGGTGGTCTTGTGGCAATCGATGCAGGTCATGTTGAGCTGGCCGGGGCCGGATGCCATGTGCACGTCGAGCGACTCCGAGGGATGCACCATCGAGTTGTCGAGATCGCCATGCTTCACCGCATCCGCGCCGCCGCCCTCGAAGTGGCACTGGCCGCAGTTGTGGCGGTCGGGATTCTTGATGTTCCGGGCCACATGGCCGAGATCGACCTTCGGCCAGTTTTTGCCTTCGACTTTGGTATCCTTGTAAGCCGGGTGGCCCGCGCCGGGCGGCAGCTTTTTGTAGGTGGCCGTGCCGTCGTGGCAGACCAGGCAATCGACATGCTCCTGGCTGGTGAAGTCGAAGCTCTTGTCTTTCCAGTCGTAGCCGACGTGGCAGGAGGTGCAGCGCGGCTCGTTGCCATCGACCGAGATGCAGAAGTTGTTGACGACGTGCCGCTTGCCGAGCAGCTTGCCATCCTTCATCGGCACTTCCCAGGTCCAGTGCTTGGTGCGGTGCACCTGCCTGGCGGCCTCGGTGTGGCACTCAAGGCACGCCCTGGTCACCTCGGGACCGCTCTTGAAATCTTTTTGCAGTTGCTTGAACTTTGTGTGATCCGCCGTGGAGAGCGAGAGCGAATCGAGATGCCGGTGAAACTCCACTGCCGAAACGGGAGTGCAGAGCAGCATCGAGGAGAGCATTACCGGCACGAACCGGCCTATCAGCGGAAGTTTCATAAGCGCCTCGGGTTAGGTTGCCGATAGCAGGACGACAGGAGCAAACGTATTATACGTACAAGTTTTTGAATTATAAAGAGTTAACGATTGTGTAGAGCGATGCGTGGCGGTGTTGCTCTGGCAACATTACATCACAAAAACATTCCTTGAGCGGGGCTCTCATTCTGAATCGGGCATAGCGGAATAAAGATTCTATCTTGTTACAAAAAAAGAGTTCAGGGATTTTTTCTACACTCGGAATGGCATCTGCAAGAGCCCTTGAGAGCATTGCGAAAAGGGCTCGATGCACTTGAAATTGAAGTCAGCCAGCACAAAGCAAAAGTCGCCGAACTTCAGAAACCAGTTCCGGCACTCTCGTCGTCTGACGCGCAGCAACCATCGTCAGCGCTGAAAACGGAAATAAATGGGGAGTTCTTTAAAAAATTGGGGTGACATCGGTGACATGAGCGATACGTTTTTGAACGCGGTGACGAACATCAACCAGAGTCCGAATGCCAAAAGTGCAGGGAACCATTTTTCGACAGTTCGAGCGCCATCTCGCTCAACTCATAATTAAAGAGTTCTTGCATAATCAATTATTGATGTTTTATCGTAATCAAAGTGATGAAATAGTGTATAAGGCGAAAATTCTGTGTTACATCAATTTTTTTTGTTGATTGTTATCTATATTAGATAAATTATAAGTATATAATTGAGTTTGGCTTGCAAAATTTCTAAAAAAAGGAGGGGCCTATGATTCACAGACCAGTTCATGAAACAGAAGAAAGAATTCGCGCGTTAAAAAAAACTCGAGATGCTGTCATTATAGCTCACCATTACGCACCTGCGGAAACTCATGCAATAGCGGATGTTCTCTCAGACAGCCGTGGATTTTTTAGCGCACTACAGCAAGGCGTAGATGCAAAAGTTGTAGTCGTTATTGGTCCCAGTTTTTTTGCCGAGATCACGGCCGCCATGCTGCCGGAAAAAACCGTTTTGCTGCCAATTCATTCCGAATGCCCGGTTGCGCACCATCGTAATTTGAGTTTTGACAAAATAGCGGAATTCAAGGAGCTGCATCACGGTATTCCTTTGGTCTGTTATGCAACCTCTCCACTGAAGACGAAATTGTTGGCCGATTACGTGGCATTGCCGGGAGAAGTGGTTCAAACCATCAATGCGATCGATGCACATGAAGTATTATTTGTCGGAGAAGAGAACTGTGCAGAAGATGCCGTGAGAAAATGCAAGAAAAAGGTGCATGTGTATCCAAATAATCCGGTATGCAATGTGTATAATTCCGCTAATATTGCCGATTTTGATTATTTGAAAAGTCAGTACCCGGAAAGTTGCGTAATGGTTCATCCGGAATGCAAACCGGAAATTACGCAAGTCGCAGATTACGTGATTGGAACCGGTGAGATGCGCCGCCTGATTCAAGAGAATCCTGAAAGAAACTGCTACATTCTGGGGACTGAAATCGGTTTCTTCCACAGAATGCAGCGAGAATTTCCCGAAAAGCATTTCGTTCATTTAAGCCCATATTTAACCTGCAACGTCTTTAAAGTGTTTCGTATTGAAACAATTCTCGATGCTCTCGAAAATATGAAACATGTTGTGCAGGTTGATCGGGTGATTTCAGAAAGGATTTCATTTTTGTTCCAACGACTGGTATCTATGCCTGCTAATTAAAGGGAAGATTTCAGCGCGCTTTGAATTTGCATCAAAAAAACCAAACAAGCCGCACCGGCTCTGCGCTGATGCGGCTTGTTTGCATTTGATCGAAAGCGTCGCTTATTCTCCTTCGCCGACCGGTTCGGCGCTGGTGCCGAGGAAGCCGCGGTTCTGGGCGAAATAGACGTTGATCGGTTTTTCGTTCCTCAGAACATCGAGAACGCTCTGGAACATGGTTGATGGCATGTGCATTCTGATGATGTCGCCAGCCAGGTAGTCGTTTTCAAACGCCATTCCCGGATCGTTGAATCTGATCCAGGCCAGCGTTTTCCCCTGGGCGTCGTTCAGCTGGATTTGCGCGCGGTTTGTCTGATAACCGTCCGGTCCGCCATAAAACAAGACGCTGTATGATGATACTACAGGCATAACCACCTCCTTTTCGTGTTCAGAAAAATCCGTGTCAAGCACGGCTGCCCGGATGCGAACTGAAGAAACAGACGGAAGCCGAGAGTTTGTGGCGCTGAGCCTGAACCATTGCAGCAGGCGCAGGCTGCTGAATACGCCGGGTGCTTCCTTCTCTCTTCTCCTGTTCTTTGCAATTGATAAAACTTATAAAATTAGAACACAATATCCGACAATCCATGCCGCAACATCTCGTCACAAGCTCTTTTTTCTGCCGATACAGCCAGTCTTGAGGCAGCCTCGCTCCGTACTCGCCGTTGCCATGGCTCAGCACCGTAACCTTGCCACCCCGGCAATTCCGCTGAACTGAACTTTGTTGTATTACCATATTACTGTATATTCATATGGTTGATTTATCGGAACCACTCATGAGTACGCTCTGCTGGTTTTGCCCTGCATGGAAAAACACCGATGATTTCGTACCATACCGGTCAGTCTCGGGTTTTCATTGCGCCGTAATTTCCATCATCTTTCAATCCTGTCTCCATTATGCCATTCAAATCGAAAAGAGCGGGTTCGGTGCTGATTGCGCTGGTTATGGCCTTCGGCATCGTTGCAGACGCCAGGGCGTTTGAGCCGGGGGAGCAGGCGGCTGATTTCACGCTGCCCGGAAAGACGGGAATGGTGAAGCTGTCGGACATGAAAGGATCGGTGGTTTATCTTGATTTCTGGGCTGCGTGGTGCGGCCCGTGCCGCCAGTCGTTTCCGTGGATGAACCGGATGCAGGCCAAATACAGGGAGCGGGGCTTCCGGGTGCTGGCGGTCAACCTCGATGCCAAAACCGATGCGGCGATGAAATTTCTCTCACAAGTGCCTGCAGAATTTACCGTTGCGTTCGATCCCAAAGGCCAGACGCCGCGCGTGTATGGCGTCAAAGGAATTCCGACGAGCTTCCTGATCGACAGGAACGGCAAGGTGCTGTGGCAACATGCCGGGTTCAAGCCTGCCGACACCGAAGAGCTTGAGCGGCGGATTCGGGCCTCACTGGAGGCCCGGTGATGCGAACGTCGATGGTTCCGACGGTTGTTGCGCTCCTTGCGCTGCTGGCTGTTACGGCGCTTGCCGGATGCGCCAGCGTGCAGCCGTGGGAAAAGCAGAATCTGTCCAAACCCGCCATGACTTTCGACCGCGACCGGCTTGAGGCCGGCTACACCGAGCACATCTACAGCAGCAGGGAGGCGGCCTCCGGCGGCTCCGGCATCGGCGGTGGCGGTTGCGGATGCAACTGAATCCGCGAACTTCGTCATCAGAGCGGCCGGCGAAACCGGAACGCAACATGACCGGTCTGCTCCCGGAATTTTTCCGGCAGCGAGAGCATCAACGCAGTTTTTTGTCTATGCAATCGATTCAGGGAAAGCACGGCAACGGAAAATCGAGGACGGTTGGCGCGCTGCTCGCCTCTGCGGCCATGCTGCTCCCGCCGGTGCGCAGCGCGTGCGCCGATGCGCCGCCGGAGCAGGCCGTCGTGAGCGTGAGGTATCTGAACTATCACGACAGCCAGAAGGGTGACACCGATGCGACCGCAGGCATGTCGCGAGACCGGATCGACGTCCAGGCGCTGTCGCTCTACGGTATGGCTCCCATTGCGGGCAAGTGGTCGATTGCGGCCACCTTCACCGAAGATTCGGTGAGCGGCGCATCTCCGGCGTATCACGGAGCGGGATTTCCGGCGGACTCGATGTCGGGCGCATCGGCGGAAATCCGGTACGCGGGCGACCTGAGCGTCACCCGTTACTTTTCGCGGGGTACGCTGAGCGCCGGTGCGAGCTATTCGGAAGAGTCCGATTACATCTCGCGCGGCTGCTCGCTGAACGGCACGTGGTCAACCGAAAGCCGTAATACGACCCTCAGTTTCGGGACGGCGTACAGCAGCGATACGCTCTTTCTGAACAATCCGGCGGTCGTGGCCTCGAAAAAGAGCGATACGCCGGGCCGTAAGCGCGTGCTCTCCGGACTGCTCGGCGTGACGCAGGTGCTGTCGCAGAACGACATCATGCAATTGACCGTGACGTATGCGCATGGTGAAGGCTATTACAGCGATCCCTACAAGGATCCCGACGAAAGGCCGGGCAAGCGGCGGATGTTCACCTTCATGACCCGCTGGAACCACCATTTCGACGGCCCGGATGGCACAGCCCGCCTTTCGTACCGCTATTACGGCGACTCGTTCGGCATTGTGGCGCACACCTTCGGCGCTGAATATGTGCAGCCGCTGCCGAATGGCTGGGAGGTCACGCCGATGGTGCGGTTCTACTCGCAGAGTGCGGCTGATTTTTACGTGCCGACCGGTGAC
This sequence comes from Chlorobiaceae bacterium, assembly GCA_016931495.1. GTDB lineage: Bacteria > Bacteroidota > Chlorobiia > Chlorobiales > Chlorobiaceae > Chlorobaculum. The sequence continues at coordinate 9,589 of JAFGER010000028.1, read as the reverse complement.
GATCCGCAGGCCCGGCCCTCCGTACCGGCAGAGGCGGAACACTACTCCGCAGACCAGCGCCTATCGTCTTTCGGAGCATTCAGTTACGGCGTAAGGGTCGCCAGGGAGCTGGGCCGGAGCTGGACGGCGGACGTGCAGTACGAGAGTTACCGGCAGCGCTCTTCGTGGTGCATCAGCGGCGATGGCGATCCGGGCATTCCGTCGTTCACCTTCAGAAGCGTCCAGCTTGGCGTGACGCGCAAGCTTTGATGGCGAAAAACGTCTCTGTTTTGATGTAAGTGAGCTGGCTATGCAACGATTCGGTTTCAGGGCGATGGGCGGGGCGTGCGAAATCGTGCTCGCCGGACTTGGCGAACGGGCGGCGAAAGCTCTGGCCGCGCTCGCCATGAGGGAGGTCGCCCGGATCGAGCGCAAGTACTCGCGCTACCGGCAGGGGAGCGTGGTTTCGCGGATCAACGCGCGGGCCGGGCTTGGCTGGATGGCGTGTGATGAAGAGACTCTGGCGCTCTTCGACTACGCCGATGCGGTGTATCGCAGCAGCGGCGGGGTGTTCGACGTGACTTCGGGAGTGCTGCGGCGGGCGTGGGATTTCGAGCGCGCCGAAGTGCCGCCGCCGGAGTCGCTCATTGCGCTGCTAAAGCTTGTCGGCTGGCCGCGATTCGAACGGAATGGCGAAGCCGTCCGCCTGCCGGAGGTGGGAATGCAGCTCGATTTCGGCGGCATTGGCAAGGAGTACGCCGCCGATGCCGCCGCTGAACTTCTTTTCGCCGAGGGCGTGCGGCACGGCTACGTCAATCTGGGCGGCGACCTCCGCATCATCGGGCCGAAGCCCGGCGGCGAGGCCTGGACAATCGGCATTCGCGATCCGCGCAATCCCGGCGAAGCGGTCGCCTCGATTCCGGTCAGTGCTGGAGCGGTTGCCACCAGCGGCGATTACGAGCGGTTTTTCGAGGCGGCGGGGCGGCGCTACTGCCACATCGTCAACCCGAAAACGGGCTGGCCGGTCAGCTTCTGGCGCTCGGTCACGGTACTTGCGCCGCTTGCCGCCACGGCGGGCAGTTGCGCCACCATCGCCATGCTGCTCGAAGCGGAAGGCGTCGGCTATCTGCAAGCCTCGGGTTTCAGCTACCTGGCTATCGACCAAACCGGCAGGATGTACCATAACCAATGAAAACGTATCATGATAAAACAAACCCCTAAACGTCTTATCCCGCTTTTCACGGTGCTGCTCGTCATGCTCATGAGAAGCGTGAGCGCCATGGCCGCCGATTTTCTCGATCCCGAGCAGGCTTTCAGAATCAGCGCGGAGCTGACCGGCAACAAGACCATCGCGTTACGCTGGAGCATCGCCAAATCGTACAAGCTGTACAAGAATCAGGTGACGGTTGAGGTGACCGGCGGACAGGCCAGCCTGGGCGATCCCGTCTTTCCCGAAGGAATCCCTTTCACCGACCCCACGACGGGCCAGAAGGAGATCATCTATCATGACGAGCTGAAGGTACAGGTGCCTCTCAGGCAGGCATCCGCGCCCTTCACCGTGAGCGTCGGCTATCAGGGCTGCTCGGAGGACGGGCTGTGCTACCCGCCCGTCACCAAAGAGTTCCGCGTCGATCCGTCGAAGCCGGGTGCGCTTGCCGTGGCCGCAGCCGTGGAGGAGAGCGGTTCCGCCGGGCTGACGATGGCAAGCGCTCCGGCCCAGCCGGAGGAGACGGCGACTGTCGGCGCACCGGAAAAGCCGGGGGCACAGAACGAACTGTCGCTGGCCACCTCCACCCTCGAAAGTGGAAGCTGGTGGAAGATTGCCGCCGCGTTTCTTTTCTTCGGCCTGCTGCTCTCCTTCACTCCGTGCGTGCTGCCGATGCTGCCGATCCTCTCCTCGATCATCGTCGGAGAGGGCCAGACCACCAGAACGAAAAGCTTCCTTCTGGCGCTGGCCTACTGCCTCGGCATGACGCTGGTCTATACCGCGCTCGGCGTTGCGGCGGGGCTTGCGGGTGAAGGGCTGGCCGGGGCGCTGCAGAAACCCTGGGTGCTGGTGATGTTCAGCGTGCTGCTCATCGTCCTGTCGCTCTCGATGTTCGATGTCTATCAGCTTCAGGTTCCTGCCTCCATGCAGAACAGCCTGAACAAAACCACCGGCCAGCTCAAAGGGGGCAAGTTCGCCGGAGTGTTCCTGATGGGCGCCATTTCGGCCCTCATCATCGGCCCCTGCGTTGCCGCCCCGCTTGCCGGCACGCTGGTCTATATCAGCCAGACAAAGGATGTGTTCATCGGCGGTCTGGCGCTCTTTTCGATGGCGATGGGCATGAGCGTACCGCTGCTCCTGATCGGCCTGTCCGCCGGAAGCCTCTTGCCGAAAGCCGGAGCGTGGATGGTTGGCGTCAAGTACGTTTTCGGCCTGCTGCTCATCGGTGTGGCGATCTGGATGGTCACTCCGGTGCTGCCGCCTCAGGCGCTGATGGCCGCCTGGGGTGCGCTTGGCATTCTCTCCGCGGTCTTCGCCGGAGTGTTCAGCCAGCCCGCCGAAAAGCTCACCGTCGGAGGCAAGTTCACCAAAGCGCTTGGCCTGGTGCTCTTCATTGTCGGCGTCATGGAGCTCGTTGGCGCAGCATCCGGCGGCACCAGTGTCCTGCAACCGCTTTCCGGCCTGCGGGCGGGCTCCGGTGTGGTTGCGGCTGAAACGGAGCATCTCGAATTCAGAAGAGTTCGCACCGTCGAAGAGCTGGAGCGCGAACTGCAAGCCTCGGCCGGCAAGCCCGTCATGCTCGACTTCTACGCCGACTGGTGCGTCTCGTGCAAGGAAATGGAAAAATTCACGCTCTGCGACCCGAAGGTTCGAGAGGCCCTCGCCGGCGTCACGCTCCTTCAGGTGGATGTCACCGCGAACACCGATGACGACAAAGCCCTGATGAAACGCTTCGGCCTGTTCGGCCCTCCCGGCATCATCTTTTTCGACAGGTCAGGCCAGGAAATCACCGGCAACCGCATCGTCGGCTTCGTCGAAGCGGAGGCGTTTCTGGGGTATCTGGAGCGATGCCTTTGATTGAGATGGCAATCGATCATGCAGGGCGAGCCGGTGTTTCGGCACGGCCCTGCATGGCTGATCTCACCCGGACTGACGTTATCAATCCAGCTATTGAAGCTACCAACGCTGCATTGACCAACAGCTTGCACTGAAGTCATTCCAAGCGTGGCTCAGAAACCGGAACTCTTTTTTTTACAAGCTGGATGCTTCGTGACGCGCTGCTCCATTCAGCATGACAGCGCCAACTCAAGAAACTCATGGCGACGTTCTATGCTCGCAATAACCATATGGTTGCGTGAACGTTGCGGCTTACGGGAAATGGACAGGCCGGTAGCTCTGTGATCTACCGTTTCTGGCGGAACGAACCCGGTTTTTGCTGCGGATTACAGCCCCTCGAAAAACCTCTCCAGCGACGTCTGTGCCGCCTCTTCATCTCCAGCCCTGATCAGCTCGAAGGTCTTGTTCTCCGCCTTCGGATGCCACAAAGAGATCACCGCGACTTCTGCGACGTCTTCGCGGTCGATCGTGCCGCTGATGCGGTCGCCGGTTTCGAAGCGCAGTTCGTGCCGGAAGGCCGGGCCGTCGAGAAGGCCGCCGGGGCGGAGGATGGTGTGGCGGAATCCCGCTTCTCCGTAAAGTTGGCGGACAACGTCTTCGCCCGCGAGCTTCATGTCGAGCACGCGTCCGTACTTGTTGAGCGGGTGTTCGGGGTGGGTTACGCCGAGGGAGCTGACGAGCACGAAGGTCGTTACGCCCGCCTCCTTTGCCGCGCGGGCGAGGCGGATGACGCCGTCGCGGTCGATGGCCGACGGGGGAGGGGCGTCGGGATTCATCACATTGCCGCCGATGGCGCAGATGACGGCATCGTTGTTGCGCACGGCGGCGGCGACCTCCTTGTCGTTCAGCACCGAACCGATGACGAGCCGGTCAACGATTTCCGGGCCGAACTGCTCGACCGCCCTGACGCCCGATTGCACGAAAAGCCGGAAATCGACGCCATGCGCCTGAAGCCGCCGGACGATATGCTGCCCGGTTCGCCCGGTCGCTCCCGCAACGAGCACGGTGCCTGTAAATGGTGGTTTCATCGTTCTGTGTTCTTCCTTTATTCTTTGTTGTCATTCTGAGTCCGACGCAGTCGGGCGAAGAATCCGGAAAAGTTTCGTAACGCTTCTTCCGGGGTAACTGGATTCTTCACTTCGTTCAGAATGACAACCCAATGCATGTTCCTGCCTCACGGGAACATCGAAAATTTCACGTTCATGATCATCGTCAGATCGACGAGCGCATGCAGCACGAAGACGGTGCGCAGGTCACGGTACCAGAAGAAGGCGAGCGCCCAGCTCAGGGCGATCATCAGCTGGATCGGCATGAAGAAGGGCTTGAACGGGCTGGTCTGCACGACATGTTCCGGCAAGATAGGGAGCCAGAAAAGCCCGTGGATGATGCCGCTGTAAATCATGAAAAACAGGAAGCCTACGGCAAAACCGGCCCAGCCGTCACCGTTCTTTTTGCCGACGATAATCTGACCGAGACGGAACACGGCGTAAAACATGAAGGTTTCGGCGATGCCGTTGCCGACGCTGAAGATGAGCACGCTCCAGCCGTCGAGCGTCCTGCCGCCGTCGGTGGTCGAGTTGGTGTAGATGTAGGCGTTCAGGGCGAGGATGATCACCGAAAAGATCAGCAGCCCGATGCGCCGCTTGTCGTAGGGCGGTTCCGGGGCGGTGATGTCCTTGCGGAAAAAGAGCACGCCGATGAGGATGGCTATGGCCCAGTAGGCGTAAATCTGTAGAGGTGCCGGAATGGTATCCATTGATTTTTTTACGATTTATGGTTTATGAAAGTGGTTCGGCAGGCTCGAAGGCCTCGGCGTGATACGAACTGCGTACGAACGGGCCGGACTGCACGTGCCGGAATCCGGCGTCGAGCGCGATCTGGCGGTAGCGCTCGAACTCATCGGGCGTGACGTAGCGGCTGACCGGCAGATGGGCGGCAGTCGGTTGCAGGTACTGGCCGATGGTCACCATGTCGCAGCCCTGTCGCCGCAGGTCGTGCAGCGCGGCTTCGACCTCCTCGGGCGTTTCGCCCATGCCGACCATCATGCCGGACTTGGTGGCGAGCCGGAAATCGCGCTTCGCCCGCGCGAGGAGCGCAAGCGAACGCTCATACAAGGCCTGCGGACGAACGGCGGAGTAGCGTGACGGCACGGTTTCGATGTTGTGGTTCAGCACTTCGGGACGCTCCTGCATGAGCAGATCGAGCGCCCGTTCATCGCCCAGAAAATCGGGAATGAGGCACTCGATACTCACGCCGGGATTCTCCGCGCGAATCGCCCGGATGGTTTCGACCCAGTGCGCCGCTCCGCCGTCCGCCAGGTCGTCGCGGTTGACGCTGGTCAGCACGGCGTGCCGGAGCTTCATCGTCCTGACCGCCCCGGCGATCTTTTTCGGCTCATCCGGATCGGGCAGCGCCGGACGGCGCTCGGTTCCGACCGCGCAGAAGCGGCACGAGCGGGTGCAGACGTTGCCGAGCAACAGGAAGGTCGCCGTGCCTTTCGACCAGCACTCGTGCAGGTTGGGGCACATCGCTGAACGGCAGACCGTATGCAGGCCGTGCCGGTTCAGCAGCCTTCGCGTCGAGGCGAACGACGAGCCGGAGGTGAGCTTGATCTTGAGCCAGTCGGGTTTCTTTCCGGGACCGGAGTTCATACGGCGGCAAATCGGATTGAGGTTGAACAGATTTTCACGAATATAGCCAATCGCGAGCATTATGCCCGGTTTCGAGGGCGGGAAGTAGCGGTGGCGTGGTGTTTGTGAGCTGGACGCATTTGACGGAGAGTTCAGAAAATCTCTACATTGTCCAAGTAGGCCCGTTCCTTTCACTTTTTGTTTTTATGTCATGCAAAAAACTTTAAAAGACAGAGCTCCACTACTATTACCGATATTTTTGCTGATTTTGCTCGCCACCATTTCAAACGCCAGGGCGAATGAACGCTGTCCGCTTGGTTTCGGAATGCACAGCTACGAACAGCATTCGCAGCTCAAGGCCGGAACAAACTGGAAATGCGATTATCCGCTCTTCGAGCATTCACCTGCGGGCGACAGCATCAATGCGGCCATCCAGAAGGCCATTGCCGCCAACACGCTCTCCAATGAAAAGCAGCCGGCGCCGGCAACGATAGGGGAGGTGGCCGCGGCCTTCGTCGAAGCGGGGGAGGAGAGCATGCGTGATGAAAAGCAGCACGCATGGCCATGGGAGGCGCAAGTGAGTGCCGATGTGCTGCTGAACCAGCCGGGCATCGTGACCGTCTCGATCTTCTCCTATACCTTCACCGGCGGCGCTCACGGCATGAGCACAACACGCTACCTGGTGTTCGACACCCAATCCGTCAGACCGCTTGCCCTGCACGATCTTTTCAAGCCCGGATTCAAAAAAACACTTGACCGGATGATCGAACGGCGCTTCCGGCAGATGCGGGGGCTGAAACCGGGCGAGCCGCTCAACGGCGAAAAGGGGGGACTGTTTGAAAATCGCATCAGCCATACCGGCAACTTCGCTGTCACCGGCTCGGGCATCCGGTTTCTGTACAACCAGTACGACATAGCGCCCTATGCGGCCGGACCGATCGAAATCGAGCTTCCGTTCGGCGAACTCATCGACATCCTCAAACCGCTTGAAGTCCTCAAACCCCTGCTTCATGAAAAAACCCGCTCATCGAAATAGCCGCAGGCTCCGTCTTCGCTTGCCGCTGCTCCTGCTTGTTTTCGGCGCTTTCCAGGCTCCAGCCTTCGCCCGCGACTACGCCCAGGCGACCGTGGAAACGCTGGCCGTCACGTCAACCAACTATGCAGGTCAGCCGCTCGAATATCCCCGATCCGGAACGCCGGAGGTCACCGCGCTGCTCGTGCACCTTCCGCCCGGCAGCTCCACGGGATGGCACCAGCACCCGGTGCCGGTCTATGCCTGGATGCTCGAAGGTGAAATAACGATTCGCACGGAGAGCGGCGTGGTGAAAACGTTCGTGAAAGGGGAGCCGATCATCGAAGTGATGAACCTGTTGCACAACGGCACCAACACCGGCAAAGAAACCGCGAGCCTCGCCGTATTCTACACCGGCCTCAAAGGCGTGCCGAACGTCATCAAGGCCAGCGCACCCGACGCCGCAACAGAAAACAGCCGCTGAAGTCGTTAACGGATAAATGCCACAAATCGCCTGACCGGCAGAATCGAGAAACGATTGCAGCGCGATCGTGAAACCACGCCAAGCCGTTCGATATGCTCTTTCAATGGCGTCGAGGCAATCGACTCAAATCGCAGCACATCAAAACGCCAGGGTAGTGGCAATTCATCCAGCGTCATGGCAAGACGCGCAAGATCGAGATCGTCCTGAAGTCCTTCGATTGCCAAATCGATATCGGAGTTGGGCCTGGCAGCGCCTTTCGCGCGTGATCCAAAAAGAACAGCATGGCGAACAGTTCCATTCCGACCGAGAACATCGATGATCAGCGCCAGCTCACGCTCAGACAAGCCGGTATCGGTCAGTCGTTCCTGTATCGATGCTGCATCCACTGGTAGAATGATTGTAATAATGGCATGTACCTCTTCCTGATGTTCACAAGCGCTGTACGAAAGCGTTGTTCATCGTATGTATGCGAAAGAAGATTCCGTTCAAGCATCATATCAATCCAGCCCTGACCGTCATCGATGACCTTTGCGGCAAAGGCCTCCTTGATGACAGCTTTAGGCGTAACCGGAACGATCAGAATCCCTGAGTCTTCAAGAAAATCCTTCATGATTTTCCAGGCCAGCTCGAATGAATACTCGAAGCGCTGAATCAAACCCTCAAGCTCAAGGTCTGAAAATTCATCAAGCTGACGCGCTCAAGTCCGCTTTGCAGAAGATTGAAGGCACGATCAAAGTTCTCGAAACGCTGCATCCAGCGCGGACCTCCTGTTTCATCAAGCCATGTCAGTAGTTCATTGTGAGAGACTCTCTTTTTTTTAAATGTAAGCATTTCAATCGGCAGAGTGGTTGTTTTACCCCCTATAACTTTACATAATTTATATTATACAACAATAATAAAAAAAGAGAAACTCTCGGCTTGGCGTTCCTGCTTTTCTGGCAATACCCGGCCTGGCGTCCTTTCCTGCGGTTTCGTGATACAGTGTCACCAGAAACCGATCAAAAGCATTGACCCCAAAATGAGCCACTCGATTTTCAACAAAACGCCGCCCTGATTGTTGCCCATGTGAACACGCCTTTCCCAATCCGGGTATGCGCGTTCTCGCTAAACCTGTTGGGGATTTCTTGAAATTCGCGGGCTATACGTGAACATGAAAAGGATTTGTTCTTGCATACAATCCTTCCACCGAGAGCTTGAATCAAAATCTTTGCACAGGTCTCACAAGGTCCGGTTGCTCAAGGTACTCTTTAAATCGCATATCGATCTAAAGATATAATTTAAAACACTTTAAGTGTGATTTATCAAGGGGTGGCGGAATTGACAATTACTGGGGATAGCTATTATTTGTATTGAAAAATTGCATATAAACACAGAAATTATATGGAATATTAAATGATTTTTGTAGATTGATGCCAGAGCAGTACACATAACTCATATACCTTATTCTTCGGTAATGCCAGTGCCGGGTGGCCGGGGATGAGGCGATCCAAAAGCAAAAACCCCTAAAAAACCCCTAAAATCAACCAGACATGAAAAAGATCATTACCCCTATCGCCGCAGGATTGCTCGGCTTGATGGCTCAAGGCAACGCTTCGGCAGACACCATTCAGCTCACTGGCACAATTCGGGATTTCAATGCCTCTCATCCTGATATGGAAGGAACCATCTCGGGATTAAAAACCGGCCTGGTTAACGGTACTCTTGACTCCGACAAGAAGCCAGATTATGTGGGTGTTGGTGGCGGCGGTAACGCAGCTGGCGGTATCGATAGCGCCACTTCGTTTGCGCAGTGGTACACCGATGTTGCCGGAACAAATATGAGTACACCTTACACTATTACGCTTGACAACACGATTACATCGGATCCCAATGTTTATACCTATACAAGCTCTTCATTTTTCCCGATAGATGGCCAATTGTTAGGTAATGAGGGAAGAAACCACAACTATCACTTCACCTATGAGCTGCATTCCGCTTTCACCTATGGTGGAGGGGAAACCTTCAGCTTTACGGGAGATGATGACCTTTGGGTATTTATTCAATGACCAGCTTGTCGTTGACCTCGGTGGTGTCCATTCTTCCGAAAACGGTTCCGTCAATCTGGATAATTTGGGACTGACGCAGGGTCAAACGTATGACTTTGATCTCTATTTTGCAGAGCGTCATACATCTCAGTCAAATTTCAGAATTGACACCTCAATCGAACTTCTTCCTGTACCGGAACCTGCCAGCGCAGCTCTGATTGGTGTTGGCGCAACGCTTGCCGGACTGATCCGTTCGAGGAAAAAATTCGTACAGGCCTGACATCGTCAGCTTTCCGATTTGAACTCGCCTTTCCGAAGCCGGCACACTACCCTCCTGTGCCGGCTTCGCTGTTTCTG
>JAFGER010000027.1 GCA_016931495.1 Chlorobiaceae bacterium | reverse complement strand
GGTTCGCTGCGGGATTCGGCGGAGGTGACCTGGCCGACCCGCAAGTTCGCTTCCAGAAGCGCCGCGCGGGCGTCGTTGAGTGACATGCCGGCAAGATCGGGGACAGGGGTCAGTACGGGGCGCATGAGCGTGCGTGCCGGTGAGGTGCCGTCGATCTGGGCTACGGTGTTCGAGGCGCCGATCAGTGCCATGTTGTCTCGGCCAAGGGCTTGCAGCTCAAGGCTTTGCAGCATGGCGATCAGCCAGGCAAGGCACCATGTGAGGAGAGTTTTTCTCATGGCTGATGCTGTTGTTCGGGATTTTTTGCCTGTCCGTTTGCCACTTAAAATCCTCCGGAGCGTGGCCCGGATTGACATCGTGATCCCGAAAACGTTTGGGCGTCAGGTTTGCACTCACCTTCCGCTCCCGTTCATCCCGGAGCCGTCCGGAACTCACCTTGCAGAAAACCGCGTCACCCGGAAGGGCTTGTCGGCTTTATTTTTTAAACATACTCTTTTATCAGCGATTTGAAAAGGGACGTCGGCCGGGCTATGCCGTGTGCCGATGTGCGCGGCTCCGGCTCCTGATGGCCGGGTGCGTCACGAAAGCGGGTTCAGAGCCGGACGGCTTCGCCGCTCTGGAAGGTGTAGCGGTGGAGGCGCAGGGCTTCGCCCTCGTCGAGGCGGATGGCAAGGGTGGTGGCGTAACCGCAGATGTGCTCGAAGACGGGGGTGATGCAGGTGAGCGTGCGGGTATCGCCGAACGGCACCCGGAAGCGGTTCATGCGGTATTGCGCCGCCACATCGAAAGCGGTGAGGCCGTGTTCGAGCGTCCATCCGCTGGCCTTGATGAGCGCCTCCTTGATGCACCAGAGCTTGATGAAGGCTTTGTTCTTTTCCCACGCGGGGAGGTTGATGACCAGCGCGTACTCTTCGGCGGAAAAGTAGTTTCGGGCCAGCCGGTCGATGCCGTCAACCGTGCGGATGCGCTCGATGTCGATGCCGGTTTCGGGATGGCGGGAGAAGGCATAGACGATCTGGTCGCCGGAGTGCGAGAGGTTGAAGTGCAGGCCAGGCTGTTCGGGCCAGGCGATGAAGGGTTTGCCGACCTCGGTGGCCGAAAAGCGGATCATGGCGGGCTGGACGCCGAGCGCCGCGCCGAGCATCCGCCTGAGCAGGCCTCGCCGGATGATGAAGCGCATGCGGTCGGTCTCGAAACGAAACGAGCCGGCCCGCGTCCGTTCATCGTCCGAAAGGAGGGCGGACAGCTCTTCGGCGGGAATGCCGATGGCCTGAACGTCGGTATGGATGGCCGTGACACCCTCGTTGCTGATGATCATCGTCTGTTGTCCTCATGTTTCCGTCGTGATGTCCCTGATCATTTTTTTCGACATGATCGTCGAGCCGGGCCGAACGGCTTCAATGTCGCCGGTGAGACGGAAGCCATTGGACCGGTAAGCTCCAATGGCGGCCTCCTGGGTTTGCGAGACCCAGAGTTCCATTTCACGCGCACCCTTCTGTTTTGCCCAATCTACGATTTTTTTAATCAGCTTCGAGCCAAGACCGTGCCCTCTTGAGGCCGGGTCCACCCACATCCAGCGAAGATGGCCTGTGCCGGGTTTCCGGCTGTCGATATGACCGCCGGAGTAGCCGATGCATTGGCCGTTGTCGAACAGCAGATAGATTTCATCCTGTTTCGACGAGGCGATGAAGTCGGCAAGATTTTCCCAGAAGGCGTCGGGGTTGCTGTGAATCTCTTCGAGCGTGATGACAAAGGCGTCAGGCGATTCCTGCACCGAGCGGAGCGTGACCGTTTTGAGCAGTTGGCCGTCACCGGTTCTGATCGGCCGGATCCGGAAGCGTTCAGCCGCACCCGTCTCACGCTCCTCCGAGAGCGATCTGGTGATGCATTGCGAGAGCTGTTCGGCCACGGTGCGCACATAGGGTTCGCTGAGCATGCCAAGGTGGTCGCTGGGGCAGTCGATGATTTCCACGCCTCCCAGGGCGAATCTGCTCCACCCAAGCTCGTGGTCTGTAACGACGCTGATGGCGCTCGATCGTTCGAGGCTTTTGAAGAGCGTGACCTTGCCTTTGTACGGAGCCGGTGAATAGCGTGCCGATGCCTCGTCGTTTTCCTGCCGGGCGGCGAACTCCTTGATCCCGACGGGCATCTGATCCGCCCGTCCGCTCTTCAGGTAATAGCTGAGCGTCAGGCTGTTCTGGAAATTCTTCAGCCGCATGATCGCCATTTCCCGTTCATGGGTCAGCCGGTCCTGTATTTTTCTTGCGAGGTAGCCGACGCCCTCTTCCCTGAGCCGGGCGCCGTGCTCTTTGAGCCGGCTGGAGGAGTCGAGCGTTGTGTAGGCCCATGGGGGAATGGTATCCATGAGCCCGACGAGGCGGACATCGTCATTGGCGGCTTCGAGCTGGCGGGCCATTTCAAAGATTACCATGCCGCCGAAGGAGATGCCGACGAACAGATAGGGGCCTTCGGGCACGATTTTTTTGATCTCCCCGATATAAAACGCGGCAAGCTCTTCGATGGAGTTCTCTTTCAGCGGACTCTCCTGGAGCAGCTGAACCGACAGGGCGTACACGGGCAGCTCTTTGCCGAGATGGGTGACCATCGGGCGGCAGAATTTCAGCCCCGTGCCGAGCACATGAATGAAGAAAAGCGGCGGCATCGTTCCGAACGGTGCGCCCGGCTGCATGAGGATGGTGCCTTGCAGGTTTTCCTGCGGTTTGTTCTTCTTGAGCTGCCGGGCGAGGGTTTCAATCGTCAGGTTCTGGAACAGGCCGGAGAGCGTGAGGCTGGTTTGCAGCTGTTCGTTGATGCTGGCGCACAGTCGCACGGCCATGAGGGAGTGGCCGCCGAGGTCAAAAAAGTTGTCGTCGATGCCGATGGGGCTGATGCCGAGCACCTGTTCCCAGATTTCAACGAGTCTGCCTTCGAGCTCGCTCGATGGCGGGGTGATCGGGCGCTCCTGCCGTGTTGATTCCAGCTCCAGCGGGGGAAAGCCGTTCCGGTTGATTTTGCCGTTTGGCAGCATCGGAAAGGCGTCGAGGCAGATGAAGTGCGGCGGCACCATGTAATCGGGCAGCTGTTTCGACAGGTGGCTCTTCAGCTCGCCGGGCGCGGGGGCCGTGGTTTCGGGCAGGATATAGGCTACGAGGAATGATTGGCCCGCATTGTCTTTATAGTCGATCACCGCAGAGTTTTTGACCGACGGATGAAGGTTGAGCTGCGCTTCGATGCCGGTCGGCTCGATTCTGAATCCTCTGATTTTGACCTGGTGATCGGTGCGGCCGAGAAACAGGAGGTTTCCGTCTTCGAGAAAGCGCACCAGATCTCCGGTGCGGTAGAAGCGCCCGCCAGCAGCAGCGCGATGCGGCAGGCCTTCGATGAACTTTTCCCGGTTGAGTTCGGGGCGGTTCAGATAGCCTCGGGCCACGCCGGTGCCGCCGATGAGCAGTTCGCCCGGCATGCCGAAGGGCATGAGGTTCAGGGATTCGCTGACCACGGCGATGCAGGTGTTGTCGAGCGGCGTGCCGATCGGCAGGCCTCCCTGATGCTCTTCGAGCCGGTCGATGGTTGCCGGATCGGCGCAGAGCGCCACGACCGTGGTTTCGGTAGGGCCGTAGGTGTTGATGAGCTTCGGGGTGTCGCCGAACAGGTTGCGCCATTTCCGGTAAATCGGTAGTGAGGCCTGTTCGCCGCCGATGATGACCAGCCGGAGTGAGCCGGGCAGCTGCATCCTGTCACTGCGGATGCTGTTGACCAGCTCGTGCCAGAACGCGGTCGGAAGGTCGATGACGGAAATGCGGTACTTGTCGATCTGCCGGAAAAAATCGTCGGCGGTGAGCTCGACCGGAAAGTCACGGAGCACCAGCGTGCCGCCTGCGGCCCAGGTGGTGAAGATCTCCTCGATCGAGCCGTCGAAGCTGACGGAGAAGAATTGCAGCACGCGGTCGGAAGCCGTAATGCCATAGCGCGCTACGGCCGACAGGGCAAAGCTCACCACATTGCCATGCGTGATCATGACCCCCTTCGGCGTGCCGGTGCTGCCGGAGGTGTACATCATGTAGGCCAGATTACTGGAATCGATACGGCTGGCCGGCGGTTCTGCGGCCGGCATCTCCGGCAGCCGGTCGATGAGCAGGAGTTCGACCAGTTCGCCGCAGGTGAGCGATTCGGCGGTCGCCTGGTCGGTGAGGGCAAGGCGCATGCCGGAATCGGTGATCATGAAGCGCAGGCGTTCTTCAGGATAGGCGGGATCGAGGGGGAGGTAGGCGCCGCCGGCTTTCAGGATGCCGAGAATGCCGATGCACATCTCCGGAGAGCGGTTCATGCACAGGCCGACCGGCGTGTCGGCAGTGATGCCGCGCGCCACGAGCAGCGAGGCAAGACGGCCGGCGGCGGCATCGAGTTCCCGGTAGGTGAGCTGACGGGTTCCGCTGATGATGGCCGGGTGATCCGGATTGGCTCTGGCGTGCACCTCGACCAGGTGATGGCAGCAGGAGCCGTGGCCGGGATCGGCAAGGTCGCAGCCGATCACCGGCACGGAGGGCAGCTGCCATGCGCCGACCGGCATCTCCGGGTTCGTCTGCGCATGAGCTGCCGCCCAGGCGAAATCGGTGGCGAAACGCTGGATGGTGCTGCTTTTGAACAGGTCGGTGTTATAGTCGATCCAGGCATCGAAGCTGTCGCGCCCCATGTTGAGCTGAAGCTGGAGATCGAGCGGTACCGTGCCGCCCGGAAGCGTTTCGTACCGAAAGTCAATATCGCCCGCCCTGAAGGAGGTTTCGGGCTGATTCCGGAAGATGAAGAGGTTCTGGAAGACGGGATGACGGCTGCGGTCGCCTTCGCCTCCGAGGCTTTCCGGTATGAGCTCGAAGGGAACGTTGCCGTGCTCGAACGCCTCGCGAGCCTTGCTGCCGACCTGGGCGAGCACGCTCGTGAAGCTGGCTTCTGCGTCAAAGTCGGTTCTGAGGGGAAGCTTGTTGGCGAAGTTGCCGATGAGTTGTTCCTCTGCCGAACCGTTCCGGTGATCGCTCTGCACGCCGGTAATGATGCATGAGCGTCCAGAGTAGCGATGGATGAGCGTCTGGAAGATCGCCAGGAAAAAAGCTTCAGGCGAACAGCCGTTTTGCCGGCACCAGCGGTTGAGCTGATTGGAGAGCTGCGGATCGAGACCGAAACGGTGACGAGCTCCAGAGAAGGTCTGCAATGCCGGTCTGGTAAGGTCGCCGGGGATTTCCTGGGTGAACGGGCAGTCTTTAAGGGTGCGTTTCCAGTATTCGAGCTGAGGATCAAACGAGCCGCTTTCGATGCTCCGGTTCTGCTGCAACGCGAAGTGCCCGTATGAGGCGCGTGGCGAGGGCAGTTCCGGCGGCACTCCTCGCGAAAAGGCCTCATGGCAGAGCGCCAGCTCGCTGACGAAGTGGCTGATGGATGGTTCGTCGATTATCAGGCGATGGAAGGTGATGAACAGGCGGGCATCGCTGGCGCCGAGCCTGAGGAGGAGCGCGTTCCACAATGGCGCATTTTCAGAGTCGAAGATTCTCGTGCGCTCCTGTTCGATAATGCGCTCGATTTCCAGGTCGATGAGCGGCCGGCTGCTGCCGGACAGATCGATCTGGCGCAGCTCGGGCGTCCATGCTGGCAGCACCCGCAGCATGAGCTGCTCTTGTTCAAACGTGAAAACGGTGCGCAGCATCTCGTGGCGCATGAGCAGGTGCTCAAGGCTTGAAACCAGGGCTTTCACGTTCAGCGGTCCGGCAAGGGTGACCATCAGCGGCACGTTGCCTTGCGGCGGCGTGTTTTCGTGCTGCAAGCGCCACAGCTCTTTCTGCAGCGAGGAGGATGGAAAAAGAGAGGGGAACGCATCGCCGGACGGCAGATGGTTTCCATTATCGCGCTGTCCGGATGGTGTCATGATCGGTTTATTTCAGTCAGGCCGTTTGGCAAGGCAGCAGCTGCACCCTGCGTGTATGGATCTCTTTTGCGTGACAATGCTGCCCGATGTCTTGTGAAAAGGCTGATGTCGCAAGTGGATAGTACGCCGGAGGCGGACTGACGGCTATCCTGCGGGCTTGTATATTTACGAAATAAAGTTGTGGAATTCAAGCTATGCGGGAGGCCTTCCGCCTCCGGATTGGAGGGGCTGCCGAGATGAATGACGGTGTGGATGATTCGGTGCGTTCACCCAAGAGCGCACCCGGAACGGGCGTCCGGAACGGGACGGGAGACGTGCCAGCGCATCTCTTGAAGGTGAGGCGGGCGAGGCGGGAGCAAAGTGAGCGGTGCAGAGAGTCCGGAGTGTTCGCGCAGCGCAAGGGGAATTCCGGGCCGACAGGTTGGGCGCAGGCCGGCAATCGGGTTGCGGAACAGGTTTTCCGGAGGTGACCAAAGTCTGGCGGGTTTTTGCTGACAGGACAAAAGATTGGACAAAAGTGGCGGTTAAATCAAAAAAACGGGATTTCATATTTTGTTTTTTGTGGTAAAACTTTTACTTTGGTCGTCCTTATGGTTTTTCCTGATTGATTTTTCATCGGAAGTCTCAAACGTAATAGAAAAAGAGTTTACTGTATGCCGACGATTCAGCAGCTTATCAGGCACGGAAGAAGTATGAAGGCGTCAAAGACCGCCTCACCAGCTCTGGAAAAATGCCCTCAGAAGAGAGGTGTTTGCACCCGTGTTTACACGACCACTCCCAAAAAGCCGAACTCCGCGCTTCGCAAGGTTGCTCGTGTCAGGCTGTCAAACAAGATTGAGGTGACGGCGTACATCCCTGGCGAAGGCCATAACCTCCAGGAGCACTCCATTGTGCTGATCCGCGGCGGAAGGGTGAAGGATCTTCCCGGTGTTCGCTACCATATTGTTCGCGGCTCCCTCGATACATCGGGCGTGGCTGATCGCAAGCAGAGTCGTTCCAAGTACGGCGCCAAGGTGCCCAAGCCCGGTGCTGCGCCTGCAAAGAAGAAATAAAACTGAATCATAACTCGGATTATCATGGGAAAGAAGGGTTCCGGATACGGACTGCGCAGCGGCGATTTTCGTTACAACGATGAGACGGTTGCCCGTCTGATCAATGCGGTCATGCTTGATGGCAAGAAGGCTGTGGCGACCAAGGTTGTGTATGATGCGTTTGATATTATTGCCGGCAAGGTTGAGGGTGGTGACGCTCTCGAGGTGTTCCGCAAGGCCATGGGCAATGTGGCTCCTCTGGTCGAGGTTCGCAGCAAGCGCGTTGGTGGTGCCACCTATCAGATTCCGATGGAGGTTCAGCCGTCCCGCAGGACTGCGCTGGCTTTCCGCTGGATCAAGCAGTTCGCTACGAGGCGCGGTGGTCGTTCAATGGCCGAGAAGTTGGCAGCCGAGCTGCTGGATGCTTCGAACGAGCAGGGCGCTTCCGTGAAGAAACGTGATGAGGTGCACCGCATGGCCGAGGCGAACAAAGCGTTTGCGCACTTCAGGTTCTGATTCTGTAAAGAAAGAACGAATTATTAAACATCGATTGATTTATGGCACGGCAGGTTGCGTTAGATAAGGTTAGAAACATCGGCATCATGGCCCATATTGATGCTGGCAAGACCACGACGACCGAGAGAATTCTCTACTACACGGGTCGCTTGCACAGGATGGGCGAGGTTCATGAGGGCGGCGCCACCATGGACTGGATGGAGCAGGAGAAGGAGCGGGGCATCACGATTACCTCTGCGGCCACCACCTGTTTCTGGACGCCGAAGTATGGCAACTATGTCGGCATCAATCACAGGATCAATATTATCGATACTCCTGGCCACGTTGACTTTACGGTCGAGGTGGAGCGCTCTCTGCGCGTGCTTGATGGCGCTGTCGCGCTGTTCTGTGCCGTGGGCGGCGTTGAGCCCCAGTCCGAGACGGTCTGGCGCCAGGCCAACAAATACGGCGTGCCGAGAATCGCGTACGTCAACAAGATGGACCGCGTCGGCGCGAACTTCTTCGATGCCGTCAAGGCTATCCGGGAACGTCTCGGCGCCAACCCGGTGCCGATCCAGATTCCGATCGGTCAGGGCGAAATCTTCGCCGGCTTTGTCGATCTGATCCGCATGAAGGGAATCATCTACGACAAGGAGGATGGCAGCACCTACACCGAGGTCGAGATTCCGCACGATCTGGAGAACGAGGCCCGCACCTGGCGCATCAACATGCTTGAAGCTGTCTCCGAGCTTGACGAAACCCTTCTCGAGAAATATCTGAACGGCGATGATATTACCGAAGAGGAGATTCGCTCCGTGCTTCGCCAGGCTACCCTCGGTGTGACCATCATTCCGGTGCTTTGCGGTTCTTCCTTCAAAAACAAGGGCGTGCAGTTCATGCTCGATGCCGTGATCGATTACCTGGCTTCGCCGGTCGATGACGGTGTTGTCGAAGGTCACGACCCCAGAACCGAAGAGCAGATCGTCCGCGAGCCGAAAGATGAGGAGCCGTTCGCCGCGCTTGCCTTCAAGATTGCGACCGATCCTTTCGTCGGTAAACTGACCTTCTTCCGCGTTTATTCCGGCGTGCTCAATGCCGGCAGCTACGTGCTCAACTCCGTCACCGGCAAGAAAGAGCGCGTAGGCCGCGTTCTGCAGATGCACTCCAACAAGCGCGAAGAGCGTGATGCAGTGTATGCCGGCGATATCGCGGCGGCCGTTGGTCTGAAGGACGTGAGAACCGGTGATACGCTCTGTGACGAGAGCAAGCCGATCGTGCTTGAGAAGATGGTGTTTCCCGAGCCGGTCATCGAGATCGCTGTCGAGCCTAAAACCAAGGCTGACAACGACAAGCTGGGCATGTCGCTTGCCAAGCTTGCCGAAGAGGATCCGACCTTCAGGGTGAAAACCGATGAGGAGACCGGTCAGACGCTCATCGCCGGTATGGGTGAGCTTCACCTCGAAATTCTTGTTGACCGCCTGAAGCGTGAATTCAAGGTCGAGGCCAACGTCGGTCAGCCACAGGTGGCTTATCGCGAGACCATCCGCGGCACGGTTGAGCACGAAGGCAAGTTTGTCCGCCAGTCTGGCGGTAAAGGCCAGTTCGGTCTGGTTGTGCTCAGGCTTGAGCCTCTCGAAGAGGGCAAGGGCTACGAGTTTGTCGATGAGATCAAGGGCGGTGTTATTCCCAAGGAGTATATCCCGTCGGTCAATGCTGGTATCCAGCAGGCCATGAAAGACGGCGTTGTTGCCGGCTTCCCGATGCAGGATGTCAGGGTTGCCCTGATCGATGGCAAGTATCACGAGGTTGACTCTTCGGAAATGGCCTTCAAGATTGCCGGTTCCATCGGTTTCAAAGGGGCGGCCAAAAAAGCCAATCCGGTGCTGCTCGAGCCGATCATGAAGGTCGAGGTCATCACTCCGGAAGAGTATCTTGGCGATGTGATGGGCGATCTCTCGGGACGTCGCGGTCACATCGAGGGTATGGGGCAGCGCGCCGGCGCACAGTTCGTCAGCGCTAAAGTGCCGCTGTCCGAAATGTTCGGCTACTCGACCGATCTTCGTTCCATGACTCAGGGGCGTGCAAACTACTCGATGGAGTTCGAGAGCTACCGTGAAGTGCCGCGCAATATCGCCGAAGGACTGCAGGAGAAGAGAGGCGGCAGGGATTCCGAATAACATTTTTCATCACCGCATCACTAAACAGATAACCGACAGGGAGAAGAGCTATGGCTAAAGAGTCATACAAGAGGGATAAACCTCACGTAAATATTGGTACTATCGGTCACGTTGACCACGGCAAAACCACCCTTACCGCCGCCATCACCAGCGTACTTGCCAAGCAGGGCATGGCCGCTTTCCGTGAGTTCGGCGACATCGACAAGGCTCCGGAAGAGAGAGAGCGCGGTATTACCATCTCGACCGCACACGTCGAGTACCAGACTGCAAACCGTCACTACGCGCATATCGACTGCCCCGGTCACGCCGACTACATCAAGAACATGATCACTGGTGCTGCCCAGATGGACGGCGCTATCCTCGTCGTTGCCGGTACTGACGGCCCGATGCCCCAGACCCGCGAGCACATCCTGCTTGCCCGTCAGGTGAACGTTCCCGCGCTGGTCGTCTTCCTGAACAAGGTTGACATCGCCGATCCGGAACTTCTCGAGCTGGTCGAAATGGAACTCCGCGAGCTCCTCACCGAGTACGGTTTCCCTGGCGACGATATTCCGATCATCAAAGGTTCCGCTCTGGCTGCTCTCAACGGCGATCCCGAAGGCGAGAAGCAGATCATGGAGCTCATGGATGCCGTTGACAGCTACATTCCGCAGCCTGTCCGCGACGTTGACAAGCCGTTCCTGATGCCGGTCGAAGACGTGTTCTCCATCTCTGGCCGTGGTACCGTGGGTACTGGCCGTATCGAGCGTGGCCGCGTCAAGGTTGGCGAGGAAGTCGAGATCGTCGGTATCAAGCCGACCCGCAAATCGGTCGTCACCGGTATCGAAATGTTCCAGAAGATCCTCGATGAGGGTGTGGCAGGCGACAACGCCGGTCTGCTCCTCCGCGGTGTTGACAAGACCGAGCTTGAGCGCGGCATGGTTATCGCCAAACCGGGTTCGATCACCCCGCACACCAAGTTCAAGGCTGAGGTTTACATCCTGAAGAAGGAAGAGGGTGGCCGCCACACGCCTTTCTTCAACGGCTATCGTCCGCAGTTCTATTTCAGAACCACTGACGTGACCGGTTCGGTGACCCTTCCTGAGGGCGTCGAAATGGTTATGCCTGGCGACAACCTCTCCGTCGATGTCGAGCTGATCGCTCCTATCGCCATGGAAGAGAGCCTCAGGTTCGCTATCCGCGAGGGCGGCCGTACGGTTGGTGCCGGTTCGGTAACCAAGATCGTCGAGTAATCGATTGATTGTTATCCCGGGGCGAGGCAGCGCTCTCGCCCCTTTTTTATTGAAACCATCGAAACAGGGATAGACCAGTGGCTGTTCAGCAAAAGATCAGGATTAAGCTCAAGTCGTACGACCATAGCATCGTCGATAAGTGGGCTTTGAAGATTATCGATGTGGTCAAGCAGACGGATGCCATCATTTTTGGCCCCATTCCGCTTCCCACCAAAACTCATGTTTATACGGTCAACCGTTCACCTCATGTGGACAAGAAATCCCGTGAGCAGTTTGCCTTTTCATCGCACAAAAGGTTGATCGAGATCATCAACCCGACGGCCAGGACGATTGATATGCTCATGAAGCTCGAGCTTCCCAGTGGCGTTGATGTGGAAATCAAGTCTTAAAGTGTTTTAAAGTAAATAGAAAAGCTAATCGGATATGGGTGCGATTCTCGGGAAAAAAATCGGCATGACCCGTTTATATAACAGTAAACGTGAAGCTGTTCCCTGCACGGTGATTCAGGCCGGGCCGTGTTATGTGACTCAGGTAAAGAGCGTGGAAAAGGATGGCTACGATGCCTATCAGCTCGGTTTTGGCGAGCGTGATGAAAAAAAGGTCTCCAAGCCTCTGGCAGGCCACTATAAAAAAGCTGGCAAGAATCCAGGATATATTCTGTCTGAAGTCAGCAAGAGCCTGATTCAGGAAGAGCTTGCCGCTGGCGCCACGGTGCCGGTCGATGTCTTCAAGGAAGGCGACAAGATCGATGTGCTCGGTGTCACCAAGGGTAAAGGTTTTGCCGGTGTCGTCAAGCGTCACAACTTCGGCGGCGGTTCGAGAACGCATGGCCAGTCCGACAGGCTCAGGGCCCCGGGTTCGGTGGGCGGTTCGTCCGATCCTTCCAGGACCTTCAAGGGTACCAGAATGGCAGGCAGAATGGGCGGAGAGAACAAAACGGTCAGAAATCTCGAGATCGTCAAGGTTATGCCCGAGTCGAATCTTATCGTCGTCAAAGGCGCTGTGCCGGGACCGAAGAACTCCTATGTCAAGATTGTTTCAACAACCAAGTAAACGGTGAGTGCAGAGAACAATGGAATTAAAAGTACTCAATATACAAGGCGCAGAAACCGGTGAAGTGGTTACGCTGAACGATGAGATTTTCGCCGTTGAGGTTTCCGAACACGCTATGTACCTCGATGTGAAGGCGATTCTGGCCAACCGCAGACAGGGAACCCACAAGACCAAGACCCGCGCAGAAGTTCGCGGCGGCGGCAAAAAACCGTATCGCCAGAAGGGCACCGGTAACGCTCGCCAGGGCTCGACTCGCTCAGGTCTCATGGTTGGCGGCGGGTCCATTTTCGGCCCACAGCCCCGCACCTACGAGCAGAAGGTCAACCGCAAGGTCAAGCAGCTCGCACGCCGTTCCGCACTGAGCGCAAAGGCTGCAGCTGGCCAGATCGTCGTGGTCGAGGATTTCAGCCTGGAGTCGATCAGGACCCGTCCTGTTGCCGACATGCTCAAGAATCTCGGTCTTGCCGAAAAGAAAACCCTGCTCATGATGCCGCACTACGATAATGTGGTCAGCACTTCCGGCAGAAATATCGCGAAGCTGAACATCCAGGTCGCCGATCAGGCTTCGACCTACGATATTCTCAACAGCCAGGCCGTGCTTTTCCAGAAGGCCGCCCTGCAGAAAATAGAAGAAACATTAGGGTAATTACCGTTTGCCAGTAAAAAGGAGAAGATTGCAATGAAAAACCCGTTGTTGCGGCCGTGGCTGACCGAAAAGAGCACCAAACTCACCGAGCAGAAAGGCCAATATGTGTTCCAGGTCAAAAAGGATGCCGACAAAAGCGATATCAGAAAGGCTGTCGAGGAGAAATTCAACGTCGATGTCGTTTCCATCCGGACGATCAACTGCCTCGGCAAGTCAAAGCGGCAGTACACCAGGAAAGGCCTGATCGCCGGCAAGAAGAGCGACTGGAAGAAAGCGATCGTGACGCTTGGCGATGGCCAGGCGATCGATTACTATGCCAGGCCAGCCGAAAAGAGCGATAAACAGGATTAACAACCGGATAGATAAACAGTACGATGGCAGTCAGGAAATTAGCTCCGAACACTCCGGGCACAAGGTTCGCATCCTATGCAAGCTTCGAGGAGATCACCAAGAGTGAGCCCGAAAAAAGTCTTCTTGTCCCGATCAAGAGAACGGGTGGACGCAACAGCAACGGACGGGTGACTTCTCGCCACATGGGCGGCGGTCACAAGAGGTTCTACAGAATCATCGATTTCAAGCGCAACAAGGATAATGTTCCCGCAAAAGTCGCTGCAATCGAGTATGACCCCAACCGTTCGGCAAGAATTGCACTTCTTCATTATGTTGATGGAGAAAAACGTTATATTCTCGCCCCGAAAGGTCTGAAGGTGGGCGACCACCTTGAAAGCGGTGACAAGGTTGATATCAGGGTCGGCAACACCATGCCCCTGAAAAACATCCCGCTCGGTACCGATGTGCACAACATCGAAATGAAGGCCGGCAAGGGTGGGCAGATGGCAAGGTCAGCCGGTTCATACGCTGTGCTTGCTGCTCGTGAAGGCGTTCATGCAACACTCAAGCTGCCATCCGGTGAAATCAGGAAAGTCCGAGTCGAATGCCGTGCAACCATTGGCGTTATCGGCAACTCGGAGCACGAGAATGTAAGCCTGGGTAAAGCAGGTCGCAGCCGCTGGCTGGGCATTCGTCCCCAGACTCGCGGTATGGCCATGAACCCGGTCGATCACCCGATGGGCGGTGGTGAAGGTAAATCCAAATCTGGCGGTGGCCGCAAGCATCCGAAATCGCCATGGGGTCAGCTTGCCAAAGGTCAGAAGACCAGAAATAAAAAGAAAGCCTCGACGAAGCTGATCGTTCGCGGCAGGAAAGCCAAGTAACATTGCGGTAACAAACAACAAGCAGAGAGAATTATGCCAAGATCACTGAAGAAGGGTCCATTCATCGAAGTCAAGCTGGAAAAGCGGATCCTCGACATGAACAGCAAAGGTGAGAGAAAGGTGGTGAAGACCTGGTCGAGAAGTTCGATGATCTCTCCTGATTTTGTCGGTCACACCGTAGCGGTTCATAACGGCAAGACCCATGTTCCAGTGTACGTTACCGAAAACATGGTCGGCCACAAACTTGGCGAATTCGCTCCAACCAGGTTGTACCGCGGCCATGCGGGCGGCAAGGCTGAAAAGGGCGGCTCGGCACCCAGGAAAAAATAATCTGAATCAAGCGGAAAGGTAAAGATATATCATGCAAGCTAAAGCAATTTTACGGCATACACCGACGTCGCCCCGCAAAATGCGGCTCGTAGCCGGCCTTGTTCGTGGCAAGCAGGTCGATCAGGCGAAAGCCATCCTGCTCAACTCCACCAAAAGCGCTGCCCGTAACGTGATGGTTACGCTCAAATCGGCTGTTGCAAATTACTCGCAGCTCAATCCCGATGAAAGAGTGAGCGACAACGAGCTTTTCGTGAAGGCCGTGTTCGTGGACGAAGGTCCTTCGCTCAGGAGGCTTCTGCCTGCGCCGATGGGTCGTGCATACAGGATCCGCAAGCGCTCCAACCACCTGACCATCGTGGTTGACAAGGTCAAGACACCGGTAACCAAATAAACAAGGAGATAGCATTGGGTCAGAAAGTAAATCCAACCGGATTCAGGCTGGGAATCATCAAAGACTGGACCTCCCGCTGGTATGACGACGGACCGGTTATCGCCGAAAAGATCAAGCAGGATCAGGTTATCCGCAACTACGTCCAGGCAAGGCTGAAGAAAGAGAAGGCCGGTATTTCGAAGATTGTTATCGAGCGTACGACCAAGCATATCAAGCTCAATATCCACGCCGCACGTCCAGGCGCTGTGGTAGGTCGCAAGGGCGAGGAGATCAACAACCTTTCCCAGGAGCTGACCCGCATCACCAGCAAAGAGGTGAAGATCGATGTCATCGAGGTGATCAAGCCCGAAATCGAGGCGCAGCTCATCGGCGAGAACATTGCTTACCAGCTTGAAAACCGCGTCTCGTTCCGCCGTGCCATGAAGATGGCGATCCAGCAGGCGATGCGTGCTGGCGCCGAAGGTGTCAGAATCCGCTGCGCAGGCCGTCTTGGCGGTGTCGAAATTGCCAGGGCCGAGCAGTACAAGGAGGGCAAGATTCCGCTGCACACGCTCCGCGCCAATGTTGATTACGCCAGCGTGACCGCCCACACCATTGCCGGTGCTATCGGCATCAAGGTCTGGGTTTACAAAGGTGAAGTCCTTGTCCAGAGGCTCGACGCTATCGAAGAGGAAGAGATGAAGAAGATGCAGGAGCGTCGCGGTGATACACGCGGCCGGGGCCGTGGCGACACCCGCGGAGCGAAACGCCGCCGCCGTCCGTCCAAGAAGGCGTGAACAGATACACAGTACCATATAATTTGAAGAAATAGAATGGAGTTGCCGGTATGTTAATGCCAAAGAGGGTTCAGTATAGAAAGACACAGCGTGGCCGTATGAAGGGGAACGCCCAGCGCGGCACAGCCGTTACGTTCGGCACCTTCGGCCTGAAGGCTCTGGAGCCGGCCTGGATTACTAGCCGCCAGATCGAGGCAGCCCGTGTCGCCATGAACCGTTATATGAAGAGGGACGGAAAGATCTGGATCAGGATTTTCCCTGACAAACCGGTCACCAAGAAGCCGGCAGAAACCCGAATGGGTTCTGGAAAAGGTAATCCGGAGTTCTGGGTTGCTGTCGTCAAGCCGGGCCGTGTCATGTTTGAAGCTGACGGTGTATCTCGTGAAGTTGCGCAGGAAGCATTCAGGCTGGCCGCCAAAAAGCTGCCGATCAAGACCAGATTTATCGTCAGGCCCGATTACGAAGGATAAAGAGCAATCTAACCGCCAGGGGTGCGTATTATGAAAAACTATGAAATTGCGGCTATGAGCAGCAAAGAGCTCATCGAAAAAATCGACGAGCTTGAAAACAGACTGGCCGATATCAACTTTCACAAGGCGATCGAACCGCCGCAGAATCCGATGGTTTTCCGCAATTCCAGGCGTGACATCGCCAGGATGAAGACCAGGCTCACGCAGATGGAGCTTCAGGAAAACAGCAAAGCCTGACAAGCGTCCGGCAGAGTTATCAATAACCGGTTTCAACAGGAAATAAAACAAAATGGACAACGCAGCAATGTCAAGTGGAGCTGAAGCGAGGGGCAGAAAAAAGAGCTGGTTGGGCAAGGTTGTAAGCGACAGTATGGACAAGGGTATCGTCGTTGCCGTCGAACGCAGGGTTCAGCATCCGGTGTACAAGAAGTACTTTAAGAAGACCACCCGCCTCATGGCTCATGACGAAAACAACGAGGCTGGTGTGGGCGATCTGGTTCGGGTCACCGAGTGCAGGCCGCTCAGCAAAAACAAGAGTTGCAGGCTCGTCGAAATCGTCGAAAAAGCCAAGTAACCGATTTATTATCAATTAACAGGGGTTAATGCAGGATGATCCAGAAAGAGACAAATCTGGTTGTTGCCGATAATAGCGGAGCGAAAAAGGTGCGGTGCATTCATGTCTTCGGTGGTACCGGAAGGCGTTATGCAGCCCTCGGAGACCAGATCATGGTAACGGTCAAGGCAGCGGTTCCCGGCGGCGTCGTCAAGAAAAAAGATGTCTGCAAGGCAGTGGTCGTTCGCTGCGTCAAGGAGCAGAAGCGCAAGGATGGTTCATACATCAGGTTCGACGAGAACGCTGTTGTGCTGCTCAATGCGCAGGGTGAACCGAGAGGCACGCGAATTTTCGGACCGGTCGCACGCGAGCTTCGCGACAAAAGATATATGAAGATCGTATCGCTGGCTCCGGAAGTTCTCTGAGGAGCCGATCAGCGGGAGTAACTCAGCTGGTAGAGTCACAGCCTTCCAAGCTGTTGGTCGCGGGTTCGAGTCCCGTCTCCCGCTCAGTTCATGAATAATATTATACAGGTCAACCATGAAAACAGGCATTAAAAAGGTCAAGCTCCACGTCAAGAAGAATGATGATGTCGTTGTCATCGCCGGAAACGACAAGGGCAAGTCGGGCAAGGTTCTGAAGGTCTATCCGCAGAAAGGCCGCGTGATCGTCGAGGGAGTCAATATCCGCAAACGTCACATGCGTCCGACGCAGGCCATGCCGCAGGGCACGATCATCGAGCGTGAGTTTCCAATTCATGCGTCGAACGTCAAAAAGAGCTGACAGGGATTTTCAATAAAAAGGCAGGATGACCAAGACCATCCTGTGTAACAGGTAAAAGCAAAGATGTCCAAAAAAGAGACTGTAGAGCAGGAAGTATTAGCGCCTGCACGCCTTGAGGTCTATTACCGGGAGACCGTTGTTCCGAAGCTCATGGAGCGATTCAAATACAAGAATATCATGATGGTTCCCCGCCTCGAGAAGATTGCGGTGAACATCGGTGTGGGTGAAGCCGCCCAGGAGCCCAAGCTGCTCGAAACCGCCATGCAGGAGCTCGGCCAGATTACCGGCCAGAAGCCCCAGGTTCGCAAGGCCAAAAAGGCTATCTCGAACTTCAAGCTTCGCGAAGGCCAGGCAATCGGCTGCCGAGTTACCCTCCGCCGCAGAATGATGTATGAATTCCTTGATCGTTTCGTGACGGTTTCCGTGCCGCGTATCCGCGATTTCCGCGGTCTGAGCGACACGAGCTTCGACGGACGCGGCAACTACAATGCGGGCATTCGCGAGCAGATCATCTTCCCGGAAATCGACATCGACAAGGTGCCGAGGATCAACGGCATGGATATCAGTTTCGTCACTTCGGCAAAAACGGATGAGGAGGCCTTCGAGCTTCTCAGCCTGCTCGGCATGCCCTTCAAAAAGAAGAACTAATCATATAAAGGACGAATCAAGATGGCAAGGAAAAGCATCATTGCACGTAACGAAAAAAGGAAGGAGCTTGTCGAAAAATACGCGGCAAAACGTGAAGAGCTGAAAAAAGCCGGCGATTACGAAGCCCTTCGCAAGCTTCCCCGCGACAGTTCCGCCACGAGGGTCCGCAATCGTTGCGTTCTGACCGGCCGGGGCCGCGGTAACTACGAGAAGTTCGGACTTTGCCGGAATATGTTCCGCAAACTGGCCCTTGAAGGCAAGCTTCCCGGCGTCAGAAAGGCAAGCTGGTAAGCGCGCCGCCGGGATCGATAGATAGATGTCTGATCATTTACGAATGTAACCAACTGTTAGCCATGCCCGTAACGGATTCCATAGCCGATTTCATCACCCGCATCAGAAATGCCGGGAGCGCAAAAAACAAGACGACCGATATTCCTTACACCAGGGTCAGGGAGAATCTCTCCAAACTGCTTGTCGAAAAAGGGTACATCCAGAACTACACGGTGATCAAAACCGAAGAAGACAAGTTCCCTCTCATCCGTGTCGAGCTGAAATACACGGCTGACGGACGGCATGCCATCAAGGAGATTTCGAGGGTCAGCAAACCGGGCCGCAGGGTCTATCAGGGCAAGGATATCAAGCGATACCTTGGCGGGCTCGGCCTGTTCATTCTTTCGACTTCAAAAGGTATCCTGACCGACAAGGAAGCACGCGAGCAGAACGTCGGCGGCGAGGTGCTGTTCCGTATTTATTAATTTTCTAAGCCAAAGAGCATCAGTTTACCATGTCAAGAATAGGAAAAATGCCGATCAGGCTTGCTGATCAGGCTAAGGTCGAGGTCAAGGACAAGATGATCAACGTAACCGGCCCGAAGGGTTCGCTTTCGCAGGCTCTGGTCGATGAGGTTACCGTTACGGTTGAAGATGGCGCCGTGACCGTTACGAGGATCGATGACAACAAGCGTTCACGTGCCATGCACGGACTGTACCGCATGTTGGTCAGCAACATGGTCGAGGGTGTGACCAAAGGGTTTACCCGCAAGCTCGAAATGTCGGGTGTCGGTTATCGCGCCGAGATGAAGGGCGACATGCTTGCGCTGACCGTCGGTTTCTCGCACATGATCTATTTCAAGGCTCCTGCCGAAATCAAAATCGAGGTGCCCGAACCGACCGTTATTCTTGTCAGTGGTATCGACAAGGCTCTGGTAGGCCAGATCGCAGCAAAGATCCGCTCCTTCAGAAAGCCGGAACCGTACCGCGGCAAAGGCATCAAGTACGAAGGTGAAGTCATCCGCCGCAAGGAAGGCAAGGCTGCGGGCAAGTAAGCCAGCCGTGCCGGTGATCCGAAAAAGTCAGGTAACAAACATTTATACGGTTAGAGATAATGAGCCAAATCGATAAAACTGCCCGCAGGCAGAAAATCAAGGCAAGAAGCAGGGCGACTGTGCAAGGCACCGGAACAAGGCCCAGGCTGTGCGTGTTCAGGAGTCTGTCGCAGATCTATGCGCAACTGATTGACGATGAAAGCGGCAAGACACTTATTGCGGTTTCGACGATGTCAAAAGACAATGCCGGTCTTCAGGGTTCCAAATCCGAAAAGAGCGCCGCGATTGGCAAACAGATTGCCGAGAAAGCGATTGCCCAGGGCATTTCCAGCGTCGTTTTCGACAGGAACGGATTCCGCTACCACGGGCGCATCAAGGCTCTGGCCGATGGCGCACGCCAAGCAGGCCTGATCTTTTAAAATTTTCAAAGAGAACGTACATGTCGAAAAAATCTGCCAGGAATATCAAGCCCGGTGAGTTGAATCTGAAAGAGAAGCTGGTGCACATCAACAGAACCGCCAAGGTGGTCAAGGGCGGCAAGCGCTTCGGTTTCAACGCTATTGTCGTTGTCGGTGACAAGGAAGGCCATGTTGGATACGGGCTCGGAAAAGCCAACGAAGTTCAGGATGCCATCGCCAAAGGCGTTGAAGATGGCAAGAAGAACGTCATCAAGGTGCCGATCGTGAAGGGAACCATTCCCCACCCGATCGTCGCAAAATACGGATCAGCCAAAGTGCTGATGAAGCCTGCGACTCCCGGTACGGGACTGATCGCCGGCGGAGCTGTCAGGGCCGTGCTTGAAATGGCCGGTATCCATGACATCCTGACCAAGTCTCTCGGCTCCTCAAACCCGCACAACGTGGTTAAGGCAGCCATCAGGGGTCTTCAGAGCATCTCCGATGCCAACGATGTGGCCGAGCGCCGCTCGAAGACCCTGCAAGAGGTATACGAAAGCTAAAAAGGAGTGGCGAGCATGAGCGAGAAAATGTTACAGGTTACCCAGGTGCGCAGCGTTATCGGCGGCACCAAGAAGCAGAAGGCTACGATCAAGGCTCTCGGTCTGGGAAGACCCAACTACAAGGTTCAGATCAAGGACAACGCCTGCACCAGAGGTCAGATACGCGTCGTTCAGCACCTTGTCAAGGTTGAAGAGCTTTAAGAAGAATCACTAAAGAAAGTCGGGAATTCAAACAATGGATTTAAGTTCACTCCGCCCTGCCAAAGGCGCTGTCAAGGGAAGAAAAAGGGTCGGCCGCGGACCCGGTTCAGGCAACGGCACCACTGCCGGCAAAGGCAACAAGGGTCAGCAGTCGAGAAGCGGTTATACCCGTCCGGTCGCTGAAGGCGGTCAGATGCCGATCTACAGGCGTCTTCCCAAATTCGGTTTCACGCCTCCCAACAGAAAGAAGGTGGCTTGCATCAACGTGGCCCAGATCCAGATGTGGATCGAGAAGGGGCTCATTGGCGAAGAGATTGGCCTGCTCGATCTCAAGCACCTCTGCAACGCAAGCAACCAGGAGTATTTCAAGGTGCTCGGCAACGGTGAGCTTTCTTCCGCTGTGACCATTACGGCTCATTTCTTCAGCAAGAGCGCTGTGGAGAAGATCGAGAATGCTGGCGGCAAGACGGTCACGGCTCACCGCACGCTCGAAGAGGCCGCCAAAGTCAATGGCTTGCCGTTCGAAGAGGCTCTCCTGACTCCAAAAGCTAAAGTTGTAAAGATAAAGAAGCAGAAGAAATCAGCCAAGTCTTGAACCACGGAATGAGCTGCCATGAAGCTTACTGAGAGCATTCGCAATATCAATAAAATCCCTGAGTTAAGGCAGCGGATACTCTATACCCTCCTGCTCCTGTTCGTGTACAGGATGGGATCGCACATTACCATCCCCGGAGTTGACGCCTCGGCGATTGCGAGCGCAACCAACACGCACAGCAATGACCTGTTCGGTCTGTTTGACCTGTTTGTCGGAGGCGCGTTTGCACGCGCCTCGATCTTTTCGCTCGGCATCATGCCTTACATTTCGGCATCGATCATCATCCAGCTTCTCGGTGCGGTGACACCGTACGTTCAGAAGCTTCAGAAAGAGGGCGAAGAGGGGCGGCAGAAAATCAACCAGTACACCCGGTACGGCACGGTGCTCCTGGCATTTCTCCAGGCCTGGGGTGTGAGTGTCAACCTGTCAAGTCCGGCTTCGTTCGGCAAGGTTGTTGTGCCCGAGCCTGGCATCTTTTTCACGATCACGGCTATCGTCATTCTGACCGCCAGCACCGTGTTCATCATGTGGCTCGGCGAACTGATAACGGAGCGCGGTATCGGAAACGGTATTTCGCTCATCATCATGATCGGTATTCTTGCGGGCTTTCCGCAGTCACTCGTGGCTGAGATTCAGTCGGTCTCGTTCGGCAGCAAGAACTGGATCGTTGAACTGGTGATCATGGCGCTCATGGCGCTGATCGTCGCAGCGGTCGTGCTGCTGACCGTGGCGACAAGAAGAATTCCGGTGCAGCATGCCAAGCGGGTGGTTGGCCGAAAAGTGTATGGTGGCGGCACGCAGTACATTCCGATGAAGGTGAACACGGCCGGCGTCATGCCGATCATTTTTGCGCAGTCGATCATGTTTCTGCCGAGTACGTTCCTGTCGTTCTTCCCTGAAAGCGAGGTGATGCAGCAGGTCGCGTCGGCATTTGCTTATGACTCGTGGTGGTATGCGCTCATTTTCGGACTCATGATCGTTTTCTTCACCTATTTCTATACGGCCATCGCGTTCAATCCCAAAGAGGTCGCCGACACGATGCGCCGTCAGGGTGGCTTCATTCCCGGGGTGCGTCCCGGCAAGAGCACCGAGGAATTCATCGATAATATCCTGACCAGAATCACGCTGCCCGGCGCAATCGCGCTGGCGCTGATAGCCGTGCTGCCCACCTTCCTGACCAAGTTCGGGAATGTGACTCCCGGCTTCGCCCAGTTTTTCGGCGGCACCAGCCTGCTCATCATTGTCAGCGTCGGTCTCGACACGCTTCAGCAGGTTGAGAGCCACCTGATGATGCGCCACTACGACGGTTTCATGAAGACCGCCAAGGCACGGGGGCGCCGATGAGAGGGGAGGCGGTGCAATGATTACGATCAAAAGCGAGCGTGAAATCGGATTGATGCGCGAGGCCGGAGCGCTGGTCGGGCGCGTGCTCGACATGCTTGAGCGCGAGATCGCTCCCGGCATGAGCACCAAGCGCCTCGACGAGCTTGCAGAGCAGTTCATTCGTGACCACCAGGCCGTTCCCAGTTTTCTGAATTACGTGCCGAAAGGTGAACCCAACGTGACGCCCTATCCGGCAACCCTCTGCGTTTCGATCAATGAAGAGGTGGTGCACGGTGTGCCCAGCGACAAGCGCATCATTCAGGAAGGTGAAATTGTTTCGGTCGATTGCGGCGTCTATAAAAGCGGTTATCACGGAGATTCGGCAAGGACGTTCGTCATCGGGCAGGTTGACCCTGCGGTGCAGCAGCTGGTCGATGTAACGCGCGAATGTCTTTACCGGGGTATCGAGCAGGCCGTTGCGGGCAATCGTCTGCACGACATCTCCTCGGCAATCGAGAAGCATGCGCGCTCGTTCGGCTACAGCGTGATCGAGAACATGGTAGGCCATGGCATCGGCAGCGAGCTGCATGAAGAGCCTCCAGTGCCGAACTACGGTCGGCCCAATACCGGCGTCAAACTGCGTAAAGGCATGACGCTGGCAATCGAGCCGATGATCGCGCTCGGGCGTTCCCGTCGGGCGGTCAGCAAGCGTGGCGCCTGGGTTGCTGTAACCGAAGACGGCAAGCCCTCGGCTCATTTCGAGCATACGATCGCCATTGGCGATGGTCCGGCTGAAATTCTCACCCGGTAAGACCCGGAAGCGAGAGCATCATTGTTAAACGAACAGAAGAAAAGCGGAGAGAGAGAGTGGCCAAGGAAGAATCAATAGAGGTAGAAGGCGAAATTCTGGAAGCGCTCCCGAATGCGCAGTTCAGGGTGAAGCTCGAAAATGGTCTCGAAGTGCTCGCGCACGTATCGGGCAAAATCAGGATGCACTACATCCGCATCCTTCCCGGCGACAAGGTGAAGGTTCAGATTTCACCATACGACCTGAGCAAAGGCCGGATTACCTATCGGTACAAATAAAAAAAAGAAAATATTTAGGCTTCAGCCGGTTGATACTTTGGTATGTTTTGATTACATTACATGCCTTTTCATATTTTGGACAGACCGGACAATCATAGCATGTGGGGTTTACCATGAAAGTTTATTCGTCTATCAAAAAACGTTGCGAGCACTGCAGGATTATCAAGCGCAAAGGAAAACGGTACGTGATCTGCAAGGTGAATCCAAGCCATAAGCAGCGCCAGGGGTGATCTTCAGGAACAATCAACAGATTTGAGAAAAACATATGAGGTTAGCTGGGGTTAATTTGCCATTGAACAAGCATGCGGTCATTGCATTGACCTATGTGTATGGCATCGGGAAAACATCCGCCAAAAACATACTCGCCAAAGCCGGGATCGCTCCTGACAAGAAAATTTCGGAGTTGAGCGATGAAGAGGCTCACGCCATCAGGGAGATCATCGGCAACGAATTCACGGTTGAAGGCGAGGCGCGTGCCGAACAGCAACTTTCCATCAAGCGCCTCATGGATATCGGATGCTACCGCGGTTTGCGTCACAGACGCTCCCTGCCGGTTCGCGGCCAGCGCACCCGCACCAATTCCAGAACCAGGAAGGGCAAGCGCAAGACCGTTGCAGGCAAGAAGAAGGCCGGCAAGAAGTAACGAGCGGAGCAATCAAGCAACAAGAGAGATAAAACACCGACAGACTCATGGCAACAGCGAGCAGGAAAAAAAAGAAAGTCAAGGTTACCCCGGAAGGTACCGTCCATATCAAGGCATCGTTCAACAACGTCATGGTGACCATCACCGATACGCTCGGCAATACGGTTTCCTGGTCGAGCGCCGGCAAGAACGGCTTCAGGGGCTCCAAGAAGAATACCCCTTACGCATCGCAGGTTACATCCGAGGCGGCAGCCAAAGAGGCCTACGATCTCGGCATGCGTCATGTTGACGTGTTTATCAAAGGCCCCGGTGCCGGACGTGATGCGGCCATCAGGGCGCTTCAGGGTGTTGGTCTGGAGGTGCGCTCCATCCGCGACATTACGCCGCTTCCGCACAACGGTTGCAGGCCTCCCAAGCGCAGAAGGGTCTGATGGTTATTATCAAGAATTATCAATGAAGCAATTGCTATGGCACGATTCAGAGGCTCAATTACCAAGGTTTCTCGCAGGTTGGGAATAGCTCTTTCTCCCAAGGCTGAAAAATATCTCGAAAGACGTCCCTATGCTCCCGGCGAGCACGGCCAGTCCCGCAGGGGCAAGGTTTCGGAATATGCGCTGCAGTTGAGAGAGAAGCAGAAGATGAAATATCTTTACGGCATTCTTGAAAAGCAGTTCAGGATTTACTACAAGAAAGCGGTTGCCCAGCGTGGCGTTACCGGTGACAACCTGGTGAAGTTGCTCGAACGCCGTTTCGACAACGTGGTTTATCGCTGCGGATTCTCACCGTCACGTGCCGGCGCAAGACAGCTTGTGACGCACGGCCACATGCTCGTCAACGGCAAGAAGGTCAACATTCCTTCCTATCTGGTTTCTCCCGGCGACTTGATCGAGTTCCGCCAGAAGAGCCGCAATCTCGATGCCGTTGCCGATTCGCTCAACAAGGCAGCCGAATCGCGCATTCCGGCATGGATCCAGGTTGACAAAGCGAACCGCAAGGCAGTGTTCCTCGCCATTCCGGAGCGCGAAGGCGTGCAGGAGCCCTATAACGAACAGCTTGTCGTTGAGTTGTACTCCAAGTGATCTTTTTGAATTCATAAGGAAGCAAGACTATGATATATCAGATGCAGATGCCTGCAAAGATCGATGTGGACGAAGCGACTCACACCGGCAGCTTCGGGCGCTTCATAGCCCAGCCGCTGGAGAGGGGATACGGAGTTACGCTGGGCAATGCCATGAGAAGGGTTCTGCTTGCCTCTCTTCCCGGTACTGCAATCACCGGGATCAAGATCGACGGCGTGTTTCACGAGTTTTCAACGATCGACGGTGTTCGTGAGGATGTGCCCGAGATTGTGCTCAATCTGAAAAAAGTGCGTTTCAGGTCGAACTGCAAACGCAGCTGTAAAACCACCCTGACCCTTGCCGGCCCCAAAGAGTTCCTTGCCGGCGACATCATCGCCCATGAAGGTGAATTCGAGGTGCTCAACAAGGATTTGCATATCGCGACGATCAATTCCGAAGCAACGGTAACCATCGACATCTACATCGGTCGCGGACGTGGCTATGTGCCTGCCGAGGAGAACCGCAGCGACGGCATGCCGATCGGCTTCATCGCCATCGACTCGATCTACACCCCGATCCGGAACGTCAGGCTGACCGTCGAGAACACCCGCGTCGGCCAGAGAACCGACTACGAGAAGATGATTCTCGATGTCGAAACCGACGGTTCGATCACTCCCGACGACGCCATCAGCCTTGCCGGCAGGATCATCAACGATCATGTCACCTTCTTCGCCAACTTCTCGCCGACCGAAGAGGAGTACGCCGAAGAGGAGTACAAGCAGCTTGACGAGGAGTTTGAGAACATGCGCAAGAAACTCCAGACCAAGATTGAGGACCTCGACCTTTCGGTGCGTTCGCACAACTGCCTGAGGCTTGCCGAGATCGACACGCTTGCCGATCTGGTTTCCAGACGCGAGGATGAGCTGCTGAACTACAAGAACTTCGGCAAGAAGTCGCTGACAGAGCTTAAAGAGGCCCTTGAGAAGGAGGGACTCAGGTTCGGGATGGATATCACCCGTTACCAGATGAAAGGGTGAAGACAGGCCATTTGTACAATTGAAATCAATGAGAGCGGAAACAAGACATGCGTAAAGTAAAGCCAGCAAGGAAACTCGGGAGAACGACCGCCCATAGAAAAGCTACCCTGTCGAACCTTTCGACGCAGTTGCTGATCCACAAGCGTATCGAGACCACCGAAGCGAAAGCCAAGGAAACCCGCAAGGTTGTCGAAAAAATCATCACCAAGGCACGCAAGGGCACGAACCATGCACAGCGTGAAATTTTCAGCGCCCTTCGCAGCAAGGAGGCCGTTCAGGAGCTGTTCGAGGAGATCGTAGGCCGTATTGGCTCGCGTAACGGCGGCTACACCCGAATCATCAAGCTCGCTCCCCGTTTTGGCGATGCCGCCAAGATGGCCGTCATCGAGCTGGTCGATTACGCCGAGGCTCCGGCAGCGGCACCGGTTGCAGCCAGGCAGGATCGCTCCCGGCGCGTCAAAGGCTCCAAAAAGGCCGAGGCTGAAAAAGAGGGCGGCGAGTCCGCAGAATAATAGCCCGTCCGGCTACGGCAGCCAGCAAGGAAACAAGGTAGTCATCGTTCGCAAGATCTTCAGGATCACCAGCGGGCGATGACTATCTGCTTTTCGGAGAAGAGCGGATCGATCTCGTCGATGGGCAACTGATCGACCGATGCCGGAAATCCGAAATGTTTTTCACGCGCCTCAATGGCCGCCGCAATCTCCCCCTCAAGATTCCCTCCCTTCAGGCAGATCAGGGCTCCATCGCGCTTCAGCAGTTTCGAGCAGTAGCCGCACAGCTCTTCAAGCGGCGCGACCTGCCTGCTGAGCACCGTATCGAATATCACCCCCCTCAGCTCTTCGACCCGCGAATGCAACGCCATCACGTTTTTCAGCCCGAGCTCCCTGATCATCGCCTTGCAGGCGGCGATCTTCTTGCCGGTCGAATCGACCAGGAGGAACGAGGTCTCCGGGAAAAGAATGGCCAGCGGAATGCCGGGCAGTCCGCCGCCGGTGCCAAGGTCGAGCACCTTTTCGCCGGGCATGAACTCGTGGATGCGGCTGATGAGCAGTGAGTGAAACACATGCTTCACGATCACCGGCGCATCCTCCTTGCGGCTGATGAGGTTGACTTTATGGTTCCACTCCTCAAGCAGCTTCGTGTAGCGCACCAGGAGGTTCAGGGCGTTATCGGCAGCGGGGATGTTGTGTTCACGGCAAAGCGCTTCCAAAAGACGCAGGTTGTTCTGCATGACGGATCGTTCTGGTGCGATGAAAAATGTTCTTCCAGAAAGAAAGCGATTTTGCCGGAAATGGCAAGGGCGAGACGCGGAATTGTGATGGGATGAGTACCCCTGCAGCCGGAGGGGTACGGGAAAATTGGAGAGCGGTGCTTAAATTTGTCGTACATTACAAAATTAAAGACATTTGCACGGTCTCAACGGCATCGGTGAAGCACCTGTCCCGGAAGTTGACGGGATGATGATGCCTTGGGCCTGAAGGTAGAGCAAGAACAGTATGGTCAACACCGGGAATTTCAGCAGCCATGTCTATGCGGTGATCATGGCTGGAGGCATAGGCAGCAAGCTTTGGCCGCTTTCACGCAAGCGCCATCCCAAACAGTTTCTGCACTTTTTCGACGGCGGAACCATGATCCGCAAGACAGTCGAGCGAATTGCGCGCACCGTCAGGATGGAGAACATCCTCATCATTACCACCAAACAGCACTGGCGGCTGATTCTCGACTCACTCCCCGATTTCGATACCGGCAACATCATCATCGAACCCGCCGTCAGGGACACGGCAACCTGCATTGCCCTGGCGACCACCTTCATCCGCAAGCGCGACCCCGATGCCGTCACTGTCGTGCTGCCGGCTGACCACCTCGTGCACGATGAGGAGCGCTTTTTGCGTACGGTTGAAAAAGGCGTTTGCCTCGCGCGTGAAAAGCAGGGGCTGATCACCGTCGGCATCCATCCCGACCGGCCCGAAACGCGCTATGGCTACATTCAGGTCGAGGCGTCGCTGCTGATCGACGATGAGAACAACGATCCCGATGACGACGACATTGCCTTGTTCCGGGTGAAAACCTTCGCCGAAAAGCCCGACATCGCCACCGCCGAGCAGTTTCTGCAAAGCCGGGATTTCTGGTGGAACAGCGGGGTGTTCATCTGGCACGTCGATGATATCAACCGGGAATTCCAGCGCTCGCTGCCCGACCTCTACGAAGACATGCAGAACGTGCACACCTTTATCGGCACGGAGCGTCAGGAGTCGGTGATCGAGGATGTTTACAGCTGGATTCACCCGGTTTCGATTGCTTACGGCATCATGGAAAAGGCTGAAAAGGTCTTTATGCTCGCCGGTGATTTCGGATGGACCGACCTTGGCTGCTGGGATGAGGTCATCAAGGTCGGGCTGGGTCTCGAAGGGCGGGACATGGATGGCCGTGAAGTGATCATGATCGACTCGAACCAGGTCTTCGTCAGGAAACCGCATGGCAAGGCGGTGGTGACCATCGGCGTGGATGACATCATCGTGGTCGATACGCCCGACGCGCTGCTGATCTGCCGGAAAGGGCAGTCGGTGGATGTGTCAAAGGCTGTCGAGGTGTTGCGGCGGGAACCGGGGCTGGAAGGGTTTCTGTAAGGGTGAGGCAATTCGCTGGAAAAAGAGGAGAAAAAAAGCCGGAGGTTTGTCGCTCCGGCTTTTTTGCGTTCAGGCTTTTTTCCTTGACCAGGTTGCGCCCTCTTTCGTGTCCTTGACTTCGATGCCGCGCTCCATGAGCAGGTCGCGGATTCTGTCGCTGGTGCCGAAATCCTTGTTCGCCCTCGCCTCCCTGCGGAGTTCAAGCAGCACCTGCATGACGTCGTCGAGCGTCCGGGCGCTTTCGCCGCTCTCGCCGGCAAGCAGTTCGTCGCGGTTTTTCAGGATGCCGAGCACCGCTCCGGCGTAGGTGTCGAAAAGCGCCAGAGCACCGGTTTTCGATTTGGCGTCAAGTCCGCCCTTGTCGAGCGCGCTGTTCAGCGCCTTGACGAACTCGAAGATCACCGAGATGGCGACCGGCGTGTTGAAGTCATCATTCAGCGCGTCGGTGATTTTCGCTTCGAACGCGGCCACATCGAGCGACCCCGAACCCTGTCCACTTTCCATCAATCGCCGGTACGCTTCCTGCAACTTCTCGAATCCGGACTGCGAGGCCCTGATAGCCGCTTCGGAGAAGTCGAGCGGGGAGCGGTAGTGCGATTGCAGAATGAAGAAGCGGATCACCAGCGGATCAAACGTCCCGAACAGCTCTTTGAGGTTCACGAAGTTCTTGAGCGATTTGCCCATCTTGACGCCGTCCACCGTCACCATGTTGTTGTGCATCCAGTAGCGCACGAAGGGCTTGCCGGTGGCCGCTTCGGACTGGGCGATCTCGCAGTCGTGGTGCGGAAACTTGTTCTCCATGCCGCCGCCGTGGATGTCGATGGTGTCGCCGAGGTACTTCATCGCCATTGCGGAGCATTCGAGGTGCCAGCCGGGATAGCCCTCGCCCCACGGCGATTGCCACTTCATGATGTGGCCCGGTTCGGCCTTTTTCCAGAGCGCGAAGTCCGAGGGGTTGCGCTTGTCGCTTCGCTCCGCGACGCGCCCGCCCGCCTGGAGCGCCGCCTGGTCGGTGCGGCCCGACAGCTTGCCGTAATCCGCGAACGAGCTGACATCGAAATAGACGTTGCCGCCGGACTCGTAGGCGTGGCCGGTTTCGACGAGCCGCTCGACCAGCGCGATCTGCTCCGGGATGTGCCCGGTTGCCGTCGGCGCGATGTTCGGGCGTTCGACGCCCAGCCGGTCCATATCCTCGTAAAAGCTGCGGGTGTAGAACTGGGCAACCTCCATCGGCTCGATGCGCTCCTGCCGCGCCTGTTTCTGGATCTTGTCCTCCCCCTCGTCGGCGTCGTCGGTCAGGTGGCCCACGTCGGTGATGTTCTGCACATACCGAACCTTGTAGCCCTGCTGCTGGCCCACGTGTCGCAGCCAGCGCACCACGACGTCGAACGACACGTAACTCTTGGCGTGGCCGAGATGCGCGTGGCCATAGACGGTCGGTCCGCAGACGTAGATCGTAGCCAGGCCGGGCTGGATGGGTTCAAAGGGTTCCTTCGTGCGGGTAAGCGAGTTGTAGATATGCAGGGAAGCGCTCATCAGGATTGCAAAGAATGGGTTGCAGAACCCCGGTCGGGTTCGGAAATTGTCTTGAAAGTTACACTTTTGGCAAGGTAAGGCAAGGTTTTCGCCCAGAACCGACGGCGAATTTTTCCACGGCCTGGCCCGCCAGTCGCCTGTGCGGCGCTGCTGTTTTATTGATGATGCAGTGAAAGAATGTTAACTTGCTTCCGGTGAGCGTGTTTCTCCGCTATTTGTTCATCACCACCGCATCGGCAAGCTCTTTGCCGCCGCCATTCCGAACCGTTGTTTCCGTTGAACCAACCTAATCCAAAAGGAAAGCCTTATGAACATTCGCAGTCTGTTGATCGGGGTTGTTGCCGGTATTCTTCTGACCGCAGGTGCGGGGTGGATGATGATGCCGGGCATGATGCTCAAGGAGTACCAGAGTCCGTACGGCGTTGAAGAGACCGTTGAAACAATCAGGAAAAATGCGCTGGCCGAAGGATGGGTGATTGTGAACGTCATGCCTATCGACAAGTCCATAAAACAGCATGGCGGCGGTGACCTCCCGCCCGTGAGGCTCGTCAATCTCTGCCAGGCAACTCACGCTTTCAATATCCTGAAGGGCGACGACACCAAAGTCGTGTCGGTCATGATGCCCTGCACGATCAGCGTCTATGAGAAAACCGACGGCAAGACCTATGTCGGCGCTATGAACGCCGGGCTGATGGGCAAGATGTTCGGCGGCGTTGTTGCCGAGGTGATGGGCGGAAGTGTCGCCAAAGAGCAGCAGAAGTTCATCAATTTCGCGAAATAGCTACGGATGATGAATTGGCAGGCGAGCGTCCGCCGGGACGTTTCCGTCTGACAAGCGTTTCGCCAGAGCCTTATCGCGTTCCCGATGACTTCATCGGAGTGAAGAGCGTTTTCATGTCGAAACCGCATCGCGGGTCCAGGTTCGCGAGCTTGCCGGCAGTCTGGTCAGCATGACGGTTCGCTTCTCGACAAACAGCTCAAGGAAGCGGTTGACGGCTAACAGTCTCTTCAATTTCTTTCCCGGGCATGAGATTCACCTCATCCGGCCGGCGTGGCAACGCCAGCCCGGTTGCACAAAGGCGCCGTTTGTTGGCGTTTCTGTTACATGCGGGCTTTGTGCGGATCATTTCCGGGATCGCCGGATTTCGTGACGTTCTTGATGATCCATGCGGGCAAGGTTGGTGAGGCCTTGTCGAGAGCACTCCACCTGGTTCTGATGGAGTCGATACGTGCATCCAGGTCATCGATTTCCGGCAGGGAAGAGGCCAGCAACACCTGAACTTCCGTCCGGAGTTCTCCGTACCCTACGGCCGCCTCCTTGTGAGAGCTTGCCCGATCGGCGTAGCCCAGAAATGTCTGGAGGGATGACAAGACGGTAGCGCCGATGCTGACAAGTCCAGCCGCGATCTGAATATTTTGATTCGGGTTGTTTCCCAAGGTTGCAAAGATCGTCGAACTGACAATGCTGGTCATGATTACGACGGGAATGCCGAACATCTTGCCGCATTTTCCATAATGCGTTGATGCCAGGAAATTGCCTTTCTGGAGAATCCGCAATCCGGTGAGCCATTTTTCCAGAAGCTGTTGTTTCTTCGCGATAACAGAATCATCGTTGTTGCTCACAAGTCGTAACTCCTTTTGATTGATTGAAGTATCACCGGAGCGAGGTGGCGGTTCACCACTTATTGCGCCCTGATCTCGCCCGTTATTTTCACGATAACCTTGTAGCCCTCAAGCTGTTCGGGCAGGCGCTCTCTTGTCTCCGCGTTGTCGCGGGCGAGGCCGACCACGATGGCCGGCCCGCCTTTTTCATCCTGCCCGATTCCCACCGACACCACATCGGGCAGAGCAAGCAGCGATGCCTCGTGTGCCTGTTTTGTCTCCCTGATCGTTTTCATATCCGTCCCTTTTACGCAATTGGTGATCAACGGCAGCAGGCACAGAAGCGCGATTCGCGCTGGCTTCATAACGTTACGCCGAGGATGCTGAACACGTTCTGGATTCTGTTGATGACCGTTGTCTGGTCGCTTCCGGCAAAGAGCAGGCCGACAAGGTTGTTCGAGGTGTCGAGCACCGCCGAGCCGCTGTCGCCGCCCTGGCTCATGGCTCCGGCCAGCAGCTGGTCGTGGAACTGCGCGACCCGGTCGCCGCCATAACTGACGTTGACCGTCACATCGATCTGCTGGATTTCGCCCGTCGTCAGTCCGGTTGTGCGCCCGCTCTTTTTGACCGCCATGCCGAGTGTGCCTTCAGCCGTGCCGGCAATCGCGCCGATGCCGAGCATGTCGTTCCGCACATCTGCCGGATTCACCGGACGGGCCAGCGCGGCATCGACCAGATTCTCGGCGGCCTGCACCGAAATGGCCTGCAACCGGGTGTCGCTTCCGGTTATTGCCGCTAAAAGGTTGCACACATCGGCAATCGAGTTGGCTACCGGGCAGGTGCTCGACGAGCCGGAATAGGTGATGGGCACAAATTCGGCAAGCTCGGCAATCTTGTCGGCGGGGTTCAGGCCGCCGTCATACGGCCCCGGCTGGAGAATGGGGTCGCCGATCGCCGCATCGTTGCTGTTGGCCAGCACGTGGTTGTTCGAGAGGATGAACAGTTCACCGTTCTTGCGCACCAGGCAGCCGAGCGTGCCGGCGGTGATCTCGAAATGCCCGATGCTCACCCCGCCCGGCGCGGGCCGGAACCTGCCCGTCGGCGGCTGGAGCGCCCGGATGCGGCCGGTCGCCACCACATCGGTCGGAATGCCATCGACGGAGGCGGGCACCATTTCCGAGGCGAGAAGCCTCGACGACGGCTCTTTGCGCTCGACGGAGCAGATGATGCTTAAGTCGCCCGTCTTCTTTCCTGCCGAAATTTTGTAGCCGATTCCCGTGGCGACAACGTTCTTGCGGCCCATCAGCGATGAACGGACGGACTTGAGCAGAGGGATGATCGTAGAAAGCATGGGTTCCATGATGCGCTCCTTTGTTTTTGAATTGGAAAGGAAGCATACTGCACCTTTCAAGATACGAAAGGATGGCGGCAAACCGTACAGCGCATCACGCCGTACGCGGGGAGAGGCAGCATCGGTTCATAAGTCTTGCAAGTTTCTGTGCCGTAAAGTTTTGAACGGCAAGAGCGCTTTCATGTCCTGAAACCGGTGTTTGGTGAATTTTCGCATTCTGCAAAAAGCCGCCGTGATTTTCAGGATCGATCGGCCTGATGGTTTTGAAAGGGACGCATACGGGCGGTTCTGCAAATTTTGGATTATTTTCTCAAAAAGAGATTCCCGTATTGTTGCATGTTCCCGGAGCGGTTGCATCCATGAGGTGAGCCATGAGAAGGTTTCTGTCATCACTGCTGGTTGCGCTGATGTTTTTGTGGCCGTCGGTTGCCCGGAGCGTCATGCTTGTGCGCCAGTACAACCCGGCGCGCCACTACCGCTTTTACGGCGGGGGCGACAAGGCTTTCGTCGGCGGGCGTTACGATTTCTCGGGAGTCGGCATTTGCAGCGCAGGAACCTGGGCAACGCTGGTGTCCGACAACTGTTTTCTTTCGTCGGTTCACCGCCATCCGGCCGTGGGCGCGAAAGTGACGTTCTGGGCCTCCAATGTGCTCGCCGGGCCGAGCTACACCTACACGGTTACCGGCGGAGCGCGAGTCGGGACGACGGACCTCTGGGTCGGCTGGTTCGACCGGTCGGTGAGCGTTGATGCCTCGATCGAGCGTTACCCGGTTCCGGTTCTACCCGCTTCAAACACCTATCTTGGGCTTGAGCTCTACAATTACGGCGTGAATCACCGGCTCGGAAGGAACGTGCTCGACCGCTTCGATCTGATGAAGATCGGCGGATCGAGGGCTTTCATCATCTGGTACGACTACGACGGCCGCGATCTTCCGTTGGCAGGCGGTGACGAGGCCTGGCTCGGGCCGGGCGATTCCGGCGGGCCGACTTTTGCCGTGTTCAACTCCGGGCTGGCGCTGATCGGCATCCATTGGGCAAAAACGCACCGTCCCGCCGGTTCCACCGACACGTTCGTTCCGGAATACTATGACGATATCAGCCGGGTTCTTGCCGGAAGAGGGCAATCGTTACACCGGAGCTGGGAGTTGAAGTGAATGCCGGAGCCGAACCTCTGCTGAAAAGGCGAGTGGAGACTGGCGCTGATGGCGTGGTTCGGATTGATCGATGTTCTGGCTGGGCGGGACGAAGTGAAACGAAGAATCTGAGGTTGCTTCGCCCGGAATGACAGGAGCAAAAGCGGTGCTTGAGGGTATCTATGTTTTTGATGGCCGCAGTAAAATAATAAATCAGGATGCTGAGAGAACTTTTTTATCTGTTGTTTTCATCTTCTTCAAATCCCATTTCTTCTCTTTTTAAAAGAGCTGATCTCTGGTATATCTCTGGAAAGGAAAAAGAGACGGGAGAGGTGGTGAATATCTTCTTTGTTGGCAAGGAGGAACTGAAAAACTATATCTCGGAATTGGTTTATAAAGAAATATGTGGTGAGATTTGCAAGAGAGATAAAGATCAGCTCTCAATACTCTATTTCCTTTATAAATACAGGATGAGCGTAAACCTTCTTTTTAAAACAGCCAGGGGGAGCTGTTTTAGGACGAGTGACCCGAAAAATCATTTTTCAATTCCTGTATGGGTCAGTACCACCACAGCGTTGCCTCTCGATAAGTTGAGTGAGTCTGTAAAGTCTGATTTGCGGAAAATCAGAAAAAACAGGCTTGCATACAGGGTGACGATCAGCATTGATGAGGTCAAAACGTTTTATTATGATATGTTGGTGCCCTATATGCAGGTCCGGCATGATAAAAAAATACTTCCTGTCAAGCTTTCGGCTATAATCGAGAAAGTTGAAAAGGGTGAGTGCGAGTTGCTGCTTGTCAAGTCGGGAGAGCAGGCGGTTGGCGGGGTTCTGATCATTCGCGAAAAAGGTGGGAGAGCGGTGTTGTGGCGAAACGGGCTGATTGGTGGTGATTTGGATTACTGGAAAACCGGGGTAATTGCAGCCACCTACTATTTTTCCCTTGAGTATCTTCAAGGTCTGGGCTATGATGCGGTTGATTTTGGTTATTCAAGGGCTTTTATCAATGATGGGGTGCTGAATTATAAAAAGAAATGGGGAGTATCGATTAAGAGTAAATACAGAAATCATCTTCTTCTGATTCCGGTAA
This sequence comes from Chlorobiaceae bacterium, assembly GCA_016931495.1. Classification (GTDB taxonomy): domain Bacteria; phylum Bacteroidota; class Chlorobiia; order Chlorobiales; family Chlorobiaceae; genus Chlorobaculum. Next base: position 7,512 of record JAFGER010000027.1, on the reverse strand, counting down.
GTTTAACGGATGGAGCATTCGGTTTCTTTAGGAGTAATCCGTTTATTTATCACGAAAAAAATGATTCGCTTGCTGTTGCATGCTTCTCCGGTCAGGATGCAAAAGAGAAGATCAGGCTCTATGACGGCCTGTCTGAAACAGTTTGTTTTGCAAAAAAGGAAAATGAGCTCGTTCGCATACAAGAGTAACGGATGTTGTTCAGGTTCCCCCGAAAAAGAGTCATGAGCGAGCCGCGTACTTTGAGTCCGTGAGGATTTCGCGAGTACCAACCAACGCAGCAATCATGGCGCGCAAAAGGTTTTTCGATGCGCCACGGGAGTGTCCCTACCTCGAAGCGTTATCTGTTCAGCCTTACGCCAGCGAACAGCCGGAAAGAGAGCATTTTCAGGTATCTTTAAAAAAGTCAGCAAGAACTCTCGCCGTCCAGCCGACGCTGCAGCGGGATTTGGCTGATCGCATAACCAGAGGTAACCAAAATGACTCAGAGTGTTTCCATGAAGAAGACCAAGGTCGCGATCTGGAGCGAACTCAAAGACAGAAAACCCCACTACGCGCTGGTCGGCGAGGTTGACCTTGTCGTGATCCGGCACGGAGACGAAGTCTCGGTGCTCTACGGGCGCTGCTTGCACCGGGGCGCGCTCATGGCCGACGGTTTCGTGCAGGGCGACAACCTCATCTGCGGGGTGCACCACTGGGACTATCGCCTCGATACAGGAGTGAGCGAGTACAACAACGAGGAGGCGCTTCACCGGTTCCGGGCGTGGATCGACCGGGAGGCCGACGCGGTGCTTGTCGATGAAAACGAGATTGCCGGCTGGGCGCGCTGTCATCCCCAGCCGTGGAACCGCGAAACGTATCAGGGCCTCTACGCCGACATCCACGGTGGCCCGGAGGAGCCTCACAACAGCCACATTCATCAGCTTGCCGAAACCGATCCCGCCAGCTTTTCGCCGCAGGGGCCGGTTTCGGCCATGGGCGTGCCGGGCGACCAGCTGCCGCAATGGGACGACATCCAGATTCTCACCGCCCAGCTCGCCGTCCAGCCGCTCGACGATGATGCGCCCGTAGGCACCGACGTGGTCATCGGCCCTCGTGCCAAGAGGCCGCTGTGCCTCGACATTCCCCTGCTCGTCACCGACATGAGTTACGGGGCGCTCAGCCGTGAGGTCAAGATCGCCCTGGCACGAGGGGCCGAACTGGCCGGTACCGGCATCTGCTCCGGCGAAGGCGGGATGCTCGAAGCGGAGCGGGCCGAAAACTCCCGGTACTTCTATGAGCTTGCGCCTGCCGAGTTTGGCTTCGACATGGAGCAGGTCACGCGCTGCCAGGCGTTTCACTTCAAGGCCGGGCAGGCCGCCAAAACCGGCGTGGGCGGGTTGCTTCCGGCGGAAAAGGTCACCGAAGAGATCGCCCGCGTGCGAGGCCTCGAACCGCACTGCGAGGCCCACGCCCCGTCTCACTTCCGCAATCTGCGCACGCCCGAAGAGTTCGCTGAAATGGCCGAACGTGTCCGTGAAGCGACCGGCGGCATTCCCATCGGCTTCAAGCTCTCGGCGCAACACATCGAGGCCGACCTCGACTTTGCCATCGAAGCGGGCGCGGACTACGTCATCCTCGACGGTCGCGGCGGCGGAACCGGAGCATCGCCGAATCTGCTGAAAAACAACATTTCCGTGCCGACCATCCCGGCGCTGGCGCGGGCGCGGCGGCATCTCGACAAGAGCGCCGCCAACCATGTCAGCCTCGTCATCACCGGCGGCTTGCGCACCGAGTCCGACTTCATCAAGGCGCTCGCCCTCGGAGCCGATGCCGTCGCCCTCGGCAACGCAGCGATCCAGGCCGCGGGCTGCCTCGGGATGCGCGCCTGCCACAACAACCACTGCCCCGTCGGCGTTGCGACCCAAGATCCCGAATTGCGCCAGCGCCTCAAGATCGACCACGCCGCGCAACGGGTGTACCGCTTTTTGCGCAACTCCGTCGCCATGATGCAGGTCATGGCAAGAGCCTGCGGCCACGACCACCTCAACCGCTTCACCGTTTCCGACCTCGTAAGCTGGAAGCGGGAGATGACCGCATTGGCGGGGATTCGGTATGGGGGCGTCGGCGGGGGGTGACGAGTCCGGGGGCAGGAAGTTTTATTTCAAGCGGGCGCACAAGAGGTCATCCGGAGCAGCGTCAAAGGCGTACAGGCTTTTTCCAACTCATCCTCAAGCACCCCGATGAAAAAACAACTGATCTCACTGCTGCTTGCGGCCACCGTCCTGCCCGGCAACGCCATCCTCGAAGCGAAAACCGTAACCGAAGCCGGACGTTCCGAAGTGCAGCCAATTCGCGACCAATCGCTGAGAAAAGCATTCGCGAAGTATGCGCAAGAGTATGACAACCTGAGACCAGTCAAGGGGCAGTGCCCGTCGGACTACAAGCTGGTGCAGCTTGCTCTGTTGCTTGATACGAGCAACAGCATGGACGGCCTGATCAGCCAGGCAAAGAGCCAGCTCTGGCGCATCGTCAACGAGGTGTCGAGAATGCGCAAAAGGGGCGAGCCGATCCGCCTGCAGGTTGCGCTTTACGAATACGGCAACAACGGCCTCTCTGCCAGATCTGGCTACATTCGTCAGGTCGTCCCGTTCACCGAAGATCTCGATCTGCTCTCCGAAGCGCTCTTTTCGCTGACCACCAACGGCGGTTCGGAGTATTGCGGCCACGTGATCGGCAGCAGCCTGAACCAGTTGAGGTGGAACAGCTCCCACGATGGGCTGAAACTGATCTACATCGCCGGCAATGAGCCGTTCGACCAGGGTGAGGTGAGCTATGAGGCGGCATGCCGCTGGGCCGCCGAGCGCGATGTCGCGGTCAACACCATCTATTGCGGCAACTATTATGCCGGTGTCCAGGGGCTCTGGAAACGCGGAGCAGCGATCGGCGGCGGCAGTTATTTCGCCATCGACAGCGACCGCTCGACAAGGGGCATCGTCACTCCCTACGACGATGACCTCATGATACTCAATGGCAGGCTCAACGATACCTACGTTCCTTATGGCGAACAAGGCAAAGAGCGACTGGCCAGGCAGTCTATGCAGGACAGGAACGCCGCGGCAATGTCGGCCCCGGTTGCGGCTGAACGGGCGGCCACGAAAGGTTCGTCTCTGTACAAGGCTTCCGGCTGGGATCTTGTCGATGCCATTGACAACAAAACCGTTACGGTTGAGGGACTCAAAAAGGAGAGCCTTCCCGATGAGCTGAAAGGCAAATCTCCCAAAGAGATCGGCAGTTATGTGCAGCAGAAAAAAGCGGAACGCGAAAGCCTGAAAGCGCAGATTTCCGCGCTCAGCAAAAAACGGGATGCCTACGTTCAGCAGAAAGAGCGGGAAACCGCCGATTCAAAGAGCCTTGGAACGGTGATTCTCGAAAACCTGCGAACGCAGGCCGCGAAGAAGAATTTCGACTACAAATAAGATTTTTCGTGAGTCGCTGCTCTGGCTTTTGCGAGGGGCTGAATGCCCTTCGCGCCAGGCAGCGGTGGTGGTGGAATGCCCTGATTACGAACCCGCTCTTCATCATAACCTTGTTCCTGTGGTGCGAGGTTACGTTTAACTCTTTGCTTGAAAAGCAGTCCGGCGGGATTTGTTTGCAACAAATGTTTGAGTTTGGGGCGTTTTTGTCTAACATGTTCAGCATTGATCAACATGTAATACGAAGGGAGTATGGAAAAGGAAAAGGCGGATCAGATGATCGGAATTCGTATTCCGAAGAGTGTCGGCCAACGGCTGGATAACCTTGCCAAAAGAACTGGCCGAACCAAGACCTGGTATGTTCGCGAGGCCATCATGAAGCATCTCGATGATCTTGAAGACATTTATCTGGCAGAAGAGGTTCTCGAACGCGTGAGGCGGGGTGAGGAGGCTGTTTCTGATATAGATGAAGTGGAGCGTCGTCTTGGTTTGGAAGATTGAGTTTGCCGCGTCGGCGGAAAAGGAGCTGGCCAAGCTGGATAAATCTGCGGCCAAGAGGATTCTCAAATTTCTGAGAGCGCGCGTTGCCCTCGATCCCCGCTCATCGGGCAAGGCGTTGCGGGGCGATCATGCCGGCCTCTGGCGGTATCGCATCGGTGATTATCGGGTGATTTGCGAAATCCGGGATGAGACCGTTTCAGTTCTTGTCGTTCGGATCGGGCATCGGAAAGAGGTTTATCGGTGAAGGTTGTTCATCCGGCTTACGAATAGCTTATGAATATTCAAAATCGAACAAATTCAGTTTTGAATATTTTTTAACGACAAGTGGATTTACAGAATTGAAGGGGAATGCGGGTTGTTTTATTACATCAATTGCTAACATCTTCCATGTCTCCGATGACTTACCAATAACTCACAATGCTGTCAGGCTCACCTGAGGCAGATTGTGTGCCGGTACCTCAATGGCGGCCCCGAGTTCAGGCACAATGAAACGTTCTCATTTCAGGTCGCAACCGCCGACCAGGCCGAAACCGATCGTTACTGGAACGCGATTGTCGGCAATGTGGGCCAGGAGAGCGTGTGCGGATGGCGCAAGGACAAATGGGGGGGGGCGGCAGATTACGCCAATCGCGCTGACCAGAGCGGTATCCGCCCCCGCACCCGTCGCCCACGTGCGTTCGATGCGATGACAGCCGACAGGGAGAGGATGATTAGCGCGTGAAAAGGGTATATTCAGGAAATGCAAACAGGGAGGTAAATGGAACGGAAGTATGAGGTTGGCGGCGATTATTTCATAGAAGAAATAATGGCCGCTGTTTTTGTGGGATTTCGTACCGCCAATAATCCCTCATCGGTGACGGTTCATCCTGAGCTGATGAAGAAGATCCGGGAGCGCTTCAGGAACAAAGTGGTCGGGCCGAAACGTGTGGGCGACTCGGAGGTGTTTTGCGGGCTGAAGGTCATTGAAGACGCGACGAAAGCGAAAGATTATCTGTCAGTCAGTTAAGTTCTCTTGAAAAAAGGAGATCGGGGTCATTTGCGCCATCAGCGAAATCGTTCGGATAACAGCGCTATGGGGCAGTCCCGAGCCCAAACCTTTGGGTTTTTCCTCCAGGGTTTTTTAGCTTGGCCACTCACTGCGCCGCGAAAAATGCGGCGTGATTTTTTTATAAGGATTTCCCCATGAACATCACCACCGCTGAATTTTTCTGTAGTTATTCCAGTCTCAATGGCCTTCCGTCCGACGGCAGGCCGGAGATTGTGTTTGTGGGGCGGTCGAATGTGGGGAAGTCTTCGCTGCTGAATTCCCTTTGCGCCCGCAAGGGGCTGGCGAAGACCAGTTCGACGCCGGGAAAGACGCGGCTCATCAACTATTTCCTTGTTAACGACAGCCTTTACTTCGTCGATCTGCCGGGGTACGGGTATGCGAAAGTCGGGCAGGGGGAGCGCGAGAGCTGGGGGAAGCTGCTGACGGACTATGTGGTCAAGCGTGACCAGATCGCGCTGGTGGTTTTGCTGGTGGACTCGCGGCATCCGGGAATGGCCTCCGACCTTGAGATGATGGAGTTTCTCGACTATTGCGCCCGGCCGTTCGGCATCGTGCTCACCAAGTGGGACAAGCTGAAGCAGGCCGAAAAGTCGAAGGCGCGGCGCACGATTGAAAGTTGTGCACCGAATGCCAGATTTATTGTAAATTACTCGTCTTTGTCGGGTGCTGGCCGGGACAAGCTTCTGGAGCGCCTCGATCTTTTTTCTCAGTAAAATCAAGCGACGTGGAAGAGAGTACATTCAGCAGGCCGGCGGCGTCTGCAACCGTCCTGGTTGGCACGCAGTTCGGCGACGAGGGCAAGGGCAAGCTGGTCGATTACCTTTCGGATCAATATGACATCGTGGTGCGCTACCAGGGCGGCGCCAATGCGGGCCACACCATCTGCTTCGATGGCAAAACGGTGGTGCTCCACCTCATTCCCTCCGGCATCTTCAACAAGGATTGCATCTGCGTGATCGGTAACGGCGTGGTGATCGATCCGAATGCGCTGATGGAAGAGATCCAGAAGGTCGAGGAGCTGGGCTACGATGTGAAAGGGCGTCTGTTCATCAGCCACAATGCGCACCTGATCATGCCCTACCACAAGCGGCTCGATTCGCTGAGCGAGTCCAGCCTCTCCGGTGAGCAGAAGATCGGCACGACCGGCCGCGGCATCGGCCCGAGCTACGAGGACAAGTTCGCCCGCAAAGGTATCCGAGTGGTCGATCTGCTCAACCGCGAGGTGCTGAAGGAGAAGCTGCGCGAGAACCTCGAGGCCAAGAACAAACTCATCAGCAAGGTCTATGAGAAAGAGGAGATCGATGTCGAGGCGATCATCGGTGAGTACGAGGCGTTCGACAAGGTGATCGATCCCTACGTGACCAACACCCAGCTTTACCTGAACCGCCAGATCAGGGCCGGCAAGACCGTGCTGCTCGAAGGCGCGCAGGGCTGCCTGCTCGATGTCGATCACGGCACCTACCCGTTCGTGACCTCATCCAACCCGACCTCCGGCGGCGCGTGCACCGGCTCCGGCGTGGCTCCGAACCATATCGGCAAGGTGATTGGCGTCTGCAAGGCCTACACGACCAGGGTAGGTAACGGCGCATTCCCGACCGAACTCGATGACGAGACGGGCGAGGCGCTGGGCAGGATTGGCCACGAGTTCGGCGCGACCACGGGGCGCAAGCGGCGCTGCGGCTGGATCGACCTGGTGGCGCTGCGCTACTCGCTCGTCATCAGCGGCGTGACCGAGCTGGCGCTGACCAAGCTCGACGTGCTCGACACCTTCGAGGAGATCAGGGTTTGCACCTCCTACATGCTCGACGGCAAGGAGATTGTCGACTTCCCGACCGAGCACCAGACCCTGTCGCGCGTGCAGCCGGTTTACAAGACGCTCAAGGGCTGGATGGCCTCGAACGCCAATGCGAAGAGTTTCGACGAGATGCACCCGAACGCCCAGGCCTATGTGAGCTTCCTCGAAGAGGCGCTCGATGTGCCGGTGACCTTCATCTCTGTCGGACCGGGCCGCGACGAAACGGTCTTCAAGTGAGCGATTGGGCTGAAGCCGGGATCTGTTTTTTGGGGGCTCCGTGTCCCCGGCTTGAAAGCCGGGGCAACAGAAGAGAGTGTAAGAACGAATATCCGTCGGGCTAAAGCCCGGCTGAATATGGGAGCGCCGGGGCAACAGGGGAGAATGTAAGATCGAAAGTCCGCCGGGTTGAAACCTGGCTGAATATGGGAGCGCCGGGGCAACAGAGGAGAAGGTAAGAGTGAATGTCCGCCGGGCTGAACCCCTCCTGAGAATGGGAAGGCGCGGTGATTGCTCTCAAATACAAGATCGGATTCCCGTCTTGTTTAGAGCTCTTGATAATTGCCCCGGACTTTAGTCCGGGGTTATGGACAACTCGAAATAAATAGGGGCTTTAGCCCAATTTCTTTTTGTGGGCACCTCTAAAAACTTATTGCGCGTCACGATTGCTGCGTTGGGTGGTGCTCGAAATCCTCACGTACTCCGTGTACGCTCCGGTT
>JAFGER010000026.1 GCA_016931495.1 Chlorobiaceae bacterium | reverse complement strand
CAGAAACCGGAGCGTACACGGAGTACGTGAGGATTTCGAGCACCACCCAACGCAGCAATCGTGACGCGCAATAAGTTTTTAGAGGTGTCCATAATACGAAACTTCAGCGAGTTCGCTCATGACCGATCTTTTCCAGTATCCGATGACGTTTCCCGGCTGGTGGCTCGACAGCTACTATTACGTCACCTGGACTCTCGCCATGCTTTTTCTCGCCGGTGGATGGGCGATTTTTTACCGTTATGGCAAGTTCACCTACGGTGTTGATTTCGGATGTCTCTGGAAAACGATCCTGATGATCCTCACCACCACCATCGCGCTTGGTGTTCCGCAGTATTACAATACCCGCTTCAGCGCCGAGCATGGCCGCGACGGCGATTCGGTGACGCTGTCAGCCGACCGCATCGAGTACACCACCCGCAAGGGGGAAAAGAAGATGTTCCTCTACAAGGACATCGTGTCGATCTATCAGGAGCAGATCACCTACAATCCTCCGCCCCGGGTCTTCATTGTGGCCAACAACGCCGGTCTGCGCGATTCGATTACCGTGACCGACGGCAAGCACGGTCTGCCGGATGCCGGCAGGATGTTCTCCGAGCTGTCGAAGCGCAGCGGTGTGACGGTCAAGAGGCCGTAAAGCTCCTTTCTCCGAGAGGTTACCATGCAGAGTTTCCGGAGCGAGTCGCCCGCAGGAGTGGTGCGGCTGGTCATTGACATCGGCAATACGACCACGACGCTGGCGGTTTTTACCGGCGACAGCGAACCGTCGGTCGAGTCGATGCCGAGCGCGCTGTTCGGCGAAACAGACGCGATGGCCGGTCTGTTCGCTTCGCTGGCCCACCGGCATGGCGCGCCGGAATCGGTTGCGGTGTGCAGCGTCGTACCGGCGCTTGCCACCACCTGCTCGTTTCTCATCGGCTCGCTCTTTTCCGTGGCCGCCGTGACCATCGCCGCCTCGCTTCGTCTGCCATTCCGGCTCGACTATGCAACCCCGCACACCTTCGGCGCGGATCGGATCGCCCTGTGCGCATGGGGCTGTCATCTCTTTGAAAAAAAACCGGTTATCGCCGTCGATATTGGTACGGCGATAACCTTCGACGTGCTCGACGCGTCAGGCGCGTATCGCGGCGGGCTCATCATGCCAGGCATCGACATGATGGCCGGGGCGCTCCATTCGAGAACCGCGCAGCTTCCGCAGGTGCGTATCGACAGGCCGGGGAGCCTGCTTGGCCGCTCGACGGAGGAGTGCATCAGAAGCGGCATTTTCTGGGGAGCGGTCAGGCAGATTGCGGGGCTGATCGACGCCATCGGCGCGGAGCTTGTGAGCGAGACCGGCCAGCCCGCACCCGAAGTGCTCCTCACCGGCGGCAACAGCCGGCTCATCGCCCCCGAACTTGGCGAGGTCAGCGTTATCGACGAACTCGCCGTCCTGCGCGGCGCAGATTTGCTGCTGCGGATGAATATGCGGTGAATTGATTTCCTCGAAATCCGACAGATTGGACCGATCCGTCAGATCTGTACAATCTGTCAGATTCGTCCAATTCCGCAAGGGCGGGCGTGAAACCCGCCCCTACGGAGCCTCAACCTTGAGGCTTACCGATTCTCTGCTCACCCCGGCTTGAAAGCCGGGGCAACAGAAAAGAATGTAAGATCGAATGTCCGCAGGGTTAAAACCCTGCTGAATGCAAGATGTGTTCGCGGCTTACCGCTTCTCCTCAAACCACCCCATCGCATCGTCAATCGCCTGAAGCACGTCGGTTTTCGGGATGTCCTTGTCGTGCAGGAATGCGTGGCCGATGCGGTCGAGGAGCACGAAGCGGAGCTGCTTGTCGATCTTCTTTTTGTCGGAGTGCATGGCGCCGAACAGCTCGTCGCGGTCGAGCGAGAGGAAGCGTTTCCGGACGAGGCCGCGCGGAAAACGGAAGCGGGCGAGCAGCGCGAGGCCTTCGCGCAGCTCCGTTTCGGCGAGAAATCCCAGCCGGTGCGAGAGGAAGAGTGCGCAGACCATGCCGATGGTGACCGCCTCGCCGTGGCGGAGGTTGCGATACTCGGCCATCTTTTCGAGGCCGTGCGCGAAGGTGTGGCCGAAGTTCAGCGTCGCCCGCAGGCCGGTGGTTTCGCGGAAATCTTTTTCCACAACGTCGGCCTTGATGAAGGCGCTGCGGCTGACTGCCTTGGAGAGCCACGGCTCTTCGAGGCGCACCACCTCGCTCCAGTGCCCGGCGAGCAGGTCGAAGAACTCGCGGTCGGCGATGAAGCCGTACTTGACCACCTCGGCCATGCCGCCGAAAATCTCGCGCGAAGGCAGCGTCCGGAGCCAGGCCGGATCGATCAGCACCAGCGCGGGCATGTGGAAGTAGCCGATGAGGTTCTTGCCGAGCGGGTGGTTGATGGCCACCTTGCCGCCAATGGAGCTGTCGGTCATGGCGAGCAGGGTCGTCGGCAACTGCACCACCGGAATGCCGCGGTAGTAGCTCGCCGCGATGTAGCCGCCGAGGTCGCCCACCACGCCGCCGCCCGCGCAAAGCAGGTTCCAGCTCCGGTCAACGTCCGCTTCGATCATCTGTCCGTAGAGTTTCCACGCCGTCGTGACGCTTTTGGAGGTCTCGCGCGCGGGCACGACCAGCTCGACCGTGCGGAAGCCCTGGCGATGCATCGAGGCGATGATTGCGTCACCGAAGAGCTTGCGGGTGTTCTCGTCGAAAAGCAGCACGGTTTTTTTGCCGAGTCCGCGAGCCGCATACAGCTCTCCGATTGACTCGATGACCGGGGTTCTGACGATGATATGGCTGGCCGGACTTTCCATGCTTATTTTTTCAATTGGTTGCTGTTCCTCAAGGCTCGGCGGATGTGCCTCTCGATTTTTCTTGTCATCTCCTCGACCGTGGCCCCGATTTTCTTTGAGTCGGTCACGATCACCAGATCGGCTTTCAGGTAGCGGGGCTCGCGTTTTTCGAGAATCTCCGCGATCCGCTGCTGGATCTCTTCTTTTGAGAGTTTTTCACCGCCCGGGCCTTTCAGGAGGGGCCGGTCGGTCTTGTGCTGAAGCCTGAGCGAGAGGATTTCCGGGCTCGATTTCATGTAGATCAGCGTGCCGGTCTGGCGGATCAGCTCGAAGCAGCGGTCATTTTCAAGCACGCCGCCGCCGAGAGAAACCAGCAGATTCTCCTGACTGCCGATGCGTTCGAGCGTGCGGAGTTCAAGCTCGCGAAATGCGGTCTCGCCATCTTCGGCGAAGATGCGGTTGATGCTCTTGCCAGCGGCGGTTTCGATTTCGCGATCGAGATCGATAAAATCGAAACCGAGCGAATTGGCCACCAGCGGGCCGATGGTCGATTTACCGGAACCGCTGAAGCCGGTCAGAAATATGAGTGAGTGGTGTTTCATCCTTTGACTGGTCGGGCGACGCCAGCCCGCTGTTGATTTGCGGCCAATATACGAAAAAAAGGAGCCATAACCGGCGCGGCGCGATTGTTTCATCCGGTCAAAGATGATAGCTTTGCGGCAGCAATTTTGATCAGCTGACAGCATCGTTTATGAAAAGTCTTTATATCATCAAGGCCGGGAGCACTTTCGCCACCGAGGTGGAGCGGCTGGGGGATTTCGAGGAGTGGGTGCGGCGCGGGCTGGGCGACGTGGCTTGCCCGGTCGCGGTGGTGAACGCCGAGGCGGGCGAGGCGCTGCCCGCGCCGGAGCTGTGCGCCGGGGCGGTCGTCACCGGCTCGCACGCGATGGTGACCGACAATCTGCCGTGGAGCGTCGCCATCGAGCGGTGGATCATGGAGCTGATCGCCGCCTGTGTGCCCTTCCTCGGCATCTGCTACGGCCACCAGCTTCTCGGTCGCGCCGCCGGTGGCGAGGTCGGCTACCATCCGCGCGGGCGGGAGGCGGGCACGGTCTCCATCGAGCTGACGCCCGAAGGCGAGCGCGACGCGCTCTTCGAGGGCATTCCGGCGCGGTTCGTAGCGCACGCGACTCATGCGCAGAGCGTGTTGCAACTGCCGGAGGGCGCTGTCCATCTCGCTTTCAACGGCTTCGAATCGCATCACGCCTTCCGGGTGGGCGAGTCGGCGTGGGGCGTGCAGTTCCATCCGGAATACACGCGCGAGATCATGGCCGCCTATCTGCAAGCGGGAAGCGCCGGTTCCGTATCGTCGAAGAGCGAAACCGGCGTTCCGGGCGAGACGCCCTTTGCCGGAAGGGTGCTTACAAATTTTGCCAGCTTTGTTTGCCGGACGCTCTGAGCCGCTGCGCGAGGCCGGTCAGGCGGCGCTTTGACTTGCAGTTGCGGATGGCGAGCGCGAGCGCTTTCGGCTCCGCCACGATCACCACGAGCTTGCGTCCGCGCGTGACCGCAGTGTAGATGAGGTTGCGTTCGAGCAGCGTGAAGTGCTGCATGGCGAGCGGAATGACGACCGCCGGGTATTCGGAACCCTGACTTTTGTGGATGCTCGTGGCGTAGGCGAGCGAGAGTTCGTCGAGGTCGCTGAAGTCGTACTCGACGCGGTGGTGGTCGAAGAGCGCTGTCAGCGTTTCGGCGTCGTCGTCGATCCGCTCGACCAGGCCGATGTCGCCGTTGAAGACCTCCTTGTCGTAGTTGTTGACCGTCTGGAGCACCTTATCGCGCGGCGCGAAGGTGGTGCCGAAGCGCGTCACTTTTGGCTCCGAGGCGGGGTTGAGCTTCGCCTGAAGCTCCGCGTTCAGCGCGTGAACGCCGACGCCACCCTTGTTCATCGGCGTGAGCACCTGCACGTCCCGCACCGGGTCGAGGCCGAAGCGCTTCGGGATGCGCTCCGTGACGAGCTGCATCACCTTGTCGTGAATGTCCTCCGGCGAAGTCGCTTTCACCACGTAGAAATCCGACAGCTCCTCGCCCTCGGCGGTCAGCGGCATTTCTCCCTGGTTGATGCGGTGCGCGTTGACGACGATCATCGACTCGGCAGCCTGCCGGAAGATTTCGGTGAGGCGAACGGTCGGGATCGCCTCCGACGAGATCATGTCGGCGAGCACCGCGCCGGGGCCGACCGAGGGGAGCTGATCGACGTCGCCGACGAAGACCACCGCCGCGCGGTCTGGAATCGCCGCCACCAGCTTCTGCATCAGCACCACATCAACCATCGAGGTTTCGTCAACCACCACGAACGAGGCGTCGAGCGGGTTGCCACGCCCGCGTTTGAAGTCGAACGCCTGCGGGTCGAATTCGAGCAGGCGATGGATCGTCTTGGCCTCGATGCCGGTCGATTCGGTGAGCCGCTTGGCCGCGCGTCCGGTCGGAGCGCAGAGCGCCACGGAGACCTCTTCGCGCTGGAGCACAGAGAGAATCGCGCGCAAAATCGTCGTCTTGCCAACGCCCGGCCCGCCGGTGATGATCGAGACCTTGCTCGACAGCACGAGCGTCACCGCGCTACGCTGCGACGGCGAGAGTTCGAGGCCGGTCTCCTGTTCGATCCACGGCAGTGCGTCGTGCGGGTCGAGCGCATCCCACGGCAACGGGCCGCGCAAGAGGCGGCGCAGGCCGGATGCGACGCCCGTTTCGGCGCGGTGCAGCGATTCGAGGAAGATGCACGGCACGTCGTCGATCGTTTCGCCCACGATGCGGCGCGTCAGCTTTTCGTTCGTCACCGCCTCAGCGATGAGCGGGCGGTCGATGCCGAGCAGACGCGACGCCTCGTCGATCAGCGTCTCCTCCGGCACAGCGCAGTGGCCGCTCTGCGACAGCTCGCCGAGCACGTGGCTGATGCCCGCCTCGGCCCGCAGCACCGAATTTTTCGCCACGCCGAGGCTCGTGGCGATGGCGTCGGCGGTCTGGAAGCCGATACCCTCGATGTCGAGCGAAAGCCGGTACGGATTTTCAGTGATCGTCGCGATGGCGCGCTCGCGGTAGCGGCGGTAAATCTTCCAGGCCCGCGCCGCGCCAACGCCGTGCGATTGCAGAAAAAGCATGATGTCGCGCACCGCCTTCTGCTCGGCCCACGATTCGATGACCATGTCGAGCCGCTTGCGCCCGATTCCGGGGATTTCAAGCAGCCGCTCCGGCTCGTTCTCGATCACCTCGAAGACATCGTAGCCGAAGTGCTCGATCAGCTTTTTCGCGTAATAGTTGCCGAGTCCCTTCACCTGGCCCGACGCGAGGTAGCGCTCCTTGCCTTCAAGCGTGGTGGGCTGCACCGGGGTGATTTTGGAGGCCTTGAACTGCACGCCGTGCGTGCGGTCGTTCTGCCACTCGCCGACGCACTCCATGAACTGACCGGGCGCAGGCGAAGAGGCAAAGCCCACCACCGCCACCGAATCACGCTGCCCGGCCACCTTCAGGCGCAGCACCGTGAAGCCCGACTCCTCGCTGTGAAACGTCACCCGCTCGACCGAGCCAGAGAGGCGCTCTTCGTGGGAGTCGGCGGGTGTTTGCATGGTTCAGGGGCGTTACGGTGGACGTTGTGGACAACTTCCGGAGGCGAATGCTTTTATGGTTTTTTTGCGGCGAGCTTTTGCAACGCTTCGAGCGTGCGGTCGCACTCGGCTTCGGCTTTGCGCTTCTCGCCGAGCGAGATGTTTGTGCTCTTGTGGTTGGTGTCGAGCGTCGAAAGTCGCACGATTTCGGCGTTCAGGCGCATGAACTCGCTGAACTCGGTTTTGGCTTCCCGGATGTAGGGGCGGCTCTTCTTGCCGGTCATTTTGTCGAGCGTTGCGAGTGCCGTATCGATGCTTTTCTGTTCAGCCTGCATCGACGCTTCGATGCTCTTTTTTGCCGCTTCATCGGCGGCGTTCACGTGGCGCGTCTGAAGAATCACGAGGTTTCGGATAGCCAGCTTGGCGCTTTCGGCGATTTTGTCCATCTGCGCTTTTCGCCACTCCGGTTTGACCCGCTCGGTCAGTTTTTCGAGATTCCCATCGATTTTGCGCACCAGCTCGTCTCCCATCGTGGCGGAAAGATCGAGCGCCTTGGTATTGGTGTTTTCCGTGGCCGCTTCAAGCAGTCCCGCGTCGATGCTGGTGACGGTTTTCCATGACTCGCTCAATTTGGCGACCAGCTCTTTTTCCTTCTCCGAACCGCTGTCGGCAACCATCGCTTCGAGCGTTTTCAAATCGCGGTCCACCTCCTTGGCTGAGGTTTTCGACTGTTCGGCATAGGTGCGCGAATCCTCGTCAGTTGTCGCCAGCACGGCGCTTTTCTCCTTCTCGACCGAGCGCATCAGGTTCACCCGCATATCGGCCAGGAGCGCTTGCTTTTCCATCGACGCGTTGCCAGCGCTCATGAACGAGGCGCTATGGAGCCAGAACGACGCGAGCAGCGTGATGAGCGCCGTGGCCACAAGACTTGCCGCCCACGCCAAACCGATGCTTTTGCCTGCCTCTCTCTCGTCTCTGTTCATGATGCGATTGTACTTGAATTTTGTAGTGAAATGGAGGTGGATAATCCGGTCAATATACGAAGGCCCGCTACGTTTTTTCAGCAAAAGGTGAACCCTCGTTCCGGGAATTTCGTTGAAAAAAAAGCAGGTCTCGTTAACTCATCGGAGCGATTATGGAAGTCAACGCGGAACAAGTCTCAATGGTCGATACGCTGGTCGATCCATGGCTGAGAATAATCGGGCGCGACTTCGCGGGGTACCGCAACCACTGCCGCCGGGTGTTCATTTTCGCCTGCGAGCTGGCCGGAGCGGAAGGGGAGAGCCGCCAGAAATTCGCTATCGCCGCCGCGTACCACGACCTCGGCATCTGGACGGACAACACCTTCGACTACCTCGAACCCTCGAAACGGCTTACTGGCGCCTATCTCGAATCAATTGGGAACGCCGAATGGGCGGACGAAATTGCGGCAATGATCGAGAACCACCATAAAGTCAGTCCATGGAGCTGCAAACCCGGTTGGCTCGTCGAACCCTTCCGCCAGGCCGACTGGATCGACGTCACCCTCGGAGCGAGAAGCTTCGGCCTTCCCAGGCGATATATTCTCGAAATCCAGCGCCGCTACCCGAATTCCGGTTTCCACCTCGCGCTTGCAAGATTGACGTTCGAGCGGATGAAGACGCATCCGAAAGATCCGCTCCCGATGATGAAGTGGTAAAGGCACTTCATCATGAAGGCGTCGCGGGAACCTGTTCCTCAATCCGCTGGCTGCGTTGGGCGGTCACGCCGGTTTCGGTGCTCCAGATGCCTTGTAGCCGGTTTGTTCATCCTGCGTTTGGAGTCGCCCTGAAAAGAGTGGCGATGCGCAATCCGCGCTTTTATGCTGATTTCTTGCGTTTTTGCCACGGCAACCTTGGAGAAGTGATGGAACGGCAGGGAATGGGCATTGCATTGTTGCCGATTTCAGGATAATTTTGAAAATGAACGCAAAGAGCGTGTGCTTGCTCAAAATCCGATGTCCATCATTTGCTCTCTGCACTATGGCGGAAAATCTCACATTGCCGTTCTCTGATCGAAATCCTGAAACACTGAAGAGCTTTCCGGCTGCCGGAGATCATGCGCTGGCGTCGTACGGCGGTGTCTGGAGCGCTCTGGAGCGCGACGCTCTGCGGCTGGCCGGGCGGGGTTCGCTCACGGTGCGACTCTTTACAGGCTCGGACATGCCGGTGCCGCCAGCCGAAACCGCTTCCGGAATTCTTGCGGGACTGGATTTGTGGATTTCACGGCATGCACAACAGGCTGAAACATTCGAGGTGCCGCTCGACACGATGGAGAAGCCGTCGTGGGCATCAAAACTTTTCGATGGTTTCTGGCAGTGCGTTCAGCGCTTTTATCGATTGCACCTGAAGCGGACGGGCTGACCGCGGTTGTGACTGTTCCGGCAACCATGCGCGCCCGGGTTGGTTCGTCTGGCAGTGCCTGAACTTCTCACGGACTCCGCGGGCGCTCGTGTTTCCGTACTCCAGCCACCCTGCATTGCATTCGATCATGGCATTCTTCAAGAGTCTTTCTTTCATTGCGGCAGTACTCATGAGCAATTTTCAAACTAATCGGGAGGAACAGCAATGGGTGTATTTCAAAATGCGTTCAAAAGCATTGGCGAGGCCATCGAAGACGCTTCGAGTCTCGATGTTGTGACCTTCAAGGGTTCAATCGAAGGGGAGCTGAACACCGATGACTTGCCGGATGATTTCACGAAAGTGATCAGCAGGGCAAAAGGCAACACCAATGTCAGGGTCAAACTTCTTGCCTCGACGCAGGTCAAGCTCGATGGCGACGTCCTGGCTTACTTCGATACCGGTATCACGCCGGAAGAGGCCAGCGCGCATGCCGAGCTGGTGTCTCTGGCGCAGAAAACCAGGGAGGCGACCATCGAGTTCGTGCGCCGTGTTGTTGACATGAAAGACATCGGGTGACGGCGTTGTCCGGTACATTCCGAAAGCGCAGCCATGTCTGAACAGCTTTTTGACGAACTTGGCGCTGGACTCGACCAGTCGGTAGAGCGTGGCGACCTGCCCAACCCCGGCGCAAAGCCGTCAGAGAAAGGCACGCCCAACGACACCGATTCACACAGCTACATCTGGGCGTTGCGTACGCGCCTGGCTGATCTCGGCTACCTGGGCGAAAACACCGGCAATCGCAGTTCGGTCAGCACTGATCCGGCTTTTATGCATGCGGTAAAGCGCTTTCAGCGCGATGTTGGCGAGTTGCAGGATCGTTGGGCCGGGCCGGTAACCTGGCGTGTTCTTCAGTGCCTGGTCAGCTTCGAGGACATGCAGGAGCCGAGGAACTGGAATCTCAAGGTGCCGCTTCACGAGAGTCCGGCCGTGGCGCGCGCGGCCTGGCTGCGGCTGTGGGTTATGGGGTTTTTTGTCGATGGCCGGAACGCGCGCGATGCCGACTGGCAAAAGAGCAAGCTCAGGTTCAACGCCAGAATCGAAGCCGGCGCGATAGCCGGCAGCGATGCGTTCCGCTCGGCCTTCGCGCGGTTCTGGGAGTTTGCGCGGCGCTTGGGCTTGCTGGCAGCCGAGCTGCCCGCCGTACCGCAACTGAACCATGAGTGCCTGGCCGTTCTGTTCAACTACGACGCAATTGTTCGCAAGCTCGCCAGCGCGGGCAAACCCGGGAGCAGCAAAACCCTGCTTCGGGATTTCCATGAACAGATCGACGATTTCAGGGAGCAGGTCGAGGCCATTGCCCGTATCGAGCTGTGGCTTCTCGGTTACGACTGTGCTCCCGGGCCGCCGCGGATGGGCAAAAAGCGCCGTATCGGAGCCAGGGAGGTCGGGGCAGTGCCCACGCAGTTGAGCGTCGTAACCGGCGAGTTCTGGCACGATTTTTCCAATCGCCCTGACGGCGTGCCTCCTGATCGTATCTCTCCCGCCCTGTTTGCCGAGTTTGGCCGGTTGCTCGACGAAAAGGAGGTCGAGGCGCGGGATGCCGACCAGGTTGTACGCAAAGTGAACGAGATTCTGGCGCAGGAAAAGGAGCGCGATACGGAAGAGTTCTTCTTCGTGAAAGTTTTCAGGAACCTCGCGTCCAGCATCTGGGACGGGGTGAAGCGTCTGGCGAAGTTTCTCTGGCGGGTGATTCGCGGAGCTGTATCAGCCGTGACGAATCTGGTTCGCAACCTTGCGCGGTACATCGCCAGCGAGGCGCGGGAGTTTTTTTATATCGTCGTGCGCGCGGTTGACGCCGTTCAGGGCGGCGTCGATTATCTGCGCAACTCCATCCATCCCAAGAAGTTACCCACATCGGTCGTCTTTTCCCGCCGTGCAGGTTTTGATCATGCCATGCTTGTGGATTCGAGTGCCGCCAGGGTGACCGACACTCCCGCATTCACAAGCTACCGGCACCAGGCACGGTGCTACTGCGCAGGCTGCGTGGTGCTTGGCGAGCTTGTCGGTATGCTTGGGAGCGTGGCGCGGCTGGCTACCGGCGCACTGGCCGGCCCGCTGCTCTGGTTGCGGACGCTTCTCGCGCTCGGGCGTTTCCGGGCGGGCATTGAGCGCGTGAAGGAGGCGCTTGCCTTGCTGAAAGACGAAAAAAACTACTCGGTCAGCGGCACGGCAGCAGGCGCATTGATGCTTACCGATGTTGCATGAGGCCGGAGCTGTTCACGGTTTGAAAAGTCGGGGCGGAGCGCATTCCGGACGGAGGGAGGCGTTTCGTGCAGACCGGAAGCGCGGGTTTCGATCGCCACCCGATCCGAAATTCCGATTGCGCAACAAGTTGTCCGATACTGCCGCAAATTCGAGCAGTGCAGCCGTGACAGATGCCGGCACATCTTCGTTTTTCCTGTCCCGTTTCCTCCACTGCACGACCAATCTGTACCGGCGAACATAGGAATTAATTCCTTCTTTTCTACATTGCAATAAGGTTGAGTTGGGCGATTAAAATATTACGCCAAGCGGTTTTTACTAATGTCCGTAGAATTACCTGATCATGGCACAAAGACGTAAAATCACGGCTATTGTCGGGCTTGAGCAGTACAATGCCGGCCTCTGGAGGAAGATCAAGAATATGCTCGACAAGGATGCCGAGCTGATTCAGTTGAGCGATGTCGATCTCGAAAAGCAGAATCCCGAGGCGGCGACGGCCATCAAAGAAGCCGACTGCGTGTTCATGAGCATGATCAATTTCAAGGAGCAGATCGACTGGTTCAAGGAGCAGCTCGATCAGGCGACCAACGAAAAGACCATCTTCATCTTCGAGTCGATGCCCGAAGCCATGGCGCTCACCAAGGTCGGCAGCTACGCAGTCACCGAGGGCAAGTCGGGTATGCCCGACATGGTCAAGAAGATCGCCAAAATGCTGGTGAAGGGGCGCGACGAGGATGCGCTTTACGGCTACATGAAGCTGATGAAGATCATGCGCACCATCCTGCCGCTGGTGCCGAACAAGGCGAAGGATTTCAAGAACTGGCTGATGGTTTACTCCTACTGGCTCCAGCCGACGCCGGAGAACATCGTCAATATGTTCCGCCTGATTTTGCGTGAGTATTTCGACTCGAACGTCAAGGTGGAGCCGATTGTCGATGTGCCGAACATGGGGCTGTATCATCCCGACTCGCAGGAGTACTTCAAGGATGTGAAAAGCTTCAAGAGCTGGGCGAAGAAGCGCGGCGTGAACTTCGACAAGTCGCAGAAGATGGCGCTGCTTTTCTTCCGCAAGCACTTGTTGCAGGAGAAGACCTATATAGATAATACGATTCGCACGCTCGAAAAACATGGCGTGAACGTGTTTCCGGCGTTCGTGATGGGCGTCGAGGGGCACGTGCTCGTGCGCGACTGGCTGATGAAAGAGAATATCGATCTGCTCGTGAACATGATGGGCTTCGGCCTGGTTGGTGGCCCGGCGGGTTCGACCAAGCCCGGCACGGCAGCCGAGGCGAGGCACGAAATTCTGACCGGCCTCGACGTGCCCTACATGGTCGCCCAGCCGCTCCTGGTGCAGAACTTCGAGTCTTGGCACGAGCTTGGCGTGTCGCCGATGCAGGTGACCTTCACCTACTCGATTCCCGAAATGGACGGCGCGACGGCTCCGGTGATTCTCGGCGCATTGCAGGACGGCAAGGTCGAAACCGTGCAGGAGCGGCTCGACCGGCTGGCGATCCTTTCCAAAAAATGGATGCGCCTGCGGGCCACCTCGAACCGCGACAAGCGCGTGGCGCTGGTGGTTTACGACTATCCGCCCGGCCTCGGCAAGAAGGCGACGGCGGCCTTGCTCGACGTACCGACCACGCTTCTGCGGATTCTGGAGCGCCTGAAGAAGGAGGGCTACAACGTCGGCACGTTGCCCGAATCGCCCGAAAAGCTTTTCGAGATGCTCGACCGGGCGACCGATTACCAGATCATGCAGAACAAGCCGGAGGCGATCAAGGTCAACCGCGAAAAATACAACGAGCTGGCCACGTATCACGAGCGCGAGCGCATCGAGGAGCGGTGGCAGGCTTTCCCCGGCGAGATCGCGCCGGTCGGTTCCGACGAGGTATTCCTCGGCGGCTTGCGGCTCGGCAACATCTACATCGGCGTCCAGCCGCGCCTTGGCGTGCAGGGCGACCCGATGCGCCTGATTTTCGACAAGGCCAACACGCCGCACCATCAGTACATCTCGTTCTATCGCTGGATCAGCCGCGAGTTCGACGCTCACGCGCTGGTGCACGTGGGAATGCACGGTTCGGTCGAGTGGATGCCGGGCCTCCAGACTGGCCTGACCGGCGAGTGCTGGCCCGACGCGCTGCTTGGCGAGGTGCCGCACTTCTACATCTATCCGGTCAACAACCCGAGCGAATCGACCATCGCCAAGCGCCGCGGACTGGCCACGATGGTCTCGCACGTGGTGCCGCCGCTGGCCCGCGCTGGTCTTTACAAGGAGCTGCCCGCGCTGAAAGACCTGCTCGCCGACTACCGCGAACGCAACCAGGCCCAGGGCGAAGATGTCGATTCCGTGCAGGAGGCGATCATGACCAAAGCCGAGCTGCTCAACCTGACCGACGACTGCCCGCGCCGTCCAGACGAGCCGTTCAGTGACTTCGTCAGCCGCCTTTATATCTACATCGTCGAGCTGGAAAACCGGCTCATCTCCAACTCGCTGCACGTCTTCGGCGAGGCGGGGCCGCTCGAATCGCAGATCATCACGATCACCGAAACCATCAAGAATCGCGGCGAAAACGGTCGCTCGCTGCCCTACATCTTTATCGACACCTCCGGCAGGAACGGCCACTACGGCAGCTACGAAGAGATTTCGAGCCTGTCGCGCAAGGGCGACGAGGCGGCGATCCAGCTCCGCGAGTGGGCCGAAAACGCCTGCCGCGAGTTCGTGAAGCAGACGATGTTCGACCGCAAGAATCCGTTGCAGGCGTTCGAGTCGGTGACTGGCGGCAGCCGGATGCCGGAGGAGGACAAGCCTTTCATCCAGCGCATCATCCAGGAGGGCGCGATGATGATTCAGGCGCTCAGCGACAACAGCGGCGAAATGAACTCGCTCGTCAAGGTGCTCGACGGCGGTTACATTCCCTCCGGCCCCGGCGGCGACCTGGTGCGCGACGGCATGAACGTCTTGCCGTCGGGCCGCAACATCCACTCCATTGACCCGTGGCGCATTCCGTCCGAGACCGCATTTAAACGTGGCACCCTGATCGCCGACGGCCTGATCTCGAAGCACGTCGCCGAGAACGACGGCAACTATCCCGAAACCATCGCCGAGGTGATTTGGGGTCTCGACACCATCAAGACCAAGGGCGAAGCGGTGGCCGTGGTGATCCGGCTCATGGGCGCGGAACCGGCCTACGACGCCTTTGGCAAGATCAGCCACTACAACCTCACGCCGCTCGACAAGCTGGGCCGTCCGCGCGTCGATGTGCTGATGCAGCTCAGCCCGATCTTCCGCGACGCTTTCGGCATTCTGATGGATCAACTCGACCGCCTCGTCAAGGACGCGGCGAAAGCCGACGAGCCGCACGAGATGAACTACATCAAAAAGCACGTCGATGAAGCGCTGGCCGAGGGGATGGATTTCGAAGCCGCAACTTCTCGCCAGTTCACGCAGGCACCGGGTTCTTACGGGACTTACGTTGACGACATGATTGAGGATTCGGCGTGGGAGAACGAGGGCGATCTGGATGACCTCTTCATCCGCCGCAACAGCAGCGCCTACGGCGGCGGGCGCAAGGGCGAGAAGCAGTCGGAAATCTTGCAGAAGCTGCTCGGCTCGGTTGACCGCGTGGTGCACCAGGTGGACTCCACCGAGTTCGGCATCTCCGACATCGACCACTATTTCTCCTCGTCCGGTTCGCTTCAGCTCGCCGCGCGGCGTCGCAACACGAAGACCTCGGACATCAAGCTCAACTACGTCGAGTCCTTCACCTCGGACATCAAGCTCGACGAGGCCGACAAATCGCTGCGCGTGGAGTACCGCTCCAAGCTGCTCAACCCGAAATGGTTCGAGGGGATGCTCAAGCACGGCCACAGCGGCGCGGGCGAAATCAGCAACCGCGTCACCTACATGCTCGGCTGGGACGCCGTCACCAAGAGCGTCGATGACTGGGTTTACAAGAAAACCGCCGAAACCTACGCGCTCGATCCCGAAATGCGCGAACGCCTCGCCACGCTCAACCCGCAGGCGATCAAGAACATCGTGGGCCGGATGCTCGAAGCGCACGGCCGTGGCATGTGGAAAGCCGACCAGAGCATGATCGAAGAGCTTCAGGAGATCTACGCCGACCTCGAAGACCGGCTGGAAGGCATGGCCGACGAGTGAAAAACAGTTGAAAAAAAGGCGGTTCCTGAACCGCCTTTTTTTCGATCGGTCAGATCAGATGGATCGGACCGATCTGTCCGATTTCCCCCTCAACCTCGCCAGCCTCAGATTTTCGTTTTCATGCAGTGGTTGAAGCGGCCTTTGACGCGGTTGGCAAACCATTTGGTGGAGAGGTTCTTGCTGACGAATTTGGGGCTGTCGAGCGGAATGTCGGGCAGGATGGCGTAGACCGGCTGGCCGTATCTTTTTTTATACAGTTCCGTGACTGTCTTGTACGACCAGGTTTCTTCGAAATCGTAGCTTTTTTCCTTCCCAAAATCTTTCAATATCTCCTTTTCATCGAACTCCATGCCCTGATCTATCAGGTATTCAATGAAGGTGACGTAGGTGTCCGACGGAGCCGGCTTGCCGTTTTCGTAGCTCATCAGGTCGCCGTCCGTATCCACCATGCTGCGCGTCAGCCTTGCGAGCATCTTCTGGAATCCGGCGTTCCGGCTTGTGTAATGGCCCGCGTTGAAATCGGCGAAGACGTATTTCCAGTCGTCGTAATTGTGCCTGAAGTCAAGCAGATAGGCGGCTCCGTAGAACACGCCGCCCTTGCAGGTGTAGAGCATGTCGCGCACGCTGCCACCACCGGCGTTCCTAGGCTTTTTCGGGTACTTTTCGGCGAACTTCACCGACACCTGCATCGAGCCGGCCGTGGTGATAAAATCGCTCGCATCCTTGTTCAGTACGAGCAGAATCGGCTTGGTGATGCTTGCGGAGGTGAATTCGTCGTACCATTGCTCGAAATCGAGTTCGCTTTGAATCGAGTCGATGTTTTCGCGGAAGCTCTTGCCGTTCGAGGCGGTCTGATCAAGCCGGGTCTCGATCAGGAGCCGCAACATCTCGTTCGACTCGGCATCCTCGATCTTTTTGCGCAGAATGCTCGCCATGCGCGAACTTTTCGGCGAAATCGAAAAGGCGCTCACCTGCGAGATGACGGCGCACACGGCGCTGACGTGCTCCTTGTCAACCGGTTGCTCCAGCTCTTCGAGGCTCTCCTTGATGGCGCGCGCCCAGATTTCCGGCGATGGATTGCCGGGGCTGGATGCAAGCACCAGCTTTTCGACCTGCTTTTCCGAAAGTCCGGATTCCCGGATTTCCGTGCATCCTGCAAGAAAGAGGGCCAGGAACAGGACGGGGATGATGAAACGGTTCGCTTTGAGCATGGTACGTAATGCTTGCCTGGAGGAAGTTTGGGGATAAAACCGGCTTTCGCTGACACGCCGAAAAGGCGTTACCTGTTCTAAAATAATCATTTTTCCGATCCCTCCGATCAGGCTGATCCTTCCGGTTGTCGCTTTCCCCAAAACCGGAAAACCCCGGAACGATGCCGGGGTTTTTCGGTGCGTGGTGTGGGAAACGGGTTCAGACCGAGGTCGAGTAGTTCGGTGCCTCCCGGGTGATCATCACATCGTGCGGGTGGCTTTCGCGGAGGCCTGCCGAGGTGATGCGCACGAAGCGGGTGTTTTCCTTGAGTTCGGGGATGTTCCTGACGCCGCAGTAGCCCATCGATGATTTCAGGCCGCCGATGAGCTGATAGACTACTTCGTCGAGCGGGCCTTTGGCCGGAATCCGGCCTTCGATGCCTTCGGGCACGTACTTCTTGGTTTCCGCCGAGGCGTCCTGGAAGTAGCGGTCGCTGCTGCCTTCCGGCTCCGACATCGCGCCGAGCGAGCCCATGCCGCGGTAGGCCTTGAAGCGGCGGCCTTCGTAAAGGATCGTCTCGCCAGGGCTTTCATCGGTTCCGGCGAAGATGCTGCCCATCATCACCGTGTCGGCGCCTGCTGCGATGGCTTTGGCGATGTCACCGCTGTACTTGATGCCGCCGTCGGCGATGATCGGCGTGCCGCTCTTTTTGGCTTCCTCGGCGCACTTCATGATGGCCGTAAGCTGCGGCATGCCGACGCCCGCCACGACGCGCGTGGTGCAGATGCTGCCCGGCCCGATGCCCACCTTCACGGCGTCCGCGCCAGCCTTCACCAGGTCACGAACCGCTTCCGGCGTGGCCACGTTTCCGGCGATGACGTCAAGTTCGGGGTACTTCTCCTTGATGATCGCAACCATGTCGAGCACCGCCTGGCTGTGGCCATGCGCCGTATCGACCGCCACCACATCGACGCCGGCCGCGACCAGCGCATCGACCCTGGTCATCGTGTTGGAGCGGATGCCGACCGCCGCGCCGACGCGAAGCCTGCCGTGCGCATCCTTGCAGGCGTCGGGGCATTGCTTGCGCTTCTGGATGTCCTTGAAGGTGATGAGGCCCTTGAGGTAGCCGTTTTCGTCGATGACGAGCAGCTTTTCGATCTTGTTTTGCATGAGAATCTCCTCGGCGGCGAGCAGGTCGATGTCCTCCTGCGCCGTCACGAGATCGGTCGTCATGATGGTGGTGATCTTTTCGTTGGACGAAGCGGTCATGCGCAGGTCGCGGTTGGTGACGATGCCCTTGAGCAGAAGGCAACCTTCGGCGGTCGGGCGTTCGACGACCGGAATGCCCGAGATGGAGTGGCGGATCATCAGGTCGATAGCTTCCTGGATGGTCGCATCCTCGAACAGCGTGATCGGGTTGCGGATGATGCCGCTCTCGAAGCGCTTGACTTTCGCCACGTGACGGGCCTGGACGTCGATGGAAAGATTCTTGTGGATGATACCGATGCCTCCAGCCCGCGCCAGTGCGATGGCCAGCTCCGCCTCGGTGACCGTGTCCATGGCCGCGCTCACCAGCGGGATGTTGACCTCGATGTTCCGGGTCAGGCGCGATTTGACGACGGTCTCTTTTGGAAGAACGGCGGAATATGCGGGCACGAGCAACACGTCATCGAAAGTCAGCGCATCATACAGAATTTTGTCCATAGGGGCTTCGTTAAAAGATTGCGGCAAAAATGAATCAGCCAATTTACGAAAGTGAGCACGGAATGACAACGCCATGAAGCTCGCGAGAGGTGCTTCGGGTGATTTTTCTGTGCCTGAAACAGCAAGAACTGTTTTAAAAACCGAAAATGCGTTGTACATTAAAAATCAACGCAAACGGAGAGGTCGCATAGTTGGTCTAGTGCGCTCGCCTGGAAAGCGGGTAGGGTGTAACAGCCCTCGAGGGTTCGAATCCCTCTCTCTCCGCCAGGAAAAAACAGAAGGCGCGATTTTCTTCTGGGTATTTTGAGGTAAATCGCTATCTTCCTGCCCGTTCTTTTTATACGCTGGAGGATTAGCCTAATTGGTAAGGCAGCAGTCTTGAAAACTGCCGGGTTTGCGCCCATGGGGGTTCGAGTCCCTCATCCTCCGCACCAGAGTTCAGGAGAGGTGGCCGAGTGGCTGAAGGCACCGGTTTGCTAAACCGACGTAGTTCGATTAGAGCTACCGAGGGTTCGAATCCCTCCCTCTCCGCACCATCAGAAAGCTTCCGGCAAAAAACCGGAAGCTTTCTGCGTTTGTGGCGGCGCAAATCGCGATCATCGGGATGAAATTCGTGTTGAAGAGCCTGGCAGGGGCGCCTTCAACCGTCGTCCCGGATGGCCGGAATGTTCTCAGATCGTGGTTCCGCATCGCGCACCAATCAAACATTGCGGAGCTGTTCCGGCTGCTGTGAATAGTGTTCGGGCTAGTCGGAAGAGGCTTTTTATTGATAAATTAACTTTGTGAGTAGCGCGGGGTTTATTATATAATACTTATATATAAGGTAGGTGCTCCCTGGACTTGAAATGCACCATCTCCTGAAGCCCGAACTAACGGATTCCGTACACCATCATGTACGAAGTACAAGAAGAACCATATTATCTCCAGGTATCGATCACTGGTGATGTTGACCACCAGGCGCTCTATGAAGCCCATAGTGCACTGATGCAACATCCTCAATACCCTTACAAGAACTCTTTGTGGGTGTTCGATACGGAATTTGTCTGCGGCTTTTCGAACATTGATATGTTCGAGATGGTCAGCAGAATAAAAGCCCTTTATCCTGTCGGCGGCACCAAGGAGAAATGCGCCCTGCTGGCTTCAAATAATTTTCATTACGCATTTTTAAAGCTCTTCAGTGAAGAGGCAGAGCGCGAAGGTGTTCCATTCCTGGTGAAGCCTTTCAGGAGTTTTCTGGAAGCCAAAGCCTGGTTGATGACGGAGCGTCCGGCCTCTTCCGGCATGAAAAGAGCACTGTAAAATTCGAGGCTTTTTCTTTTCAGGCGTCAAAGCCGGATTTGCCGGCGTATCCGGAGCAATAAAGGACGAAAGCGGTTTTTTTGCTACCTCGAATATAGAGGATATCCTTGCGGTGTGGTCAGGCGAATGAGCGCAAAAGTCACCGTTTTCACCGAAAAGGTGGCCTGCGTATTGCTTTAGAACCAGAAGATGCCGGTGGGGTGACCCGTTACAGCATGTCAGCCGCACTTGTCATCGCAACAGGCAAAGCTCCCTGTATTGCCGGGGAGCTTTGCCTGTTTATGGGGTAAGGATATGGTGCAAGGAGAGCGCGAGCCTGATTGCCGTGATTACATCAGAGGCTGGCGATCTTTCGATGACTTGGAGAGCGTATAGTCTGCCGGGAAATTTTTCGGTAGCGCCAAAGAGTATTTCGTGGCAAATTCCATGACGCACATGGCCCGGAAGCGACGGTGCGGGCCGATGTTCACGCCAACATAGTTGAATGTACCGTCCAGCAGGGTTTTTCTGTGTCCGCGCGAAGGCACGCCATCGTCAATGAGCAAGGCCACGACGATATATCTGGCTTCATCGAAACCGTAAGAGATGTTTTCTGCGATACTTCCATTCCATTGACCGTAACGTTCGATCCGGTCTGACATCGAGGAGCCGTCATTGCCGGTATGTCCGGTTGTTTTGGTTGATCCCTGGTCCAGAGTCAGATCACGGGCGGCCAGCGTCAGCCCCTTGCATGGCAGCAGGGTGCAGGACGGGCTGGTGTTTTCCAGCTCGCGGATACACTCTTCGAGCGCCGCAATTCCTTCCTGCGTCCTGACAGGACGCCTGCCGGGGAGTTTGAGCAGCTTTCCCAGGTACTTTTCCCGGAGTGGCTCAAGATAGAGACGAGCGTATTCTGCGGGGTTGCTTCTCAGCCGGTTGATCTCCATGATCACCTCCAGCTCGGTTTGGGTCAGATAATCCGCTTTTTCAAACCGTTTCATGCCCCCGGCAACCATCGCTCCGTCGTGCTGACTGCCGGATTGGCCGGAGTCTCCTTTGGTGAGCGAATGACTGCCATGCGCCTGCCCGGGCGCAAGCATCAGCAAAAGCAGCAATACTATGGTTATCTGTTTGTATTTGAAAGACATGGCGATATTCCGCAAATCCGTATGTTTGATAATATGTACCTGTTTCGTTGCGGTGCTCAAACAAAACACCGCGGGCTTTTCCTTTTGAAATCAGGGGTTTATATAAGTGAAAATATTAAGTGTGGGTAAATATACAAGCAGGAACAAACTAATCAAATGATTGATTTTTTCGCAATCGTGATGATTATTCATTCAAGGTTTTGGTTAACCTTATGTATATAAATTAATTACCGCTTAATCAATGTCGATGTCGTAGCTCTCAAGCAGACCCGGCAGGCCATGTAACGAAAATTTTGCTTTTCTCAGCCGGTTTGACTCGGGCGAAATCGAGAAGTTGAAGGCTGTGCGGAGATCAGCCTTTTCGAGGTTGGTGTGAAAGAAGATCGCCAGGCGGAGGTCGCAGTCACTGAAAATCGAGCCGCTCAGGTTGGCGCCGGTGAAATCGGCCTCCTGCAGATCGCAGTGGATGAAGGTGGTGTTTTTCAGATCGAGGCCGGTGAAGAGCGACAACCGCATCATGCACCGCTCGAAGCTCATTTCGAGCAGGAGCTTGCGGCATTCGCTGAACTGCACGCCGAGCAGCTTGCAGCCGGTGAAGCGCACCTCCCTGAGCGCCGCCCCTCCAAGCTTCATCATGCTCAGGTCGCACTGCTCGAAAGCGCAATCACGGAACACGATTCCGGAAAAATCGGTCTGCGCGAAGCTGCACTGCACGAAACGGCACCCCTCGAAAACGCCGACGCTCTTGTTGACGTCGCCGGAAACGATTTTTTCGAACACCTTGCCGGTGACCGGCTCAGTCGATTTTCTCCTCATGAAGCGTGCCGTACAGTATTACTCCGGTTGCATCACCTGCCGAACCATATTCATGAAATCCGGAATGGTGAAGGGTTTGCTGATAAAGTTGACGGGTTTTGACGTTTTTCCGTTACTGGCGATATCCTCGAAAGCGAAACCGGACATGAAAAGCGATTTGAGTTCAGGTCTGCGTGTTTGCAGCTGTTTGCACAGTTCGATGCCATTCATGCGGGGGAGGACGATATCGGTCGCCAGAAGATCGATCTTTTCTTTGTGCGTTCCGGCCAGAAGGAGCGCGCTTTCGGCATCGAGCGCTTCGATGACCCTGAAGCCCCTGTCTTCGAGCGCGAGCTTGAGAATGCTGAGGATGTTGGGCTCGTCTTCGACCAGCAGCACCGTTTTTTTCTTCGGTTTGAGGCTCTGCATGGCGGCGCTGAGCATGGATTCCAACGCCTCTTTCCGGTACTTCGGAAGATAGAGCGTGAATGTGGTGCCCTTGCCCGGCATGGTCTGGCAGTTGACATAACCGTTGTTTTGCCTGACGATGCCATAGACGGTCGAAAGGCCGAGTCCGGTGCCTTTTCCTACAGGTTTGGTCGTGAAGAACGGCTCGAAAATATGGGGGAGCACCGCGCTGTCGATGCCGCTTCCGTTGTCGCTCACCGAGAGCATGGCATAATCGCCCGGAATCTGGCAGGGATGCCCTTTTGCGCAATCCTCCTTTTCAACCTGTGCCGAGCCTGTTGCAATGGTTACGCTGCCGTTCTCTTCGATGGCGTCCATCGCGTTGACGCAAAGATTGGTCAGCACCTGGTCGAGCTGGGTCGGATCGATGAAAATTTCGGGCACCGTGTCGCCTGGAAGCCAGAGGCACTCGATCTGCTCCCTGATAAGAGCCCTGAGCATCGGGATGAGCCGTTCCATCTCCTGATTCAGGGAGACGGCTTTCGGAATCCTCATCTGTTTGCGGGCGAACCCTAGAAGCTGACTGGTCAGGTGCGCTGAATGCATCGCCGATTGGTGGGCATCCCTGAGGTTTTTGGCCACAGGCAGCGATGGATCGAGTTTGGTGAGAGCAAGTTCGATATTGCCGATAATGGAGGTCAGCGAGTTGTTGAAGTCGTGCGCAATGCCGCCGGCAAGCCGGCCGAGCAGCTCCATTTTCTGGGACTGCTGCAACTGCGCCTGCAACTCTTCAAGCTCAAGAGCCGCTCTCTTTCTGTCGGTAATGTCGGCCACGATTCCAACGACATGGCGTGACGTTTCAGGTTTGGAGAACCGGTAGGTGCCGATGAGGTTGATCCAGCGGATCTGGCCGTCCGCTCGCCGGATGCGGAGTTCCAGATTGAAGTCCGACCGGTTTGCCATCGCCGTTTCGTAATGCCCCGCGACCATCGGGATGTCTTCGTGATAGACATGCTCGAAAAAGGTTTCTACCGTCCAGCGGGGGAGCAGCGAATCATAGCCGAAAATGCGGTCATGCTCCTGCGTTCTGAGCACAACGTTGTTCTCGAGGTCGAGCGACCAGACGCCGACATGGCTGATTTCAAGCGCATAGTCAATCTTTGCCCGGAAATCCTCCATTTCCGCGTCGTCACGTTTTTGCTTCGTTATGTTTTGCACGAAGACCAGCAGCTTTCCAATTTTACCGTCGTCATCAAAAACGGGATAGATCGAGCTTCTCCACATCTGACCATCCATCGGATCGTCGATGGTGACCGGCTTGCCGATTCGAACCACCTCGCCGGTTTTGGCTTTCCGTTTGGCGATGACTTCCGGTGCCACGTTGATTTCGGCCAGCAACTCGAAGACATTGCGTCCGGTGATCTGTTCATGAAGAAGATCAAATCGGGCGGAGAAAAAACGGTTGGCCGCCAGAATCGTTCCTTCTGGCGCCATCACAAAGACCGGCTCGGGAAAGTCTTTGAACAAGTCGAAATCGAGAGCATTGACAGGCATGGCGCTGCGGTGTAAAGGTGATCCATCAGAACATCCGGTCGTGAATTATGGGGGGATTTATGAAACAAAATAACTTAATACGCTCGATTTTCATAGCTAAAAAATGAGTAAAGAGCGCTCATTCTGCATGGCGCTCCGCTCTCCGGTTGTCAATTCTCCTCTTCAAAATCGAACAATCCGCCGGTGGATGATTTGGCTTTTTGCGGACTCCGCATCAACTTTGGAACGGCGGGGAGTTCGCGGGCGAGGAAGCATTCGCTGGCGAGGATGCCGTCGAGCAGCGCGGCCTGGGCGGAGTAGCCGTCGATGGTGGCTTCGAGCACCCAGAGCAGTTCAAGCAGTTCGGTGGTGAACTGGCTCGTCCAGCGTTCCGGGCGAATGTCGTCGAGCGGCGAGGACTTCTTGCCCGCGCCTTTTTTCATGCGGTATTTCAGCCACGACTGTACCACCTTCAGCCCCGACACTTCAAATGCGAAAACCTCCGGCGCGACGGGCGCGAACTGGCCGTCGCCGACGCGGAGCGTGCGGGTGGCGTCGTTGTAGTCGAAGGTTTCGGGATAGCCGTCGGCGTCGCCGGGGACGGCTTTGGTGCAGCGCGCCGAGCCGTTCATGAATATGGATTGGTCAGCGTGGCAAGTTTTCAAGTCTCGTTACCCAGCTATCGAATAACGGGCAGGCGTCGCGCATTTTAGGTATGCCGATTGCCGTGGCGATGGCAATGCCGGTCGTGGTTTTTTTGAAGCGGTTTGAGAGTTTTTCCAGCCTTTTGGATGGTGCGGTTGTTGGGTGATCGTTGATTTTTTCCGGCTCGTCGCATTCGGCGAGAATCTGCTCGATTGATTTCAGCGGCACTCCAGAAGTTTCAGCCAGGGTGGGCGGGTCACTGAAATAGAGAGCTTCGATTTCATACATGGAAATGTAGGGAATGAAGCGACGGGCGGGATCAAAATTTGAAAACAGGGTATTGATTTTTTCTGCCGTAGCCTGGTTCATGATTTGTGCCTTGCGGGCGTGTTCCGTCTCTTGTCTCGATTCCGCATAGCCCGGCCAATCGCTGTCAATGCCGTAGTAATCGACAAAGAGCGTTATCCAGTTGTTTTTCCGTTGTTTCAGATATTTCCCGATGTCGTTCCGGGCGCGTGCAAATTTTACGTCACCGCCTTTTTGACCGGGTTTGTCCAGAATGACAGGGGTGAGATAGACCCCTTGTTGAGCCAGATATGGCGCTAGCAATTGCTTCACAAAAAGCTGTTCAGTTGGCCCTTCCGAAAGCACAGTCACCTCTGCATATTCATTCATGACAGGTGCCTCCGGCAATGATATTTCTCGACCAGAGTTCACCGACTGAATAGTCGTTCAGCCATTCATCGAAATCGGCGCGTTGCAGCCGCTCAAAAACTGACTCTCCTTCCCGGCGATTCACCACGACAATATCTTCGATGGAAAACTGATCGAGCAGCAGGGGCGATTGCGTGGCGACAATGATCTGCGTTCGTTTGGCCGCGTCCCGAATCAGCTCGCCGAGAATCCTGATCGCCTCGGGATGGAGGCCAAGTTCCGGTTCGTCAATCACAATGACCGATGGCGGAAACGGATTCAACAGAGCTGTGGCGAGGCAGATGAAGCGAATCGAACCATCAGAAAAGTGATAGGGCTGCATCGGAAAATCGGAGCCTTTTTGTTGCCAACTGAGTCTGACTTTTTCAGCTTCACCCATTTTGAGTACATCAAGACGGAAATCATCAAAAAACGGCATGACCAGCCGGACGGTATTGATGATGTCCTGATAATATGAACGGTAGTAATCGTGAGATTTCAATTTCAGCAAAAACGGTGCGATGTTGCCGCCATTGTTTCTGAGCTTTGCATTGTCCTCGATAATCTCGTAACGGCGCATGGGTGCCGTTGAACTGGTGTCATGGAAGTGATAGACCATCCAGTCGGCTATTGAGTGATAAACGAAATAACCAACACCATGACCTCCAGTTGCGGATGTTTCTTCCCGCTCTTCGAAGAGGCGACTTTCCACTGCCGGACTTCCGTAAGGCCGCCAATTCGTCGTAACATATTTCCGCTCTTCATTAACAAGAAAGGTGTCCTCAACGGTAGGGGTCAAGTCAAAACGGTAAAAGTTCAATCCTTTGCTGAATTGGCTGTCCGACATGAATTCAAACTCCATCGATATTGCTGGAGTGTGTTGCGGGCCATTGTGGAGGAAATTGTCAGCGCCTCCGTTTTCAAGGATAAATTTCTGCAACCCTTTGCGGGACATCGCCATCAGCATCTGGAAGGCTTGGATGAGGTTGCTTTTGCCTGAGCCATTGGCTCCGATAATGACGTTCAGATCCCGGAGTTCAAAGTCCCGTAACTCACGAATCGACTTGAATCCGTTGACGCTTATTTTTCGGATTGCTCCTTTCATGCCGGATGGTTGGGGAGGTGGTTCTGTAGGTCTTTCATGAAGCCCCTGCTTTCTTGTCGATTATCTTGACTGGAAAGGTAACGAAACGTATCGACAATCGTTTGGTTTTGCGGATGACCTCTCGATCAGGATGGGTGGTGTTGTTCTCTTTTTACACTGCCTTGCATCTGGCGGGAACAACGGTTTTTAGCACACAACACGTTGCTGTTGATCGGGCCGCCCAAGCCGGTCAGGCAGCGGCGTTTCGCCGATGCAGCCAATGTTCAATCCAAATGCCGCTGAAACACCTCCGTTCATGAAATTATCGAAAGGCGTTCGGAGCTGCTCTTCCGGCTCGCCCAGCGTGAGCTGGTTCATCTTTTCCGTGACGGCGGCGGCGAACGCTTGCAGCGCCTTGTGGATCGGGTTGGTGATTGTCATGCCATGAGTAAAGCTTGGGGATTTTTCGGCGAGCGACACGGCTTGTGCTTGTTCTGTAGAAACATACAGGATTTTGCGCCATTTTCCGCTCCTGCCTCAACCGTATCGCCGTGCCGATTGCTGGCCGATGGAATCGGGGTGCTACCGTTTTCCAGATCCTCAGTGACTGGTCGAATCCTCCATGGGATAGCCCTTTGCGCTTCGACGGCTTTGCACTCGATGCGCTCATGACATTTTCAGCGGTGTCATGAAGGTATCTTCCCGGTTAAAATCCAGTCCGGTCGGTAGGATAATTGGTGAATGTTAAGTACTTTTCAACATTTAGGTTTAAACTATATAGACAGAATTGTAAACACTAAGGTTTCACATGAAAAAATACCTTTTCCTCGTGCTGGTTATGATCTATACCCTTGCCGGGTGTAGCAATCAGACCGAAAACAGCTCTGGAGGCTCGGTGGCGGCCAATGTAAACGGGGTGGAAATTACCAAGAGCCAGGTCAATTATCTCTATGAACGCACTGCTCCTCAAGGAATAAGCCCGATAGAGTCAGCCAATCTGAAAAGAAATATTCTTGCCGGTCTGATTCGTATGGAGCTGTTCGCCCAGAAAGCCAAAGAGATGGGGCTTGACAAAAGCTCCAACTACGCCATGGAGCGTTACATCGTCGAGAAAAGAGCCTTGGCAAGCCTTGCTGAAAATGAGCTTGTGCGTAAAAAAATGGCTGTTTCCGACGCTGAAATCCAGACTCTTGTCGAGAACACTCCATTACTGTTTGCCCAAAGAAAACTCTACATCTACGAAGCGGTACGGATGGGTGCTCTCGATAAGCCCATGCAGCAATCCCTTGACGCGATGATCAACAAAGGGGCAACTCTGGAGCAGCTCACCCAGGAGTTGAACGCTAAAAAAATACCTTTCGCCCGAGGCTTCTACACCCAGGCAGTGGATCAGATTCCGGGTCCTGTTGTCAACATTCTCAATCAGATAAAACCCAATGCTCCCCAACTGGTGGTTTTTAACGACAAAAACAATACAAGCAAGGCGTCCATGATCCTGATGCTGCACCGGGTTTACCCGACGCCCCTGACAGGCGAAGCGGCAAAAAGAGCTGCCAGACAGATGCTTGTGTCATACCGTCAGCAATCGATGATGGGTCAGGAGCTGCGGGATCTGGTCGATCATTCCAAGATTACCTATTTCGACGAGTATCTGAAATCGGCGGCAGAGGATCCTTCCCTGACCGCGCTTCCCGTGCCCGATACCTCGAGGGTGGCCAAGGAAACCTACAAGATCAGCATTCTCGGCGGCATCCTGTTTGCTTCCCTGCTCCTTGCTGTCATGGTTCTGTCGGGAGGCATGACGGTTCTTTCCGACAAGCTGTGGTTGCCACGCCTCTGGTGGAAAAAGAAAGCCGCAGAGAATCCGGAAACTGAAGCCGACAAGTATGCGGTACGATATGTGGCGCCGATGCCCCGGAGACTCTATATCTATGCACTGTTTGCCCTGGTGGTTGTTGCTCTTCTCGTAGATATACGGTTCATGATCTCCCCGCTTCCAACATTGACGATGTTGGCAATTCTGGCAGGTGGTATCGTGGCTGGTATCTTGACAAGCCGGATCTTTTCAATCGAGCGCATCAGGCAATGGTCAAGTAAAACCTATATGGTCGTTATCACCATGATGACCGTTCTCATTCTCGTTGGCGCTTTTGTCGCCAAGTTCAACAAGGCGCTGTTCATGTGACGGACGGATGCCCGCAGGCCGGGTTTGTGTCTGCACGGGTAACGTCAATCAAATAAACAGAAAGACCTTCCGAAACCGTCTGGTTGCTCTGCGAACCTGCAGAAAACCAGGCGGTTTCTTCTTTTTGCCGGGCGCTTCTGAAAAGTCCGTGGAACGTAGCATTATGGGTTCAGAACGGCTGAAACCAATCCATCAGAGACCTTTTTGTTCCGGGCCCCTGCTTATTGCGTTGATCCGGAGACTTACGGAACGATGCGGAATTCGTTACTTTCTGTTTACCCACCGCCGGAGCACAGGCTTCCCGGATTTGCTGCAGCCGTATGCGCTTGTGGTGGATTATCAAACTCATCAAGTCCCGTTCGATCATGAAACCGTTACGACCATTTCTTCTTGCCATTTGCCTGTTCACGATGTGTTTGCCGCCGAGTGCCCGTGAGGCGAGAGCTACCGGAGGCGAGGCGGTTGTCATTCCGGCGGGTTCCGGCAGGATAACCGTCAGGGTTTCCGGTTTGCGCAACAGCGACGGCTCTCTGTCGGTCGGGCTGTTCAATGCCAAAAAGGGGTTTCCCGGTAAATTCGACAAGGCGCTCAAAACTGTCACCGTTCCGGCGGCAGGCGCGGAGCCTGTGGCGCACTTCGACCAGGTTCCCTGGGGAACCTATGCCGTGGCCGTTCGGCACGACGAGAATGGTAACGGCAAGCTCGACGCCAACTTTCTCGGTATGCCCAAAGAGGGGGTCGGAACCTCGAACAACCCGCGCACAAGCTTCGGCCCGCCTTCGTTCGAGGACGCTTCGTTTGTGCTTGAACAGGCCGAGCTGGAGATGACCATCAGGCTCAAGTACCTCTGAGCGCCTGTTTGCCGGTTTCGGCATGATGTCCGAATGCGTATCTTTGGCTCGAAGAGTCCGCCGCGATCATTAACCGTCACAAGTATGGGTATTCTTGAAGCTGTTTGCGTCAGTACTGAAAAAGGAACAATCAAGCAGACGGTTCCATCTGCCCGACTCCGCGCGTCCTGGGGAATCGAGGGTGATGCCCACGCAGGCGAGTGGCACCGCCAGATTTCGCTGCTGGCTGCCGAGAGCATCGAGCTGGTGCGTCAGGTGCTTCCGGAACTTGAATACGGTATGTTCGGGGAAAACCTGGTGACCAGAGGCATCGATCTTCCCCGGCTTCAGGTTGGCGATCGGTTGCAGGTTGGCGCTGAAGCGCTGCTTGAAGTCACGCAGATCGGCAAGGAGTGCCACAATGGCGGTTGCGTCATCCAGCAGGCGACCGGCGATTGCATCATGCCGCGCGAAGGCATTTTCTGCCGTGTGCTGGTGGGGGGAATGGTGGCGCCGGGGTGCGTGGTTGAGGTATCCGGCAGATCGATCTGACCTGACCGATCCAGCCGATCTGTCGGATTCTTCCCGACTTACCCGCCTATCCGCGACATGCTTGATGCGGCGTTGCTTCGGCCGCTGTGAAGGCCGTCCTTCGGTTTTGCTGCCACCGCTTCGAGAAGGCGTTTCCGCAGCTCTTCGGCGTTGAATCCTTCGCTCATGGCCGGTTTGAGGTCGATGCTCTCCTGATGATACAGGCAACTGACGATGCGGTTGTCGGCGGTGATTCTGAGGCGCGTGCAACTGCCGCAGAAGTTGCGTGAGAAGGCCGGGATGATGGCGATGGAGCCTTTATGGCCCGGCAGGTGGAAGCTGTAGTGTTCGGTGTCCCGCCCGGTGATTGCCTCAAGCTCCGGATAGTGCGTGAAGAGCTGCTCGCGAATCATCTCCGCTCCCATAAATTTGCCGGTGCGCCAGATCTGCTGGTCGTCGAAGGGTTGCAGCTCCATGAAGCGCACCGTGAGGCCGTGCTCGCGGGTTAGTTCGACGAAGGCCGGAATTTCCCCGTTGTTGATGCCCCTGAGCATGAGGACGTTGAGCTTGACGGTCATGCCCGGCGTGACAAGCAGCCGGTCGAGCACCTTGCGGACGCTGGAGAAGCGGTCGCGCCGGGTGATCTCCAGGTACTTTCCGGGGTCGAGCGTGTCGAGGCTGAGGTTGATGCCGTCCAGCCCTGCCGCGATCAACGCATCCAGATGCCGGTCGAGCAGGATGCCGTTGGTGGTGAGCCTGACGGTTTCGATGCCGGGCGTTGCTTTGGCGCGCTGAACCAGTTCAACGATGTTAGGGTGCAGCAGCGGTTCGCCGCCCGTGAACCGCACCTTGCGGATGCCCATTTCCGCCAGAATTCCGATAAGCCCGGCCGTCTGGCGGGCATCGAGCTGGTCGATCTGCCGGTCGGTCTCTTCCTCGTTTTTCAGGCAATAGGTGCATCGCAGGTTGCAGGCGCTGGTGACGGCGATGCGCACGTAATCGATCGTGCGTCCGAACCGGTCGATCATCACGGAGCTGCTTTGGCCGGATTGGCGCATCATCGTTTTCCCCTGTTTTCGATCATCCGCCGGGCTTTGTCGAATTCGCCGGGATCGTTCGCATTGAAAAGGGCCGCCGGGTCGTGGGGTTCGACCAGCGCCACCCGGTTCCGCCGGAGGAATGACCGGAGCGAATCGTTGCCCGCGGCGTGCGCTTCGAGCAGACGGCGGCGCGATTTCGGCTCGTAGATCGTCAGCAGCGGTTCGGGGCGATCACGGTCGCCGGAGACAAACGCCGTGGCGAAGCGGAACGGGTTTCGTGCTTTCGCCAGCGACGCCATCGCCGCTTCGTCAATCAGCGGAAAGTCGCAGGCTGCAACGAGCCACGCGGCATCGGGGCGTTGGCGCTGGGCTGAAAGCAGGCCGCCGAGAGGCCCCAGGTCGAGATAGCTGTCCGCGATGGCCGGAATGCCGGAGGTCGCGGCGTAGGTTTCGAACTGCTTCTGACGGCAGGAGATGAACACCTCGCCGCACACGGCGCGAAGCAGCGCTGCCGTCCGTTCGAGCTGGTTCGCGCCGTGGTAGCTGAGCGTCGCCTTGTCGCGGCCCATGCGCGAACTCTGTCCGCCCGCCAGAACGAGGCCGTTGAGGGGAATCATGGCTGCCTGCGCCTGGAAAAACTTCGCGATGAAATCGCTGATCGAAGCCAGCTCGTCGCGGTGGAAGAGCGGCAGCCGGAAGCGTTCCAGTCCCTCCGCATTGCCGTTGTGCAGGAGTGCGAGCACCTGCGGGATTGCGCCGCTTTCAAGCATCGGCAGCACGGCGCGTTCACGATCCACCATCAGCAGCTTCGGCACAGGCAGCTCTTTCAGCCCTTCGATGAAAAGCAGGTCAGCCGAGAGCACTGAACCGGCGACGTCCAGCCGATCCGATCCCCGCGAAATGAGCGCCTCTTTCTCGCGGTCGGCAATCAGCACCGGCACGGCTCCGGCTTTGGCGAAGCGGTCGGAGTCCTTGCCTTCGCGGTCGATCTCGAAGCGGTGGCAGCCGTGCTTGAAGGCAGCAGCCTCGAATCCGTCTTCCGAAAAATGCCGGATCAGCTTTTCGGTGAGAGTGGTCTTG
Source organism: Chlorobiaceae bacterium (assembly GCA_016931495.1). Taxonomy (GTDB): domain Bacteria; phylum Bacteroidota; class Chlorobiia; order Chlorobiales; family Chlorobiaceae; genus Chlorobaculum. The sequence continues at coordinate 14,276 of JAFGER010000026.1, read as the reverse complement.
CCCGAGCCGGAGAGGCCGCCAACGGCTATTTCAAAAGGATGGAACATCTCGGTGCGTTGCATCAGAAGGAGTTGGCCCACGGCAGCCAGGCGCAGGTGACGAGCGATCCGGCGGGTATCGGTTCGGGCGACGGGGCGGCCTCGATCAGGCAGTCGGCTCCGGAGAGCGCGGTCAGCATGTGCGAGTCGGTCTGCGGCGAGACGCGGCACCGGAGCACGCCGCCGTCGATGCGCGCTGTGCCGAACAGAAAGCGGTGGCGCTTGCGATCCGCCGGGAAGGGTTCGTCGAGCAGGGCGGTGAATTTCGTGGCTGGAGCGGCGCCCTGCATCAGCGCGAGGGCGGGCAGGCCGTATTCGAGCAGGCAGACCAGCGCCGACACCGGATTGCCCGGCAGCGCAAAGAGCAGCACGCCGCCGTCGGTCGAGCCGAAGTAGAACGGTTTGCCGGGCTTCTGCGCAACCTTCCAGAACTTTTGTTTCACGCCAAGTTCGCCGAGCGTTTCGTGCATGAAGTCGTACTGCCCGGTTGAAATGCCGCCTGCGGTGACGACCATGTCCGACCGTTTGATGGCTTCGGCGAGCGCCTCGCGAATCGTTTCGCGGTCATCGCGCAACTGGCGCGTTTCGATGATTTCCGCTCCGGCGGCTTCGAGGCAGGCCGCAAGCATCGCAAGGTTGCTGTTGTAGATCGCCAGCGGCTCGGCCAACTCTCCCGGCAGGCGCAGTTCGTCGCCGACCGTGATGATCGAGACTTTCGGCTGCGGCCTGACCGGCGCCGAGGCTTTGCCGAACGAGGCGAGCAGGCTGATCTCTGCCGGACTGATGCGGGTTCCGGCGGCCACGAGCAGCTCGCCGGCCGCGACCTCTTCGCCCGCGTGGCGGATGTTCGCGCCCTTTTTCGGAGCTTTATAGAACTCCACGGTTTCTCTCTCGAAGCCGCTGGTCTGCTCGAACGGTACTACGGTGTCGGCTCCGTCGGGTACGGGCGCGCCGGTCATGATGCGGGCGCAGGTTCCGGCGGCGAGCGGCGCAACGCTGAGCGCTCCGGCTGCAAGCTCCTGTGACACCGGCAGCGTGACCGGAGCGCTTTCCGACGTGCCGGCAATTTCATCGAACCGCACGGCGAAGCCGTCCATCGCGGCGTTGGTGAAACGCGGCATCGGAAAATCGGCGCGAACCTCCTCGGCCAGCACGCGGCCACGGAGTCGGTGCAACGGCACGGACTCCGTCGTCTCGATCGGGCGTGCCGTTGCGGCGATGATATGGTGAGCTTCCTGAACTGTTATCATGGGCGCCTCTTCTTGTTCCAGCGATTAAAACTCTTAAGCAATTGCCCCGGACTTTAGTTCGGGGTTTATAGAGGGCACCTCTAAAAACTTATTGCGCGTCACGATTGCTGCGTTGGGTGGTGCCCGAAATCCTCACGTACTCTTGGTACGCTTCGGTTTTTGCGCTCCAGCCGCCTTGCACTCGGGCCGCTCATGACACTTTTCAGAGGTGCCCTAGAGAACACAAAATAAATCAGGGCTTTAGCCAAATTTCTTTGTGCGGTGGCATTTGCGGTTTATGGTCCCAAAAGCATTCGGGATCGGGTGGTGCCCGAAATCCTCACGTACTCTTGGTACGCTTCGGTTTTTGCGCTCCATCCGCCTTGCACTCAAGCCGCTCATGACACTTTTCAGAGGTGCCCTCATGCGTTGTGTCCCTCCCCCTTGAGCATCGGAAAAGCGTGGAAAATCGCGGGCAGCAGCACTTCGAGCGCGTCGCTTGCCGCACCCGCGCTGCCCGGCAGGCAGACGATCACCGTGTTGCCGATCAGCCCGACGGCGAGGCGCGAGAGCATGGCGGTTCGGGTTTTGCCCTGTCCCCACCGGAGCAGCTCCTGCTCCACGCCGGGCAGCCGGCGGGTGAACTTCGGCGTGAGCGTGTCGATGGTCACGTCGCGCGGACCGAGGCCGGTGCCGCCGGAGGTGATGACGAGCTCGACGCCGCGCCCTACCCACGCCTCGACCGTCGCGACGAGTTCAGCCGGTTCGTCCGGAATGATGACGAGCTCCTCGACCGGGCATCCGGCCTGTTCAAGCCCGTCCCGCAGAATCCGCCCGGAGCGGTCGGTCGCCGTGCCCGCGGCAATCGAGTCCGAGAGCACCAGCACGGCGCTTTTCGGGCGGTGGCTGGTCAGGAGCGACTGCTTGCCGCCGGTCTTGCGGTCGAGCCGGACGCCGGTGATTTCCATTGTTTTATCAACCGCCTTGCACATGTCGTAGATGGTCAGCGCGGCCACCGAGACCGCCGTCAGCGCCTCCATCTCCACGCCCGTCGCCTCGCGCGTGATGACGGTTGCCCTGATGCCGATGCGATCCTCGTCGATCTCGAATTCAAGGTCGATCCACGAAAGGTTGAGCTGGTGGCAGAGCGGAATCAGGTTCGCCGCCTGCTTGGCGGCCTGGATGCCAGCGATTTTGGCCGCGGCCAGCACGTTTCCCTTTGGCAGCTCTCGCTCCCGGAGCAGCGCAATGGTTTCGGGGTTCATGACAATCCAGCCGGAGGCGCTTGCCTGGCGTCGCGTCGGCGGTTTGCCGGAGACGTCAACCATGCTCACCATGCCGCTGTCGTCGATGTGGGTGAATTCCATGCAAAGTCGGTTTAGAAGGCGCGATGCCGCGACCGCGCGGGTTACGGAATCGTTAAAGCGGTTGTCCGGGCAATCGGTTCCGATCTGGCCCGTTCGAGCCTGAATATAGGGATTCTTCCGATACTCATGAACACCGGACAGCGCGGCGCCGATGGCGGTATGATTTGCCGTAGCGGGAGCTTTATGGGCAGGGCAGGTGATGTTTGCCCTGCCCACAAGCGTCAACCGGCGCCTGGCAGTTATGGCGTCGGCGTCAGCGCGAAAGCGTCATGATCGAACGCATCGAGGTGCCACAAGCGTCCGTAGCCGTCCGTGGCTCTGGTCCAGGCATGCAGCGCTTCGGAAAAAGCTGCCCGCGCGCAGCCGTCAAGCAATTCGCCGACGCCGAAACTTTCAGTGTAACTGGAGGTTACGGCCGGTTTGGTGTAGGCATGGGCTGGCAATGCGGGATTGAGCGTGTTGACCGATAGATCGTGGACTTCTCCGTAGGCACTGGCTTCGGTGATGGTGGTGCTCACGCCGCGCACCACGCTGAAGCTGAAGGTGGCAAAGCCGTTCGGATGGTTGGCCTTGAAGCTCAGCGTTGCCGATGCTCCCGGATCGAATTCGATGAATCCGCACGGCGTGGTGTGCAGTCCTGCTCCGCTGACCGGGTTCACCTCCGCCGAGCAGCAGTTGTTGTCGATCCTGAGCACCATCCGGAACGCAACGGTATGGCCTGCGGCGTTCTTGATCCGGTAATAGTCGGGCGCGTTGGTTGCCGTGACGATGCCTGCGCCAAAGGGGGCTGGCACGTCGGTAATCTGAAGGTCGATTCCCTCTGCCGTCCAGTCCACCAGCGCTCCGTTATTTTTGAACAGCTCCAGCTTGAGTTCATACTTTCCGGCTGCATTGAATGCTTTCTCACAAGCATTATCACCGTTGCCGAGCCTGTCGGTTTCGAAATGCGCGCTCGCCAAATCTTCCCGCTCATCGACCACCGTCCACTCGATGCCTCCCGGGGGAACCGGCAATGGCCTGATCTCGAAAAGATTGGCTTCACCTCCAACGTTTTGCGGGCCCATGGTCAGCGGCACATGGGCGAAACCGCCAGGCACGGGCACCGCATAGTGACGCACGACAGTTCTGGTCAGGTGCGTCCAGGGGCCTGGCGCTGGCAGAACCGTGCCGTCTCCTTCCGTCAGGCGGCGGTAAGACCAGCGGTAATAGTGAATGTTTTTATCGTCTCGCAGTCTGGTGCGGCTGAACCAGACGCGCGGTTCGAGCTTGCCTCCGAAAGGCTCGTTGCCGGTTGTCAGGCCTTCGGTGGCGACGAGTGCTCCAGGGCCCCGGATTTCCGACATGCTGACCTGACGGCCGATGGAGAGAATCTGCACGGCGCATCCCGGCAGGTCGGGGCCGTTGTTGCATGCCGGCACGCGGTCATCGCTGATGTGGATGATGACCTCCTTGCCGCATTCGTAGTTCCAGTAGGTGTGGCAGGCAAGCGCCGGTTTGTAGATCGTTTCCATCACGCCGCCGATCTCGTATTCAACCCAGAAATAGAGGTCAGGCTTGTCGCCCAGGCAGGAGTAGAAGATGAAGGTCTGGAACCGGCCAAGGGCGTCGGTTTCAAGAACGGCAATTTCATCGCAGCGGTACCGCCACCAGGGAAGGATAAGGCAGAGCCAGGGATAAAGAGTGGTGAAGTTGGTGATCAGCGCGTTACGCACGGCCTGGGCGGAAGCTGTGTTTAGCGAGGAGAGAACTTCAGCCGGTATTGCCGACGTTCTGGCCATTGCCTGCACTGAATCCGCACTCAGCGAAATGGCCCTGCTGTTCCTTGCCGAAAGACGGGGCGCTCCGGGAGGCTCGGGTTGCGGGTTGATAGACCTGAGGTTGACCAGTCCCTTCTTCAGGGCCGCAAACGGTGACGGATCAGGCTCCGGAAACGGCGGTCTCCAGAGTTCAGGCTTTTCGAAAACCCGAAGCAGGTCATCGCGGAACCGGAAAACCTCGAAATCAGGCAGCCTGAAAATCCATCGCCAGAATTTATCGACCTCGCAAATGTGAACCCTTGCGCCGCAGACCGGCAGGCCGCTGTCGCTTTTGATCACCTGTCCGCGAACCACGCAGAGGCACAGAGGCCAGAACTTGATAATGCTGGCGGGAATCGTGATGGCGTCAACGATTTTTCCGTTCTGCATGAGAACCGGTTCGTAGGCGCTCAACCGTTCCATCATTCTGATCGACGGCTTTTCCGTCTCCTCATTGTCCGAGCCGGTTTCCGGTGCGATAAACAGCCGGTTTGCCGCCACGACCCGGTCGCTGTGCGAAAACGATGCCACGCCATTGCGTATCCGTGCATGTTCGAGCACATTGCCCGCCTTGTCGAAAAGCAGGGCGGCAAGATCACCCTTGAACTCCGCTTTTGGATCCAGAGTGACTTTCAGCGTAAAAGACTTGCGCTGTTTGGATTCGGTACTTTTTGTCATGGTTTCCATCCTCCTTGAAACAGGTTAGCTGTTGCAGACCATCATTGTATGCCGTTACTACTGAAAAAGCTGTTCAAAAACCAGAGCGGTGTGCCGGGGCGGGTTTGTCCGGAATTGGTTGACCGGCACCAGACCCGGCCGTTGGCAGTTTTGGCGGTTGCTTTTGCTTCGCCTGTCTGCCAGTGCGTATAGGTGGAGAGGAGCGTTTCTTGTATGCCCTTGCCGAAAAACAACTTGAGTTGCCTTCGTTGACAGGGGCGGAGCAGGAAAGATTTATTTCTTAAAGTTAACAATACAGGTGCGCATTGCAAGAGAAATAAAGGCGGCCTGAAGTGCGCCCTTCAATGCCGCTCACCCTTTGAAAGGCTATCGGCGTCACGTTTGCAGGTGGCGCGAGCGTGAAGGTTTGCTGCTTTGAATGGTCTCTTCATCCTCTCCGGCGTCTCCTGTTCGGTGCACCTTGTTTTTTGAGATTTCGCCGGAATGGTTTGGAACTCATCCAAGAAAATCGGAGTATTGTGTAAGGAATAACCTGACCGGAGCCGAGCAGATGCGTTCCGGCTTTCCTGGAAAACCCCCTGCAAATCATATAAATCAAAACAGTTACCATTATGGGAACCAAAGGACGTGAAATCGTAGGCGAGCATATCGGCCGGGTGCTTGAGCTGCTCAACAAGGCTTATGCCGACGAGTGGCTTGCCTACTACCAGTACTGGGTCGGCTCGAAGATCGTGGAAGGGCCGATGAAGGATGCCGTTATCGCCGAGCTCCTGCAGCACGCCGCCGACGAGCTTCGCCACGCCGAAATGGTGTGCACGCGCATCATCCAGCTTGGCGGCACGCCGCTGACCAACCCGAAGCAGTGGTTCGCCGAAACCAACTGCGGCTACGAAGAACCGACCGACAAGTTCGTCAAGATGATTCTCGAACAGAACATCTCCGGCGAGCAGTGCGCCATCACCACCTACAACAGCATCATCCAGGAGATCGGCCTGAAAGACCCGGTCACCTACAATCTTGCCGTGCAGATTCTCCAGGACGAGGTCGAGCACGAAGAGGATCTTCAGGCGCTGCTCGAAGACCTTGGCGTGTTCCTCAAACGGCAGTAATGTTCATTCCACATCTCCACTCATCATCAATTGTTGATTTCTTATGCCAACCACCCACGAAAATCTCAAGAACGCCTTTGCAGGCGAGAGCCAGGCATTCATGAAGTACGTCACTTTCGCCGAGAAGGCCGAGAAAGAGGGCTTCAGGAACATCGCCAAGCTGTTCAGAACCACCGCGCAGGCCGAGCGCATCCACGCGCAGGGGCACCTTGCCGCTGACGACGCCATCGGTTCGACCGCCGACAACCTGCTTGTCGCCATCGGCGGCGAGACCTACGAGCACAACGAGATGTACCCTCCGATGTACGAGCAGGCCGTGGCCGAGGGGCACAAGGCCAAGCGCATGTTCGGTTTCGCCGTGGAGGCCGAAAAGGTGCACGCCGCCTTGTACGAGAAGGCGCTCGAAGCGGTCAAGGCCGGAAACGACCTTGCTGAAAGCGAAATCTGGCTCTGCCCGGTTTGCGGCCACATCGAACTCGGCACGCCGCCGGAGCACTGCCCGATCTGCAACGTCAAGGCTTCGGTCTATATCCAGATCGCCTGATCCCGCGGGACTCGCATCGAAAATGTCAATGCCCTCCGTCGTGAAGCCGGGGGGCATTTTTATTTTCTCGAAATCGAAATCGAAATCGAAATCGAAATCGAAATCGGGATCGGGATCAGCGGCTGGCGGAGAATTGCCGGGGCGCGCGGCCGTGCGCTCTTAATGCTTGGTGGACTTGGTGGACGGAGAAGGACGGAGTGCATTTTCCGGGATCTCGGTGTTTCCGGATTTTGCGGCAGTCCCGTCGGCTTTTTTTATCTCGGTGAAGTTCTCTACCTTGAACTTTTGGTGACCGGCATGGCCGGAACATCGTCAGGCGCAGGCTTTTGAACCGCAACAGCATTCCATGGCGGAAATGAAAGACAGGAACCCGATTCTGGCGCTGCTTCGCGATGAGCGGCTGCGCGTGCCGGGCTTGTATCTGTCGTTCATGGGCCGCCACTTCGTTCACGACAACATTCTGGTGAGCGCCGGTTCGCTGGCTTTTCAGACGCTGCTTTCGCTGGTGCCGCTCATGGCGGTGAGCCTCTCCATCCTCAAGGTATTTCCGGTTTTCGCTTCGCTCAAGCAGCATATCGGCGACTTTCTGTTCCAGAACTTCACGCCTGCGCAGGGGGCGCTGATGAAAACCTATCTGTGGGAGTTCATCGATAAAACCTCCTCGCTCTCCATGGTTGGCGGTCTCTTCCTGATCGTGATGGCGCTGTTCCTGATTTCAACCGTCGATCACACGCTGAACGGCATCTGGGAGGTGCAGGCGCCGCGCAAGGCGTTGCAGGGCTTCACGCTCTACTGGACGGTGCTGACGCTCGGGCCGCTCTTCATCGGTACCAGCGTCGCGGCCAGTTCGTATGTCTGGTATTCGGTCTTTACGCGCGGCGCGTTGCTCGAAATGAAGGTGCGGCTGCTGTCGTACCTGCCTTTTTTCAACACCGCGCTCGCGCTGTTTCTGCTTTACATGCTGGTGCCGAACCGCAAGGTGCGTTTCAGGCACGCGCTTGCCGGGGGCGTGCTGGCCGCGGTGCTGTTCGAATTGGCCAAGCGGTGGTTCGCTTTTTATGTGTCGAATTTCGCCACCTTCGAGCACATCTACGGCGCGTTGTCGGTGGTGCCGATGCTCTTTTTCTGGATCTATCTGGAGTGGGTGGTGGTGCTGACCGGCGCGGAGTTCGTCTTTTCGCTCGGCTATTTCAACCCGGTGAAGCTGGATGAGTCCCCGGAGTTCGATCCGTTGCAGGGAGTTCCGGAAATTGTCGCGGTTTTGCGCGAGGTGTGGCTTGCGCAGGTTTCGGGCAGCTTTGTGACAGGCAAAAAGCTCCTGTCGTCGGAAATTATGGCCGACCGTAGTAAATTGGGCTTTATCGTCGAGTTTCTGGAGCGGAACCATCTTCTGCACCAGACTGCCGATGGCGGGCTTGCCGTCAGCGCCGATCTTCATTCGATGACGCTGTACGAGCTGTTTTCAATTATTCCGAAAGAGCTGACCGGTGGGGAGCCCTGCCAGACGGAGCTGCCCGGCGGCGAGGCGTTCCGCCAGATGCGCGCGAGCGTCAGGGAGACGCTCGAAAGCACCATGCAGACGCCGCTGATCGACTTGGTTAACGATTCAACGCAACGAAATTCATGAGCTATCAGGTCATAGCGAGAAAGTACAGACCTTCCCGATTTGCCGACATTACCGCGCAGGAGCATATCACCGGCACGATCCAGAACTCCCTCCGGATGGGGCGGGTCGGCCACGGCTACATCTTTTCCGGACTTCGCGGGGTGGGCAAGACCACGGCGGCGCGCGTCTTCGCCAAGGCGGTCAACTGCGAGCGGATGATCGACGATCCGAAGTACCTCAAGGAGGTGACCGAGCCGTGCGGCGAGTGCGAGAGCTGCCGCGACTTCGACGCGGGCGCAAGCCTGAACATCTCCGAGTTCGACGCCGCCTCCAACAACAGCGTGGACGACATCCGCCTGCTCCGCGAGAACGTGCGCTACGGCCCGCAGAAGGGGCGTTACCGCGTCTATATCATCGACGAGGTGCACATGCTCTCGACGGCGGCGTTCAACGCTTTCCTGAAGACGCTCGAAGAGCCGCCGCCGCACGCGATTTTCATTTTCGCGACTACCGAGCTGCACAAGATTCCGGCCACCATCGCCTCGCGATGCCAGCGCTTCAACTTCAAGCGCATCCCGATTCCGGAGATTCAGCGCCAGCTCCGTTTCATTTGCGACGCCGAGGGAATCGGCGCGGACGACGACGCCCTGCAGCTCATCGCCCGCAAGGCGCAGGGGTCGATGCGCGACGCGCAGAGCATTCTCGACCAGGTGATCGCCTTCGCCATCGACAGCGAAGGGGAGCGCGCCATCCGCTACGACAAGGTCTCCGACCTGTTGAGCTACATCGACGATGAGCACTTCTTCATGGTGACCGACGCCATCGTTTCGGGTGATGCCGCCGCCATGCTGGAGGTGGCGGGCATGGTCAACCGCAACGGCTACGACGAACAGGATTTTCTTGAAAAGCTGATCGAGCATTTCCGCAACTTCCTCATCATTCACAACCTCCGTTCGAGCAAGCTGATCGAGCGTCCCGACCCGGTCAGGGAGCGCTACGAGCGCGAAGCCCTGAAGCTGACGCCCGCGACGATCATGGAGATGACCGATCTGCTCATGCAGACGCAGCGCGAGCTGAAGTTCTACGCCGAGCACCAGTTCCGCTTTGAGCTGGCGCTGCTCAAGCTGATTGCGCTGGGGCAGGGAACCGCAATGGCGGACGAAAAAAAAAAGCCGGTTCTGAGCCTGTAGCCCCGCCGTCCGCAGCGTCTCCCGCTTCCGCGCCCGCTCCGAAAGCCTCCCGGAGCTCGCAATCTCCCGCGCCCGCACAGCCGTCCGGCTCCTCCGCCGGAGCGCCGCCATCGCCGCCAGTTCCGCCCCCGCCGCCGCCAGCTGTTGCCGAACGATCCGCATCCGGACGTCCATCCTCGAAGCAGGCTGCCCGGATCGATCTCGGCTCGTGGAAACAGGCCTTTTCGAAGTTTGGCAGCAACGCCGACCAGCGCCTGCCGGCGAGGTCAAAATCCGCCGCGAGCGACTCTGCCGCGGAACCGTCGGCTGGCCAGCCTGTGGCCGTGCTCGAACAGTTGCGCATGGAGTGGGGCCGTTTTCTGGAGCACCTTTCGGCCAAAGGGTTGCAGGTGATGGTCTCCCACCTGCACGCATCCGAGCTGATGGCGTGCAGCCCGCAAGGGCTGGTGGAACTCGGCTGCTGCAGGAAATTCTCGTACGAAGAACTGTTTCACGACGCCGACCTGCTTGCCCGCGAAATGGCCGATTTTTACAAGCTTCCGCTGAGAGTCACCGTGCGCTACGATGCGGCCCGCGACGCCTGCACCCGTGAAAAAAGCCTCTTCACCATGTTTCAGGAGCTGTCCGAATCCAACGAGGTGGTGCGCTACCTGATCCAGGAGTTCGGCGGAGAGCTGGTGTATTAATGGATAATGGAGAATTGATAATTGACAATTGATAGCGGATGGCTTTGCCGTCATTCTCGTAGGTAGGCATTGCGCCTGCCTGGAATCGGGATCGGGGTCGAATATTTCCGCTGACTGGACGCTCTGTAAGGAAAACCGGATGTTTTAAACGGAGCCGGCGCAGGAGGTATGAGATGAAGGGAGAGAGGGGTAAGCGTAACACTTCAGCAAAAATATAGTGATGATACAAAACCCTTGAAATACATGGAGTTGCTCAGTACATTAAATATTATTATACGCATTTTATGCGGATTCAAATCATGAATCCGATGTCTTATATGGAACCATGTTTATTATATCGGGCATCGTAAATACTCATTTTTACCCATGACAGAAAATTATAACCAAAACTCTGAGAACTCGTCAACTTCACAAAATTCAGAAAAGTCAGGCGAGTCGGAGGTGATGATGGTATCATTGACACCAATTCTAAATAAGCTATTTTATCCAACTGCTGAATATATTGGTGATGAGATCAAGTCTTTTCTCAAAACGAAGATTGAAAATGCAAAGCGAGCTAATCGAGATAAAAACCTGGCAGGGCATTTCAAAGCTGCGGGCAAATTATCCCTATCACCACTTGGTGAACCAAGCGAAAATATTCAACAAGCTGAGAAGCTTGAAGATTGGATTGAAGGCGCTCAGGATGTAATTCCAGACCAAAGTGAGCTTGCGCAATTATGGCAGCAATTGCTTCGAGATATTGTAGACGATAAACCCGTAGAAAGATATCTGCTGCAACAAGCAAAACACCTTACACCACTTGATGCCCGGCTGTTACTTAAGCTTCATTCGCATGTTGGGAAACGTCCGTATGACCGCAGGGATTTATTGGCAATTCAGAGACTTGAAACACTCGGATTTGTTGAGTCATCGCTAAAACGAATTTGGCTGCCAGTCATACTTTTGAGCTTGCCGTTATTGTGTCTTGTGATTTTTACAGCTATTTATTCATTCTTTGAGGATCCCAGCGATATAACATTGATGTTTGCGTTTAGTATGTTGCCAATGATGGTAACACTCTTCTCTCAATTTGCGTTGGTTTATTTTCTTATAACCACTGTTTGGGCGATATATCCTTACTTTAGTACTGGATCTGTTCGTTCTTTTACCCTTTCACCTTTAGGCTCTCGGCTTGTCGAATCGGTAAAAAGAACCCCGTCAACACCTTATGTAAAACTGTTTGCAAAAAATTATGTGATTTACTACCACCCAGATGAAAAGTATCGTGCTGTCAAGCAAGGAATTTCCTGGCCATCCTTGTTTCTTGGCCCGTTATGGTTGATACGGCATTCTCTCTGGAAGCAATTAGTGTTTTTTTGTAGCGTTTTCCTTTTAATTATTCTCCTTTATTCGATCGGGCATCAGAAGACTGTTCACTATTCGATAAAGGCTGCCGCAATTGGATTTACCACACTCGCGTGGCCACTCTACCTTCTCTCAATATTTGCCATTCCGTTTGTATCTGTTAACAACTGGATCGAGTCAAAACTGCGTGAGCGTGGATGGATCAAAGTTGATCGAAGAACTGCAACCAACGCTAGTGCAGCACGGTCGTCTTACATTCAGATGTCCAAGAAATTCAAAAAAAAGACTGATGCAAGTCCCATCAGCGACGATGAAACCTGCAATCCACCAGACAGCGCGAAAGAAACCGTACAGCCAGGTTTAAAGTTAGCAGATAATGAATAACGGCTGTCGATAATATTATTCAGCGCTAACGCAATATGCTAATATCAGTTGATAAATTGACAACACAGGCAATGGCTTTATCCGGCGAGGCGAGAGCGCTTTTGGCTGAGAGGCTGGTTGAAAGTCTCGATCAGGAATCGGTCAGTAAAATCTGGCTGGACGAAGCGAAAAAACGTCGTGATGAAGTGCGGCGCGGAGAGGTTCAGCCGATACCGGGGCTTGCGGTGATGGAGGAGGTTCGAAAGCTTATCGATGAAAAATGAGATTTTCTAACCGTGCCATCCGTCCCCAATCGTCCTCCCGTCACTTTTTCACCGCGCTCTGATCTTGCCCTTTTCAAATCCGTCAAAATTCATGATATTCAGGGTCAACTTTTTTAGCGGTTTTGCGCGTCCCGGTTTCGGGATCGACGCCTGGCAGCGATGCCGATTGAATTTTTATAACGTCTGATTATCGATAGTCTTATGGGTATGGAGCCAACAACGGCCACGGGTTTGCAGAACAGGTTCAGAACACACTACTGCGGTCTTCTGAACCGCGATTCGGAAGGGGCCGGGGTCAAGCTCGGCGGCTGGGTGCACCGCATCCGCGACCACGGCGGCCTCATCTTCATCGATCTTCGCGATCACACCGGTATCTGCCAGCTCGTGGTGCTGCCTGAAAACGAGAGCCAGTTCAAGCTCGCTGAAACGCTGCACTCCGAATCGGTGATCTCTGCCGAAGGCTCGGTGGTGCTCCGCTCCGACGAAACCGTCAATCCGCGCCTCGCGTCGGGCGCCATCGAGGTGGTCGTCAGCTCGATCCAGATCGAAAGCAACGCCCATCCGCTGCCCTTCCCGGTGGCCGACGACATGCCGACCTCCGAGGAGCTGCGCCTGAAGTATCGCTTCCTCGACCTGCGCCGCGAAAAGCTGCACGAGAACATCATCTTCCGCAGCAAGCTCACCGCCGCCGTCAGGAAATTTCTCACCGATCTCGACTTCATCGAAATCCAGACGCCGATCCTCACTTCGAGTTCGCCCGAGGGCGCGCGCGACTTCCTCGTGCCGAGCCGCCTGCATCCCGGCAAGTTCTACGCGCTGCCGCAGGCGCCGCAGCAGTTCAAGCAGCTCCTGATGGTCTCCGGCTTCCCGCGCTACTTCCAGATCGCGCCGTGCTTCCGCGACGAGGACGCCCGCGCCGACCGCAGCCCCGGCGAGTTCTACCAGATCGATATCGAGATGTCCTTCGTCGAGCAGGACGACCTGTTCGTCATTCTCGAAGGGATGTTCAAGCACCTGGTCGAAACGATGTCCACGAAGCGCATTGCGCAGTTCCCGTTCCCGCGCATCAGCTACCGCGACGTCATGAACCGCTACGGTTCGGACAAGCCCGACCTGCGTATTCCGCTGGAGATTCAGGACGTTACCGAACTGTTCGTCAACTCCGGCTTCAAGGTTTTCGCCTCGAACACCGCCGAAGGCTCGTGCGTCAAGGCGATGGTGCTGAAAGGCATGGGCAACGAGTCGCGCCTTTTCTACGACAAGGCTGAAAAACGCGCCCGCGAACTCGGGTCGGCGGGTCTGGCCTACATTCAGTTCCGCGAGGAGGGGCCGAAAGGGCCGGTGGTGAAGTTCCTCAAGGAGGATGAGATGAACGCGCTCAAGGAGCGGCTCGGCCTCGAAACCGGCGACGTCGTGTTCTTCGGCGCGGGCAAGTGGGAAAAGACCTGCAAGATCATGGGCGGGATGCGCTCCTACTTCGCCGACGTGTTTCCCCTCGACAGGGACGAGCTGTCGTTCTGCTGGATCGTCGATTTCCCGATGTTCGAGTACAACGAGGAGGACAAGAAGATCGACTTTTCGCACAATCCCTTCTCGATGCCGCAGGGCGAGATGGAGGCGCTCGAAAGCAAGTTCCCGCTCGACATTCTGGCTTACCAGTACGACATCGTCTGCAACGGCATCGAGCTTTCGAGCGGCGCCGTCAGGAACCACCGCCCCGACATCATGTACAAAGCCTTCGAGATTGCCGGCTACCCGAAAGAGGAGGTTGACGCCCGCTTCGGCCACATGATCGAAGCCTTCAAGCACGGCGCTCCACCGCACGGAGGCATCGCCCCCGGCCTTGACCGCCTCGTGATGATTCTGCGCGACGAGCAGAACATCCGCGAAGTGATTGCCTTCCCGATGAACCAGTCCGCCCAGGACCTTATGATGGCCGCCCCTTCGGAAGTTACCGCCCAGCAGCTCAAGGAGCTGCACATCAAGGTGGAATTGCCCGAAGAGGAATAGTGACGGCCGGGTGATTGGCAGAGTCGGTT
>JAFGER010000025.1 GCA_016931495.1 Chlorobiaceae bacterium | reverse complement strand
TGATAGGGGCAGGCCCCCGTGCCTGCCCGGCCATGAAACACCCAAACGCTACGTTGAATCACTCCTCTGTACGGGCGCACGGCGTGCGCCCTGACGCAACACCTCCACGACAAACCAAGAGGGCGGGCGTAAAACCCGCCCCTACGGGATAAACACCAAATTCTTCTTGTAGGGGCAGGCCTTGCGCCTGCCCTGCTCCGAATCCCTTCGATGCCACGTAAAATCATTTCCCCTTGTAGGGGCGCACGGCGTGCGCCCGCGCGTTGTGGACGGCGTGGACAATGTGGACGGCGAAGGCGAAGGAACCATTGGGGTTTGCCGGGGGTAATAGTTTAGAATTGTTAACACCCGCGAAACCTCACCATGACCATTCGCAACTACTCGGTCAAGGGAATGCACTGCGCGAGTTGCGCGGCGCTCGTCACCAAAAAGCTCTCGGCGCTCGAAGGCATCGTGAAAGCCGATGTCAATCTGGCCGCCGAAACGGCTCGCATCGAGTTCAGCGGCGAGCCGATGAGCGTCGAGGCGCTGAACGGGGTGCTCGAAAAGTACGGCTTCTCGCTGATCGAGGAGGCTCCCCCGAAAGCCGCCGCGCCGGAACCCGTCGCCGACCGCCGCGCATCGAAAAAGCAGGAGAAGCTCGACGAATTGCATCGTCAGAAGCGGCAAGTGCTTGTTGCGCTTCCTCTTGCGCTCGTCTTCTTCGCGGTCATGCTGTGGCACGGCGCCGCTTCCGCCATTGCCGGAGTGCCGCACTTCCCCATCGACATGGAGAGCTGGAACTCCATCACGCTGCTCGTCTCGGCGTGGATGCTCTTCGGCATTGGCAAGCCGTTCCTGCGCGGCGTCGCCTCCTTCATTCGCACCGGCGCGGCAAGCATGGACACACTCATCGGCCTCGGGTCGCTCGTCGCGTGGAGCTACAGCGCTTTCGCCATCCTCTTCCCCACTCTCCGAAACCGCCTCGGCCTGCCGCACGAAAGCTTTGCCGACGCGGCCATCGTGGTGATCGGCTTCGTCCTGCTCGGCAAGTACCTCGAAGCCCGCTCGAAGATGAAGACCGGCGAAGCCATCGAAAAACTGATCGGCTTGCAGGCCAAGTCGGCGATTGTGTACGATAACGGCCAGGAGATCGAAGTGCCGGTCGAAGCGGTGGTCAAGGGCACGATGCTCGTCGTCAAGCCGGGCGGACGGATTCCGGTGGACGGCGTGATCTTTTCCGGCAGATCGTCGATTGACGAATCGATGATCACCGGCGAACCGGTCCCGGTGGACAAGCGTGAAGGCGATCCGGTCATTGGCGGCACCATCAACCGGCAGGGGGCGATCATCTTCACGGCCACCGGCGTCGGCGCGGAGACGATGCTCGCCCGCATCATCGCGATGGTCGAGGAGGCGCAAGGCTCCAAAGCGCCGGTGCAGCACCTGGCCGACAAGGTGGCCGGGGTGTTCGTTCCGGCGGTGCTCGCGCTCGCCGCGCTGGTCTTTCTCCTCTGGCTCGGCATCGGCACCCCCGCGCTCGGCTTCAAAAGCGCGCTCGCCTACGGCATCATGGCGATGGTGGGCATTCTCGTCATCGCCTGCCCGTGCGCCCTCGGCCTCGCCACGCCGACAGCGATCATCGTCGGCACCGGCCTCGGCGCGCGGCACGGCATCCTCGTCCGCAACGCCGAGAGCCTCGAAATGCTGAGCCGCGTCGATACCGTGGTGTTCGACAAAACCGGCACCATCACGCGCGGCACGCCATCGGTCACGAACATCGAGGCGTTCGGCGAAACGACCACTGCGGACGAACTGCTCGCGCTGGCGGCTGGCATCGAGCGACACTCGGAGCATCCGCTCGCCCAGGCGATAGTCAGCGCCGCGAAGGAGCGCCATGTCGAACCGGCGCAAGTGACGGAGTTCAAGGCGCTCGAAGGGGTCGGTGTCGATGCGCTGCTCGGCGGCAAGCCGGTCAGGATTCGCAAGCCCGGTGAAGCGGACGCTCGCCCGGTGATCGGGCAGCTTCAAGCGGAGGGCAAGACAGTGGTGATGGTCGAGCGCAATGACGAAATGCTGGGATTGATCGCCCTCTCCGACACGCTGAAGCCCGAGGCGAAAGAGGCGGTTGCCGCGCTCAGGCGGATGGGCAAGCGGGTGGTGATGCTCACCGGCGACAATCGCGCCGCCGCCGCGTACATGGCCAAACAGGTCGGCATCGACGAAGTGATCGCCGAGGTGCTGCCCAGCGACAAGGCAAACGCTGTCAGAACGTTGCAGGCAAACGGGCGCACGGTCGCCATGGCGGGCGACGGCATCAACGACGCTCCGGCGCTCGCGCTGGCCGACGTCGGCATCGCGATGGCGGGCGGCACCGACGTGGCCATCGAATCTGCGGGCATCACGCTGCTCGGCGGCGACATCCGCAAAGTCGCCCACGCCATCACCCTCTCGCGGAAAACGATGCGCGTCATCCGCCAGAATCTCTTCTGGGCCTTCATCTACAACGTCATCGGCATTCCGCTCGCCGCCGGAGCGCTCTTCCCGCTCTACGGCGTCTTCCTGAACCCGGCCTTCTCCGGCATCGCCATGGCCGGAAGCAGCGTCTCGGTCGTCACCAACTCGCTCCGGCTGCGAGCGGCGAAGCTGGGGAAATCCGACCGATCAGTATGATCTGTCGGATCAGACTGATCCGTCCAAAAAACAAACTCACACATGAACAACGACATCAGCCACTACCGCGAGTTCCTGAAAGACAACATCCGCCAAAGAGTGGACTTCTCGCAAACCGCGCAGAACCGCCGCGTTCCGCCACCACCGGTTGAAAAGCCCTTTTCGCCGGATGCACGGCGCATCGCGCTGAAAAAGATCGACCAGCTTGGCGACATCGGCGCCATCGATCTGAAAAACGCCATCGCCCGACGCGAGAGCTGCCGCCATTATTCTGGCGAGCCACTGAAACTCGACGAACTCTCCTTTCTGCTGTGGTCCACGCAGGGCGTGAGACTGAAACTCGACGCGGGCCACGCGCTCAGAACGGTCCCGTCGGCGGGGTGCAGGCACGCTTTCGAGAGCTACCTCTGCGTGCTGAATGTCGAAGGAGTCGAAAAAGGAATCTACCGCTACCTGCCGCTCGAACACGAGCTTCTCTTCGAAGAGACGCCGAAACAGCTCGAAAGCCGGATCGTCAGGGCAACGCTCGGCCAGCGCTTCACCGGCGACACGGCGGTGGTCTTCGTCTGGACGGCGATTCCCTACCGCATGGAGTGGCGCTACGGCCTCGCCGCGCACAAGGTGATCGCGCTCGACGCGGGGCACCTCTGCCAGAACCTCTACCTCGCCTGCGAAGCCATCGGCACGGGAACCTGCGCCATCGCCGCCTACGACCAAACCGGGATGGATCACCTCCTCGGCGTTGACGGCGAGGAAGAGTTCACGATCTACCTCGCTCCGGTGGGCAAGAAACAGAATTGATAATGGATAATGAATGATGTGGGGGTTTTGTAAGGGCGACCGGCCGGTCGCCCGTTTGCGCTCGACGCGGGCCATGTCTACCAGAACCTCTACCTCACCGGCCAGACCATCGGCGCGGAAACCTGCGCTATCGCAGAGTATCAGCAGGCCGGGATGGATGCATTAATTGGCGTTGACGGCGACGAAGTGTTCACGATCTACCTCGCGCCAGCAAAAAAGAAAGGCGGGTTTAAAACCCGCCACTACGTTCTTTGCCTGACCCATTCGTCCTATCCGCCCCATGAGTCCCATGCGCAAACCCCCACTACATCAGTTCCGCCGGTGGTTACCGAATGCCGCGACGCAGAGCATGAGGATGTCGGCTTTTTCTCCGGCATCCTCGTCGCCAAGGAGCTTCTTGGTCAAGAGGTACGCCAGCCGCTCATAGAATCCGACCGTATCGGCAAGCTGCTCGACGATGTCGGGATGGCCGGAACGCTCGCCAACAATGATGCTAAGGGAGGAGTGAAGGGCATCGAAATCCATCCGCGTTTCAAGCGGCATGTACTCATCGGCAAGCGCATGAAGCACTCGATACGCCATCAGGTAACTCTCCGATTCGAGATACCCCAACACTTTTCTGTAGAACTGGTCGTTCATGGATGCAATGAAAAAGGAGGATTATGCTTAACCAGCAATGTGTTCCAATGGTAACGACCTGGAAAGGCAAAACGATCCTCAGACTTCATCATCCCCGAACCGGCGCGCCTGATCACTTGAAAAGCAACCCCGGCGCCTCCTTTCGGATGTGTCACGCGAGCGCCGGGGCGAGATGGCGGAACTGGCCGGGAAAGTTCTGATGAATGAAAAGGATTTGCATGGCGTTGCGATCACGAACCGGCAGATACGAAAAAGCGGTCGATTTCGTACAGATCGTCCTCGGTCAGCAGTCCGGCCGATTCATTGAGCATGAGGCTGTTCAGAACATACTGGTACCGGGCTCTCGACAGACTGCGCCGTATATCATAAAGCTTTGTGACGGCATCGAGCACCTCGGCATTGGTCCTGAATCCGGCCATGAATCCTTTTCGGGTTCCTTCGAGAGCGATTTCAGCCGATCTGAGCGCCTGTTCGAAGGCCCTGACCTGCACGATGCTGTTGAGCTGCGCATGGTAATAGCGGCGGACGTCGGAAACCGACTGACGCTCCTGGCGATTCAGCTCTTCATACGCCTTGATCCGGCGGGCTTTGGCCTGGCGTATCGAAGCGCTCGTGTAGCCGCCGGTATAGATTGGCGTGCTCAACTGCACGCTGAATGACCAGGTGTCGTAGGTCGAGCCAATGGTGTAGTTGTTCTCGCTGACCGAATAACTCCGCCCCGCCCAGAGATCGATCTGCGGATAGCGTGAAGCCTTGGTCTTGTCGATCTCCTTGCGGGCGATTTCAACCTCCTGGCGGGCGGCGCCGATCAGGCCGCTGTGCTCTCTGGCAAGGGCCACCCACGCCTCGACATCGCGCAGTTCGGGGCCTTCAAGCACAAGCTTTTTCGGGTCGAGCCGGCACAGCTCGCCGGTATAGATGCCGGTGATGCGTTCAAGCTCGCGGCGGCTGTGCTCCAGTCCGGCAATGGCGTCGGCCTGGTCGGCGATCGCCAGATCGTAGCCGGCCTGCGCCTCGTTGATCTCCGTGATGGTGCCGAAGCCGTTCGCATACCGCTTTTTCGACTGTTCGAGCTGCTCCCTGGTGGCCTTGACCTGGGCTTCGGCAAAGGCGACGTTCTCCTCGGCAAAGAGCGCATTGCAGAACTGCTCGGCCGTTCGCACCATCAGCGAAGCGTGCTCGCTGCGGAAGAGCGCCTCGCTTTTGGCTTTCACCGCTCTGGCCTGTTTGTATGACGCGATACTGCCAAGATTCAAAAGCGGCTGGCGGAGCGTCAGGCTTTGACTCACGGTGTTGTAGTACAGCCCTTCCTGCGTTCCGGAAAGCGTAGCGCTGTCGGTCCGGTTACGGCCTCGGGAAACTGATGACTTGATGTTGGGCAGAAACGCCGCAAAAGCTTTCGAGACCTCCTCTTTGGCAATCCGGGTATCGGCTTCGGCGGAGCGGTACTGCGCGTCGTACTCCAGCGCATGCTGGTACGCCTTTCTCAGGCTGAGCGGTTCGGCCTCCGATGGGGCCACCGGCAGGATGAGCGCGGCGAGAACCAGCAGGCTCGCCCTGAACCGCCTCCGCCGCCGTCCGGCTTCAGCGCTCCTTTTATTGCCGATCGTTGCGTTCATGCCGCCTCACTCCTCCTTCAGGGATGCCGCCAGGCGCTGCATCAGCGGGTGGAGGATGTAGGTGAGCATCGAGCGTTCGCCGGTCTTGATGACCGCCATAACCGGCATGCCCGCCTGAATCCTGTGATCGCCAAGCTCCTTCATCCCTTTGGGGGTGACCGCGATGCGGGCCAGGTAGTAGGAGACGGCTGGCTGTGCTCCCGATCCCGGCTCGGTCAGCAGGTCGCCCGAAACCGATTCGACCGCGCCGGGAATGACCATCTGCGGCGCATGGGCAAACGCCGTGAAGTGCAGATCGACCGTCAGGCCGTTGTGAACCCTGTCGATGAGATGCGGCGCGATTTTGGCCTCGACGAGCAGCGGCTCGCCGAAAGGCACGATGTCCATCACCTTCTGGCCGGGCTGGATGACCGCGCCGACGGTCTGCACCTGGAGGCCGACCACCTGTCCGTCCGCCGGAGAGGTGATGCGGGTGTCGGCCAGCTCTTGGGCCAGCGCTTTGGACTTCTCGGCATCGGCTTTCACCTCGTTCTGCACCTGGGCCAGTTCCGACTGGCTGTCGGCCTGCAACTGCGCGATTCTGATTTCAAGATCACGCTGCTGGCTCAGCGGCGCGAAGCCCTCGTCGGCAAGCCTCTTCATGCCGGCGAGCTGCTGCTGCATCAGCCTCATGATCTTCATGCGCGACTGCAAAAGCTCCCGCTGCGTTCTGACGAGGCGCTGAACCAGCACCTGATCGGGGTCGGAGTAGAGGTCGGGATGCAGGGTCAACGTCGAACGTCCGCTCTCTTCGGCCAGCAGCCGCGCTTCGGCGGCGCGGAGCCCAAGGTAGTGCTGATGCACTTCGGCAAAGCGGGCCCTGGCCGTCTGGTCGTCGAGCAAGAGCAGCAGATCGCCTTTCCTGACGCGCTGCCCCTCCTGCACATGCACTTCCGTTACGGTGCCGCCATAGCGGTGCTGCACCACCTTGCGCTTGGTGGCGATGCTCACCGATCCCTGGCACGGCACGCCCTCGTCGAGCGGCGCGAACGCCGCCCAGAGCAGGAAACCGCCAAAGCCGATAAGCAGCACCAGAATGCCGATACGCACCGGACTGCGCGTGTCGGTATGGCGCGCTTCCAGCGTACCGTTCTGGCCATCGGGCTTCGATGCCTGCTTTCGTCTGAAAAAATCACCTGTGTTCATGTTCAGCTTCAGTTATCCTTCTATGTTTTGTTCGACGGGCGCTGGCGACGCGGGTTTCGGAGCCGGTACGGACGGCGCGCTCCCGGCTGCCGCCTTCCGGGCGTTCAGCACTTCGAGCACGCCGTCGCGCGGCCCGAAATGCTCGATGCGTCCATCCCTGAGCGCCATCAGCCGGTCGGCGGCTCCGAGGATGTTCATGCGGTGAGTGATGAGCACGACCGCCTTACCGGAAGTTTTCAGATCGTTCAGCACCTGCACCAGCGCTTTTTCGCCCGCATCGTCGAGGTTGGAGTTCGGTTCGTCGAGCACCACCACCGAGGGGCTGCCGTACAGGGCGCGCGCCAGGCCGAGGCGCTGGCGCTGGCCGCCGGAGAGCAGCCCGCCCGCCTCGCCGATCTGCGAGTCGTAGCCTTTCGGAAAGCGCAGAATCGCCTCGTGGATGCCGGTACTGCGGGCGGCCTCGATCACTTTGGCCGAGTCGGTCAGGCCAAAGCGGGAGATATTTTCGGCAATCGTGCCCTCGAACAGCTCGATGTCCTGCGGAAGGTAGCCGATAGAGGGCCCAAGCTCCTCAGGATCCCAGCTCCCGATGGGCTGCTCGTCGTACAGCACGCTTCCCTGCACCTCCGGCCAGGCGCCGACCAGGCAGCGGGCGAGCGTTGACTTGCCGGAGCCCGACGGGCCGATGATCGCCGTGACCGTCCCGCTGGCGAAGGTGGCGTCGAGGCCGTGCAGGATCGGCTCCGTGCGTCCGGGCGCGGTGGCCACGAGGCCGTCGATGCGGACATCGCCCTCGGGAGCCGGACGCGCCGCTCTGGCGGGCGATTCCGGAAAATCGGCGAAGAGCTTTTCAAGCCGCAAAAAGGCGTCCCGCGCCTGGATGTAGGGTTTCCAGACCACAATCAGCAGGTCGAGCGGCTGCAAGGCTCGCGACATGAGCACGTTGGCCGCAATCATGCCGCCGGCGGTCATCTCGCCGTTGATGACCATCAGCGCGCCCGCGCCGAGCGTGAGCGACTGCATGGTGTAACGCACGAACTTCGAGAAGGACTGCTGCCGCTGCTGCTTGCGAAGCGTCACGCTATTGAAGGCCATCGCCTCGTCATGCCGGGCCAGCCACTGCTCGCGCAGGCTGCCGGTCATGCCCATCGCGTGAATCGGCTCGATGTTGCGAAGCTTGCTGAAGAAATAGGCGTTGCTCTCGCTGCCCGCCCTGCTGGAGCGCTCGATATCGTTGACCGTGGCCTTGTGGTTAAACCACGCCACCACAAGCTGGATGATCGAAAAAAGAACCGATATCCACCCGAGGACGGGATGGAGCAGAAAAATAACCGCGATGTAGATGGGCGTCCACGGAGTGTCGAAAAAGGCGAAGATGCCGTTGCCGGTCAGAAACTGGCGAATCGCCGAAAGATCGCCAATCGCTTCGGAGGGGTTCGAGCCCGCCTGCTTCAGATTCTTCTCGAAGCTCGCGTTGAAAACGATGGCGTTCATCGCCTCGTCCATGCGCACCCCGCCGCGCACCAGCAGCCGCGAGCGCAGCCACTCGGCCACCACCATGATCGCGTAGAAAAACACCATCAGCAGCGTTACCACGATAAGGGTCAGCTCGCTCCGGCCCGTAAGCACGCGGTCATAGAGTTGCAGCATATAGAGCGTCGGCGTCAGCATCAAAAGGTTGGCGATCATGCTGAACAGGCCAACCCAGACAAACTCCTTGCGGAACGACCACAGGTGGTGCGTCAGTTCGCTTCTGCTGAAAAACGATCCCGGCTTCATGCTTGTCCTCCGGGGTTGAGCGAGATGCCTCTTGGTTGCTGTGGCTGGGGCTTTTGCGCGGCTTTGGGCTTTGGCGGTTGCTTGCCCTGCAAGGCGGCGAGCACCTCTTCTTTGGGGCCGAAATGCTTGATCTGGCCGTCGATAAGCACCAGCATGTAGCCGACGACCTGAAGGATGTTCATGCGGTGGGTCATGACGATCACCGTGCTGCCGGCGGCCTTGAGCTGCCGAAGCGTGCCGATGAGCGCCGCATCGCCCTCGGTGTCGAGGTTTGAGTTCGGTTCGTCGAGCACCACGAAGCGGGGCATGCCATAGACCGCGCGGGCGAGCGCCACGCGCTGGCGCTGACCGCCGGAGAGGAACGCCCCGTCGTCGCCGATGCGGGTGTCGTACCCCTCCGGAAGGGTAGCGATGAACTCTTCCAGCCCCACCATCCGGCAGGCCGCCCGCACCTTTTCGGCGTCCGGCTTGCTGAACCGCGCCACATTTTCGGCGATGGTGCCGTCGAACAGCTCCACGGTTTGCGGCATATAGCCGACGTGCGGCCCCAGCTCCTCCTTGTTCCATGCGTAGATGTCGCTGCCGTCGAGCCGCACCTTGCCGCTCATCGGAGGCCAGATGCCGGTGAGCAGGCGTGCCAGCGTGGTTTTGCCCGACGCCGACGGGCCGACCACGGCCAGCGAATCACCCGGTGCAACGCGAAAACCTACGCCCCTGAGAATCTGCGCCTGGCTGCCGGGCGCTCCGGCAATCACCCCTTCGACCGACAGCGCCCCCTTCGGCGCGGGCAGTTCCATTGTGTTCTCGACAGCCGGGAAAGAGCGCAACATGCCGTCAAGCCGGATGAGCGCCTCGCGGGCGTTTTCAACCTGCCGCCAGTTGGCGATGATCTGCACCAGCGGACTGAGCACCTTGCCGCCGAGAATGGAGCCGACAATCATGCCCGAACCGGTCAGATTCCCCTCCAGCGTCAGCCAGCAGCCGATACCGAGCAGCGAGGAGCTTAGCAGCGATTGCAGCAGTTTGGAGAAGGCCGCATTGGTGCCCGCCGTGTCGGAAGCATCCGCCTGGTTGGCGATGAACTCCCGCTGCTTTGCCAGCCAACGCTCGCGCAGATTGCCGAGCATTCCCATCGAGCGGATCACCTGCGCGTTGCGCAGAATGCTTCCGGCGTAAATCTGTGAAGCACTCGAACCGCGCGTGGCACTGGAGAGCGGCTCACGGATACGCCTTTCGTTGAACCAACCGATCAGCACCTGCACCACCGCACCGATCACCGAAAACCAGCCAAGCAGCGGATGCATGAGAAAGAGGATAATGAGCACCAGCAGGGCGAGCGGCGCATCGATAAAGGCGAGCGTGGAGTGCGAAGAGATCGCCTCCCTGACGCTCTTCAG
>JAFGER010000024.1 GCA_016931495.1 Chlorobiaceae bacterium | reverse complement strand
GTGCCGCCGCAGACCGAGGCCATCGACGACGAGCCGTTCGATTCGAGGATGTCCGAGACGAGGCGCACGGTGTACGGGAACTCCTGCTCCGGGGGCATCACCATCTTGATGGCGCGCTCGGCGAGGTTGCCGTGGCCGATCTCGCGGCGTCCGGTGCCGCCGACCCTGCCGGTCTCGCCGACCGAGAAGGGCGGGAAGTTGTAGTGCAGCATGAAGCGCTTGTCCTTGTCGTCGGTGAGCGTATCGACCGACTGCGCGTCCTTCTTGGTGCCGAGCGTCAGCGTGACGAGCGCCTGCGTTTCGCCGCGCGTGAAGAGCGCAGAACCGTGCGCCCTCGGAATGAGGCCCAGCTCGATGCTGATCGGGCGAACCTGCTCCAGCGTGCGGCCGTCGAGGCGCTTCTGGTCGTCGAGAATCATGTGGCGCATCACCTTCTTCTCGACCGAGTGGATGCACTCTTCGATGATGTGCTCGTTCACGCAGAGCGCGCGCGACGGATCGGCGGCGATCGTCTCCGGCGTCACGATGGCGCTGAAGTGCGCGATCGTTTTGGCGAGCGTCTCCTTGTAGATCGCCCTGGTCTTGTCGGCGCGTTCCTCCTTGGCGAGCGGCGTGTAGGCGAGCGCTTTCAGCTCGGCGGCGCAGTTCGCCTCGACGGCGGCCACGAGGTCGGCGGGAGGCAGCGTGGGCGCGAACGGGCGTTTGGCTTTGGCGACCTCCGCGGCGATTTCGCGCTGGAGGCGGCAGATTTTCTTGATGGCGTCATGGCCGAAGCGGATGGCGTCGAGCATCTCGGCTTCGGAAATCTCCTTCATCTCGCCTTCAAGCATGCAGATGGTGTCCTCGGTGCCGCCGATGCAGATGTCCATATCGCTCTGCGCGAGCTCGTTGGTGTCGGGGTTGACCAGGAACAGGCCGTTGATGCGGCCGACGCGAACCTCGGACATCGGATTGGCGAACGGAATGTCGGAGACCATGATGGCAGCCGAAGCTGCGATGCCGCCGAGCACGTCGGCGTCGTTGATCGTGTCTGACGAAATGACCGAAATGATGATCTGGGTCTCCTGGTAGTAGCCGTCAGGGAAGAGCGGGCGCAGGGCGCGGTCGATGAGGCGGGCGGAGAGAATCTCCTTTTCGGAGGGGCGGCCTTCGCGCTTGAAGAAGCCGCCGGGGAACTTGCCGGCTGCGGAGTACTTTTCGCGATACTCGACCTGGAGCGGGAAGAAGTCCTGGTTCGGCGAGGGCGGCGTTTTGCTCGATACCACCGTGGCGATCACCATGGTGTCCTGAAGGGTGACGACAGCCGCGCCGTCCGCCTGTTTGGCCATTTTGCCGGTTTCGATCGTGATTACCTTGCCCTGTCCGAGATCGATCTCTTTTTTGATAAACATTGAAATCTGTTGTGGTTAGAAGTGATGAACCTCTTCGCTGGACCTTCGGGACGATGCCATGCCGATGGAAAAATCAGGACTCTGGATGCCGGTCGCGGTCGAAGCCAATTCAAAAAATTACAAAGTCAAATAATATACTATAAATTTATTGCCTTCCAGTAAAGGCGGCGCTTTCATGCCGCTCAGGTTCTGTCGCTTTACCGATACTCAAAGCTCCAGTTGTCGATCAGCCTTGTCGAGCCGATGCGCACGGCCATGATGAGCCGGTAGGCTTTGCCCGGTAGGGCTTTGGCTGCCGGCCCGAACGTCGTGTCATCGACGAAACAGAGATAGTCCGGCTCGGCGTCCGGTTCGGCGCGAACGATGGCTTCGGCCTCTTTGGCGATGACCTCCAGGTCGGTTCGTCCCTGTTCGATCTGCTCCTGCGCGTACCGGATCGCCCGGTAGAGCACCGCCGCCTGCCGGCGCTCGTCCGACGAGAGATAGATGTTGCGCGAGCTGGTGGCCAGCCCGTCGCTTTCGCGGGCGATGGGCGCGCCGAGAATCGTGACGGCGATGTTCAGGTCGGCAACCACCCGCCGGATGACCGTGAGCTGCTGCGCGTCCTTCTCGCCGAAAACGGCCAGGTGGGGCCGCGTGATGCCGAGCAGCTTGACCACCACCGTAGCCATGCCGCTGAAGTGGCCGGGCCGCGACACGCCCTCGAAGCTCGTGGCGATGGGGCCGGGATCGATCGTCGTCGAGTACCCTTCGGGGTACATTGCCTCCACAGCGGGGGCGAAAAGGTAGTCGATGCCTGCCGAACGGGCAAGGGCAACATCCTGCTCGAAGGGGCGCGGGTAGCGGTGGAAATCCTCGTTCGGGCCGAACTGCGACGGGTTGACGAAGATGGTCATGATGACCGTACCGGCCTTCTGTCTGGCCAGCTTCACCAGGCTCAGGTGCCCTTCGTGCAGGGCGCCCATCGTCATGACGACGCCGATGTACTGGTGCTGGAGCCGCAGCTTTTCGGCGATTTTCTGCATTTCGGACGGATCAGTGATGATCTGCATCGTACGGTTTCTGTTTTGAACGTTTGTCTGCCGGATGGACAACCACGACGAATTCGCCTCGCTGCTTCTGGCCGGTAAAGTGGCTTGCCAGCTCGTCGGGCGTGCCGCTGACGTACTCTTCGTGCAGCTTGGTGATTTCTCGCGCGGCGAATACCTGCGCTTCGGGGAAGTATTCCTTGACCTCCTCCATCAGCCGTCCGATCCGGTGCGGCGATTCGTAGAGGACGACCGTGCTGTCGAGCGATGCGAGGAATTCGAGCCGGGTTTTGCGTCCCTTCTTGTGCGGCAGGAATCCGGCGAAGAAGAAGCTGCTCGACGGCAGTGGGCAGACCGAGAGGGCCGCCGTCAGGGCGCTCGCGCCCGGCACCGGAATCACAGGGAAGCCTTGGGCGTGCGCCGCGCTCGACATCGTGTAGCCGGGATCGCTGATGGCGGGGGTGCCCGCGTCGGTCACGAGCGCTACGTCCGTTCCCTCTTCAAGCAGCCCGATGACCTGCTGCACCGCCCGCTCCTCGTTGAAGCTGTGGTAGCTGAGCAGCTTTTTGTGCGGAATGCCGAAGTGCCTGAGCAGAATCGAGGTGCGGCGGGTGTCTTCGCAGGCGATTGCGCCCGCGTCGCGAAGCGTGCTGACTGCCCGGAAGGTCATGTCGTCGAGATTGCCGAGCGGCGTGGCCACGACGTAGAGCGTGCCTTTATGTTCGTCGCGTGTGTTCAACGTCGTTCGCCGGAGTGTTGGAGTCTGGTTGCGTGTGCCGGTATTTTTGGCAAGCTGGTACTTTATTGTCTATTATTACTGCTTAGTATAGCAAAAAATATGACAAGCAAATCCATGCAGCGTGAACAGAT
Organism: Chlorobiaceae bacterium; assembly: GCA_016931495.1. Classification (GTDB taxonomy): domain Bacteria; phylum Bacteroidota; class Chlorobiia; order Chlorobiales; family Chlorobiaceae; genus Chlorobaculum. The sequence continues at coordinate 1,892 of JAFGER010000024.1, read as the reverse complement.
CCTGTCGGTCAGCGGACTGAACGTTCATTTTCCGGTCAGGAGCTCCGGTTTGTCCGGCGGCAGGCAGGTGGCCAGGGCGGTCAACGGTGTGGCGTTCGAGGTGCTCAAAGGTGAAACGCTCGGGCTGGTGGGCGAGTCGGGCTGCGGCAAGACCACCCTTGGCCGGGCGATCGTGCGGTTGGTTCAGCCCTCGAAAGGGAGCCGGATCGTCTTCTGCGGCCGTGACGTCACCGGGCTTGGCAACCGGGAGTTCCGCCCGCTCCGCAAGGAGATCCAGATGATTTTCCAGGACCCCTTCGGATCGCTCAACCCTCGCCTGACGGTGGGGCAGATGCTTGGCGAGGTGCTCAAGGTGCACGGCATCACGAAAGGTGCGCAGGCGACCGCGAAGAAGATCGACCAGCTCCTCGACACGGTCGGCCTCAACCGCGACTACGCCAACCGCTATCCGCACGAGTTCTCCGGCGGCCAGCGCCAGCGCGTCGGCATCGCCCGGGCGCTGGCCGTCAACCCGTCGTTCATCATCTGCGACGAACCGGTTTCGGCGCTCGACGTCTCCATCCAGTCGCAGATCATCAACCTGCTCAAGGACTTGCAGCGCGATCTGGGGCTGACCTATCTGTTCATCGCGCACGACCTTTCGGTGGTCGAGTACATTTCGGATCGCGTGGCGGTGATGTACCTCGGCAAGATCGTCGAAATCGCCGATGCCGGAACGCTCTACGCCAATCCGAAACATCCCTACACGCAGGCGCTGCTCTCGGCCATTCCGATGCCGGAGCTCGGCGGCAGGCGCGAGCGCATCGTGCTGAAAGGTGACCTTCCCGGCCCGCTTTCGATTCCCGAGGGGTGCAGCTTCCACCCCCGCTGCCCGCAGGCCACCGACGAGTGCCGCCGCCGCGAGCCGGAGTTGCTGCCGTTGAAAGAGGACGCCTCGCACCGGGTGAGCTGTCTGCTTTACCAGTGATTTCATTCAAGACCTTATGACTGACGCAAAACCGAAAAAACGGGGCTGTTTCCGTACCGGTTGCCTGACGGTGGCCGTGCTTTTTGTGCTGCTGGCCGGCGGCATCTGGCTGACGAGCTTCTGGGGCGACCGGCTTCCGGGCCGCTTCGTGCTCCGTGTGCCCGTGACCGGGCAGATCGAGGAGCGTGCTCCCGAGCCGGGATTGCTTCCGCTCGGCTCCAGCGGCGGGCCGCTCGCCCTCGAAGAGCTGGTGGCCATTCTCGACCGGGCGCGCACCGACAAGCGGGTCGATTCCGTTCTTCTCGACATCAACGGCCTTCAGGCCTCCTGGGCCAAAATCCAGGAGCTGAGCACCTCGATCGACGCCCTCCGGAAATCGGGTAAAAAAGTGACCGCGTACCTGCATTCGCCGGATGACCGGGATTACCTGCTCGCCACGGCCTGCGATTCGATTATCATGCAGAAAGACTCGTGGATGCTGCTCGATGGCCTCAAGGCCGAGCTGTTCTTTTTTGCCGATCCGCTCAAAAAGCTCGGCATCGGTTTTCAGGCCGCGCAGTGGAAAAAGTACAAGAGCGCTGTCGAACCCTATACCCGAAGCTCCCCGAGTGCGGAGAGCCTTCAGGAGATCAACGCCCTGCTCGACGATTCGTGGGGCTGGTATCTCGAGGAGGTTGCCCGGCGGCGGCGCGTCGGCAGGGAGGCGTTCCGCGAGGCCATCGATTCGGTGGCCGTGCTGAAGCCCGAAGAGGCGTTGCAGCGCCGCCTGATCGACCGGGTGCTTTCAGGCCGTCAGCTTGAAAAGGAGTTCGAGAAGCGTTTCGGCAAGCCTGTCGATGAGCTGCTTGTCGATGGCCGGAGCTATCTTTCCGGCACCGGTGGCCTGCAAGCGCATGGCCTCGGAGAGCGCATCGCGATCATCGCG
>JAFGER010000005.1 GCA_016931495.1 Chlorobiaceae bacterium | reverse complement strand
CTTCCTTCCCTTCAGGAAGCCGGGGGAGGCCGTCTTGCGTTAACTGGAGACGCAAGACGTTCCCCCATTTTTTTGGTAATACGTTATGACTTTTAGTACATAGCGAATACCACTTGGCCCAAACGAAAACGGCTCTTTTTTTTGAGCTGCGTTATAGCAAGAAATACCAAACGATCAGTCGGATCAGACCGATTGATCAAATCAGACTGATCTGAAAAAAACCGGAACCACTCCCATGAAAAAAACCTCACTCATCGCCCTCCTGGCCCTGCTCTCCGCCACCGCGCAGGCCGAGGAAGAGCCAGCCCTGCTGGCGCTCGGAGGCTGGACAGCGCCCGAAATCACCGTCTCCGGCAAAAAGGGCGACCTGCTCAACAAGATTACCGGAAAAGAGTCCTCCGTGCTCAACCCTTCGCAAATGTCGGTGTATAAAGTCATCAACATGATGCCCTCCGTCAGCCAGCAGAGCGTCGATCCGTACGGGCTGGCCGATACCGTCAACTACCACGAGGCGTTCCGCTTCCGCGGCGTCGAGGCGACCGCGGGCGGCGTTCCCGCCACGACGGCCAACGTCGAGGGCCTTCCGGTGACCGGGCGTCCGGGCGGTGGCACGACCATCTACGACCTCGAAAACATGGAGAACATCGCGGTTTACAGCGGCGTCATGCCCGCCAGCGTCGGCCTCGGCATCGCCGACGTGGGCGGCAAGATCGACATGGAGATCAAGCGCCCCGATGACAAATTCGGCGTCACCTTCAAGCAGAGCATCGGCAGCCACGACTTCAGCCGCACCTTCATGCGCATCGACACCGGCGAGCTCGGCGGCGGGCTGAAGGCGTTCGCCTCCGGCTCGACGAGTTACGCCGAAAAGTGGAAAGGATTTGGCGCAAGCAACCGCAACAACCTGATGTTCGGCCTGACGGAACAGTTCAGCGACAAGGTGAAACTCGAAGCCTTCGCCACCTGGAGCAAAGGCGACATTCACCCCTACAAGCCGCTGAGTTACGCCGAAATCCAGAATCTCGACAACGCCTACGACACCGATTACAGCAACGACCCGACCGCCTACGACTACTACGGCTACAACAAAAACGAGTTCGAGGACTGGATGGTGATGGCCAACCTCGAAGTCAAAACCGGCGAAAAGTCGAAGCTGAACGTCAAGCCCTACTACTGGAGCGACAAGGGCTACTACATGGAGAGCATCACCCTGCCCAACGGCTCGCCGAACATCCGCCGCTGGGACATCGACCACGACCTCAAGGGCATTCTGGCCGAATACACCACCACCGTCGGCAAGGTCGATCTCGACTTTGGCTACCTTTACCACACGCAGAAGCGCCCCGGCCCGCCGACCTCCTGGAAAAACTACACGCTCAGCGGCAGCACGCTTCAGTTCAACAAATGGTCGATCCTGTCCGATGGTTCAGACCACGTGCTGCACGAACCGTTCATCGAGGCGAAGTACCGCACGGGTGACTGGACGCTCGAAGGCGGCGTGAAATACGTCAACTACACCCTGCCCTCGATTCTCACCTACGACACAACCGGCATCGGTGACGTCAGTTACGACGACGCGCTCGCGACCGATCCGGCCATCGTCGCGGCCAAAAGCGCTGAATCGACGAAAACCTTCAGCCGCATCTTCCCCGACGTCAGGCTCTCCCGCATGATCGGCAACGACGCCTCGGTGCATGTGGCCTATGGCGAGAACTACGTCGCGCACGTCGATATTTACCCGTACTTCATCTCGCAGTACAGCAGCAGCTTCCAGCCGAAAGGCATCACCTTCGAGCAGCTCTGGGACGACCGGCAGATGGAGATTTCCCGCAACGTCGAGCTCGGCATGAAGATAACCGGCAGCACCTGGAGCATCGCGCCAACCGTCTATTACGCCAGGCACAGCAACAAGCAGGCCGTTCTGTACGACGCCGATCTCGACGCGACCTACCCGATGAACGGCGCAGATGCCACCGGCTACGGCTTCGAGCTGGAGGGCGAATACAAGCCGAACGACAAGCTCAAATGCTACGGCTCCTTCTCGTGGAACCGCTTTTCGTTCGATCAGGAAATCCGCTCCGACGCCACCGGCTCGCTCATCGACGTCAGGGGCAAGCAGATACCCGACGCACCGGAGTTTACCGCCAAGGGCATCGTCAGCTACACGGTCGGCGACTTCACCATCTCGCCGGTCGTGCGCTACATGTCATCGCGCTACGGCGACGTGCAGCACCAGCAGAAGATCGACGGCACGACGCTCTTCGACCTCGACCTCACCTGGAGCCGCCCGCTGGCCGGACTGCGCAACGTGGACTGTTCGCTGTCGTTCATCAACCTGTTCGACACGAAATATGTCAGCATGATCAGCGCCTCCGACTACAAGAACCTGAAGACCTCCTACCAGCCAGGAGCGCCCTTCACGGTGGTGGCCTCGGTAGCGGTGCACTATTGACGGCCCGGATGTTGTTCTCCCCTGTTCTTTCTCCGTTACATCGTCCCGGCGGCTGGTTCCCGCCGGGATTTTATAGCCGGGGATTCTATATTTCCGTATGACTATTCACGAACTGTAATGGACCTGACCCGTGAGCAAAACCAAAGACCCAATCGGCATCGAAGGCTCGATCTGGTTCCAGAAATCGCAGAACCGCTTCCTCGGCGGCGACCGCATCGAGCTGCTTGAAAAAATCGGAGAGCTGGGCTCGATCAACAGCGCGGCCAAAGCGGTGGGCATCAGCTACAAAACCGCGTGGCATCTGGTGAACATGATGAACAACCTCTCCGAAAAACCGCTCGTTGACCGCATGACCGGCGGCAAGGGTGGCGGCGGCACCGTGCTCACCCGCGAAGGCCGGCAGGTGATCGAAAAGTACCGCATCGTGCAGGAGGAGCACCGCAAGTTCCTCGAAAACCTCGAAGAGCGGCTCGGCGAAACCGGCAACCTTTACCAGTTCCTTCGCCGGATTTCGATGCGCATCAGCGCGCGCAACACCTTCGGCGGCGTCATCACCGAAATCGTCAGGGGCGGAGTCAATTCGGAAATCACCATCACGCTCAACGGCGGCCAGCCGATTGTTTCGGTCATCACCAACGGCGCGGTCGATAACCTCGGCCTCAAAGAGGGCATGAGCGCCTACGCCATCATCAAATCCAACGCGGTCATCGTGGGCCGCGACCTGCACGATACGAAGCTCAGCACCCGCAACATCATGTGCGGCACCGTGCAGCGCGTCATCGACGGCCCGGTCAGCAGCGAAGTCGATGTAGAGATCGGCGGTGGCAACATTATTTCAGCCATCATCACCAAAACCAGCTCCGAAAAACTCGCATTCAAAGAGGGCGAACACGCCTGCGCGATTTTCAAAGCCTCGGACGTAATTGTGGGGGTGAACTGAGGGGGGAAAGGACATGGACTTTGTGAACGCTTTGGTCTTCGTGGACTAACACGGACAGGCACGGACTGACACAGAGTTTTTTTTCTTTTGTCCACAAAGTCCACTTGGTCCAGCGTCCACCCAACCAAAAACCGCGCCCATCGCTATAACTACCAAAACACAACGAAACCCCATGCCCAACCCAATAAAAACCCTGCTCATCGCCCTGCTGCTTGCCCTGACCTCCACCTCGGCCCTCGCCGGTGAAATCCGGCTGGCGGCGGGCGCGGGCATGAAGGAAGCGCTCAACACGCTGTCGGTCAGCTTCACGAAAACCCATCCCGGCACGACCTTCATCAGAACCTATGCGGCGGCGGGCGCGCTGGCCATGCAGATCGAAAACGGCGCGCCGATCGACCTCTACATTTCGGCGGATGCCAAGTGGGTGAACTACCTGCAAAAGAAAAACCTGATTGACGGAAAATGGGTCGCCCCCTTCGCCTGGAACGACATCGTTGTGGTCGGCAGACCGTCGCTGAAGATTGGCTCGATGAAGGATTTAACGAAGCTCCAGCGGATCGCCATCGGCAACCCCACCAGCGCTCCCGCCGGTGAATCGGCGATGGAGGCGTTCCGAAATGCGGGAATCAAAAAGCAGCTCGCGGGCAAACTCGTCATGACCCGCGACATGCCGCAGACCATGATGTACGCCGAAACCGGAGCCGTCGATGTCTCAGTGACTCACCTCACCGAAGCCCTCACCGCGAAGCAATCGAAAATCCTCTACACCGTACCGCACAACCTCTACACCCGAACCCCCTTCACGATGGCCATAACCCAAAGCGGCAAAACCAACGCGAATGCGAAAGCGTTTTTCAGCTACCTGCAAAGCCCCGAAGCAAAGGCGATTTTGCAGAAGTACGGCTATTTGAAAAAGTAGCCTAACGTATGGGCGCACAGCCTTGCGCCCGTACAAATCCATCCCCCCCCTCCGTCCACCAAGTCCACAAAGTCCACCCTCAGCAAATTCGCGGCAACTGCTCGCCGAGCGGCATTTCCACGATGCGGCGGCTGCCGAAGGGCGTGCGCATCACCACCATGCCGGGGTGCTCTTCGGTGACGTTGCCGATAATCGCGGCGTCGCGTCCGTGCTCGTGCGAGCGCATGGCAGCAAGAGCAGCTTCGGCTTCGGCGGCGGGAAGGACGACGAGCACTTTGCCTTCGTTGGCGACGGTCAGGGGATCGATGCCAAGGAGTTCGGCGGCTCCGCGCACCTCCTCGCGCACGGGGATGGCGGCTTCGTCGAGTTCGATGCCGACCGATGATGATGCGGCGAGTTCGTTGAGCGTGGCCGCGACGCCGCCGCGAGTGGGATCGCGCATGGCGTGGACGCCGGGCGCGGCTGCGAGCAGGTCGGCGACGAGGCCGTTCAGGGCGGCGGAATCGCTCGTGATGCGGCTCTGGAAGGAGAGGCCCTCGCGGGTGGTGAGGATCGCCATGCCGTGGTCGCCGATGGTGCCGGAGAGCAGCACCGCGTCGCCGGGGCGGAGGTTGCGGCACGACACGTTGCGGCCCGGCGGGATGAAGCCGACGCCGGAGGTGTTGATGAAAATCCGGTCGCACTGCCCTTTCTGCACCACTTTCGTGTCGCCGCACGCGATGATCACCCCGGCCTTCCGCGCCGCTTCGGCCATGCTCGCGACGATCTGTTCGAGCTCCGAGAGCGGCAGCCCCTCTTCGAGCACGAACCCGGCGCTGAGGTAGCGCGGCACCGCGCCGCCGACGGCGAGATCGTTCACCGTACCGTTGACCGCCAGATCGCCGATGGTGCCGCCGGGGAAAAAGATCGGCGAGACGACGTAGGTGTCGGTGGTGAACGCGATGCGCCCCGGCTCGGCGTCGAACCGCGCCTGATCGTCGAGCTGGTCGAGCACTGGATTGCCGAGATGCGGCATGAACACCCGCGCCGTCAACTCCTGCGACAAACGCCCGCCCGCGCCATGAGCCATCTGGACGGTTTCATGCTGAAGAATCGGCGAAGGGCAGCTCAGTTGCATGGTCATTGGGGGATTGGGATTTTAAGGACAGAAAATGATCGTTTAGTTCAGTATCCTTGCTCATTCAATTTTCGGTATGCATCGCAACCTTCTTGATCCCCATTATCACAGGCTTTCCCATACCACTCTTTTGCCGTACGCTTATTCTGCTTCACACCGTAGCCATTGTCGTATATCAGTCCAAGGATGTGTTGTGCTTTTGCGTAACCCTGTGCGGCAGACAAGCGAAACCACTTCAGCGCTTCCATATAGTCCTGCCTCACTCCTTGGCCGAGTAAATACATCGCACCAATATTATTTTGTGAAGCAGCATCGCCCTGTGCGGCGGACAGCCGATACCATTTCAGTGCTTCAATATAGTCCTGCCTTACACCTTTGCCTGTACCGTACATCACGCCAATGCTGTATTGTGCTAAAGCGTCACCCTGTGCGGCGGCTTTGCTATACCACTTCAGCGCTTCCCTGTAGTCCTGCCTCACACCGTCGCCATTGTCGTACATCATTCCAATGAAGGATTGTGCGTGAGCATCGCCCTGTGCGGCAGAAAGACGATACCACGTCAACGCTTCCGTATAGTCTTGTTTCACATCTCTACCAGTGTAGTACATCGCTCCAATAGAGAATTGTGCTGAGGCGTTACCCTGCGCGGCAGACACACGATACCATTTCAAGGCTTCCGTATAGTCTTGTTTCACACCTCTACCAGTGTCGTACGCATTTCCGATCATACACTGTGCCTTGGCATTGCCCTGTTCTGCAGACAATCGAAACCGATTCAGTGCTTCCGTATAGTCTTGCTTTACGCCTTCGCCTGTGAAATACATCAAACCAAGGAGATATTGCATATCGCTCCCCTTTATTCCGAGTTTGCTAAACCACTTCAACGCTTCCGCATCGTTCTGTTGCACATGTTTGCCCGTGGCGTACATCACTCCAAGGATGAACTGTGCGTCTCTATTGCCCTGTTCTGCAGACAGGCGATACCACTTCAGCGCTTCCCTATAGTCCTGTCTCACACCGTAGCCATTGTCGTACATCATTCCAACGGCAAATTGTGCGTCAGCGTCCCCTTGTTTCGCCGCTGTTTTCAATTCAGAAATCTCTTTCTGCGTCGGCGGTTGACAATAACTTGTGTTTGGTGCAAGCAGTGCAAACACTGTCAGTACGCAGAGAATCAGGTTTTTCATCGTTGTTAGGGGTAAATGATTTCAAATTTTGACGTTGCGGTGATAGCGATAGTACGCGGCGCAGGCTCCTTCGCTGGAAACCATCGTTGCGCCGAGCGGGGTTTGCGGGGTGCATTCTCGCGCGAAGGCCGGGCAGTCGGAGGGTTTGAGGTGGCCTTGCAGCACCTCGCCGCTCTTGCACAGGGGCGACTCGCGCGGGGCGATGTGGCCCACGTCGAAGCGCTTTTCGGCGTCGAAGCGCTCGTACTCCCGGCGCAGCACGAGGCCGCTTGCCGGAATGACGCCGATGCCGCGCCACGGACGGTCGGCGACCTCGAACACCTCCTGCATCACCCGCCGCGCCTGCGGATTGCCCTCGCGGCTGACCACGCGCCCGTAAGCGTTCACCACGCCCGACCGGCCCGATTCAAGCAGTTCGACCGTCTTCAGAATCGCGTCGAGCAGATCGACCGGCTCGAACCCGGCGGGCACGACCGGCACGCCAAACTGTTCCGCGACCGGCTCGTACTCCTCGTACCCCATGATGGCGCAGACGTGCCCGGCGGCAAGGAACCCCTGCACCCGGTTGCCGGGCGACGACAGAATCGCCCGCATCGCCGGAGGCACCATCACCTGGCTCACCAGCTCGCTGAAATTCGTAAGCCCCTCCCGCGCCGCCTGCCGGACGGCCATCGCGTTGGCCGGAGCCGTGGTCTCGAAGCCGACCGCGAGAAAAACCACCTCTTTCTGCGGATTGTCGCGCGCGATCTGCAACGCTTCGAGCGGCGAAAAGACGACGCGCACATCCGCCCCCTCGCTCCGCGCCATGAACAGGTCTTTCTCGCTGCCGGGCACGCGCAGCATGTCACCGAAACTCGTGAGAATCACCCCCGGCATGGCGGCAATCGCCAGCGCCCGCTCGATGATTTCCAGCGGCGTCACGCACACCGGACACCCCGGCCCGTGCACGAGCCGCACATTCGGCGGCAAAAGCTGGTCGATGCCGTTGCGCATGATCGAGTGCGTCTGCCCGCCGCAGATTTCCATGATCGTCCAGTCGTGACGCGCCACCTGCCGGATGCGGTCAAGCAAAGCGCGGGCACGAGCCGGGTCGCGGTATTCGTCGATGAATTTCATAGGACATAAGGGACATCAGGGACTTAAAAGACAAAAAAAGGTCATTCAATATTCGGCTCACCGTCAACGTCGAACGCGCCGCTTTTGATGAGTTCATCCCAGAGCTTCAGGCTCTCGGCAGCTTCATCCTCGTCGATGATTTTGAGGGCGAAACCCGCATGGACAATGGTGTACTGGCCGATGGCAATCTCCGGCACATATTCAAGGCACGCTTTCGTGAGCGCGCCGCTGATATCCACCGTGCCCATCTTCAAGCCGTTTTCTTCGCGGATTTCTATGAGTTTTCCAGGTATAGCTAAACACATGGTATTCGGTAGTTAGTTGTTCAAGTGGACTTTGTAGACTGGGTGGACGCTGTGGACAGTAATGCAAGCTTTTAGTTCTTGTCCACAAAGTCCACTGCGTCCACTCAGTCCACCCCCCGGTACTTCCCGCGCAAAAACTCCCGCCCAATCACCGCTTGCCCCAAGCTGATGCCGCCATCGTTGGTGGGCGCTTGCTCGTGCAAAAGCACGGTAAATCCTGCGGCTTCGAGTTCGTGCGCAAGGGCTTCAACAAGCAGTACATTCTGGAACACACCGCCGCTTAATGCGACGGTTTTGAGGCCGGTTTCAAGATAGACCTTGCGTGTAATTTCTGAAAGCATGGCGACGAGCGTCCGGTGGAAGCGTTGGGCGATTTCTCCGGCTCCGGCGCCAACGCGGACGGCTTCGGCGATGTCGCGGATGAGGGGCGAAACGAGCATCTGCCAGCGTCCGTCGCGGCGTTCGATGCCGAAGCTGTAGCCCCCGTCGCCGATTCGTCCGCCTGCGGCCTGCATCAGCTCGATGGCGGCCTGGCCTTCGTAGCGGGCTTCGTGGCGGAGGCCGCAGATGGAGGCCACGGCGTCGAACAGCCGTCCGCAGCCGGAGCTTTCCGCCGTGCAGACCCCTTTGCGAAGCAGTTCGAGCACCTGCGCCGACTGCGGCTGGCGGAGACATTCCAGGCCTTCGGGCGACGCGCCGCTGCGGTGCAGCCAGCCGAGAGCGGTGCGCCACACCTGCCGCGTGGCCGCGTCGCCGCCGGGCAGGGGCATCGGTTCGAGCGAAGCGAAGCGCGTCACTCTGGCGGCGTCGCCGATCAGCACTTCGCCGCCCCACACCGTGCCGTCCGCGCCGTAGCCGGTGCCGTCGAGCGCGAGGCCGATGGCCGGGCCTTCACAGCGATGTTCGGCGAGGCACGAGGCGAGGTGCGCGTGGTGGTGCTGCACGCCGAGCGTCGGCTTGCCTTGCTCCAGCGCCCAGCGCGTGGTCATGTAGGCGGGGTGCAGGTCGTGCACGAGCAGCTCAGCTTCCGTCTGGAAAATGCGTTGCAGGTGCGCGGCCACATCGTCGAAGTGGCGGTATGCTTCGTAGTTTTTCATGTCGCCGATGTGCTGGCTCATGAACGCCTCGCTGCCCTTCACGAGGCAGAGCGCGTTCTTCAGCTCGCCGCCCGTGCCGAGCACCGGCGGGCCGCTCTCGGCGAGCCTGATCGGCGCAGGCGCGTAGCCACGGCTCCGGCGAATCAGGCGCACCGCCCCGGCCATCGACATCACCACCGAATCGTCGCAGCGCCGGGCGATTGGCCGGTCGTGCATCAGGAAGGCATCGGCGATGCCCGAAAGCCGTTCGAGCGCTTCGGCGTTGTCGGCGACGAGCGGCTCCTCGCTGAAGTTCGCGCTGGTCATGACGAGCACCCCCGGTCCTTCGCGCATGAGCAGAAAATGCAGCGGCGAGTAGGGCAACATCACGCCAAGCCGGTCGTTACCGGGCGCGATGGACGCGGCGAGCGCCAAGCCGGGACGCTTGCGAAGCAGCACGATGGGCGCTTCGGGTGAACTCAGCGAGGCCTCCTCCTCCGGGCCAATCTCGCACAGCTCGCAGGCGACGGCGAGGTCGCTCGCCATCACCGCGAACGGCTTCTCCTCGCGCCCCTTGCGGCTTCGCAGGCGGCGGACAGCCTCATCGTTCGAGGCATCGACGGCGAGATGGAATCCACCGACCCCCTTGATCGCGAGAATCTTCCCACCCGACAGCAACTCGCCCGCCACTGAAATTTCGTCGCCCACCTCCAGCCGGACACCGGACGCGTCGCGCAGTTCGAGCTTCGGCCCGCACGCCGGGCAGGCGTTGGGCTGGGCGTGGAAGCGGCGGTCGGCGGGGTCGTTGTACTCGCGCTGGCACTCCGGGCAAAGCGCGAAGCCTTTCATCGTGGTGAAGGGGCGGTCGTAGGGAATGCGCTCGACGATGGTGTAGCGCGGCCCGCAGTCGGTGCAGTTGGTGAAGGCGTAGCGGTAGCGGCGGTCGGCGGGATCGGTGATGTCACGCAGGCAGGCCGGGCAAACGGCGATGTCGGGCGAGATAAGCGTCTCCATCGACTCGCCGCCGGTGGAATCGGCGATGACGAAACCCTCGCCGCCAAGCGGCTCCAGCGACGTGGATTCGACCGAAACGATGCGAGCAAGTGGCGGCGCTTCGTCGCGGAGGGCAGCCTCGAAGCGGTCGAGATCGTCCGGCAAGCCCTCGACCTCGATCACCACGCCGGATGCGGTATTGCGGATGAATCCCGCCAGCCCGAAACGACCGGCAAGCCGCCAGACGAAGGGGCGGAAGCCCACCCCCTGCACGATTCCGGCGACGGCGATTCGGCGGCGCTGGCGGGGCGCGGAATCGCTCAGAGCGCCGCGAGCTTCGTTTTCAGCCATGCGATCCACTGGTCGAAACCCTCGCCACTCTTCGCGGAAAGCTCGATCCATTCGAGATGATGATTGACCTGCATGGCGTACTCGCGGCATTTGGCCGCGTCGAAATCGAGATGCGGCAACAGGTCGATCTTGTTGAGCAGCACGACATCCGCGTGATGGAACATCGTGGGATACTTGATGGGCTTGTCCTCGCCCTCGGTCGTGCTGATGACCACCACCTTGGCTGCCTCGCCGAGGTCGAAAAGCGCCGGGCAGACAAGGTTGCCCACGTTCTCGATGCAGAGCAGCGAACGCTCCGGCGGGTCGAGTTCCCGCACGGCGCGTTGCACCATCTGCGCGTCGAGGTGGCAGCCTGTGCCGGTGTTGACCTGGATCACCGGCACGCCAAGCGCGTCGATGCGGTCGGCGTCATTGGTGGTCTGCTGGTCGCCCTCGATCACCGTGACGGGACACTCTTCCAGCAGCATCGGGATGGTTTTTTCGAGAATCGAGGTCTTTCCCGATCCCGGCGAGCTGAGGAAGTTCAGCGCCAGCACGCGCCGCGCCTCGAACCACCCACGATTGCGCTCGGCGAGCATGTTGTTCTGCAACAGCACATCCTGCTCGACCTGCACCTTGCGAGCCTCGCCGTGGTGGTGATCGTGATGATGCTCGTGACCGTGCTCATGCGCATGATCGTGGCTGTGTTCGTGCTCGTGGTGATGGTGGTGGCCGCCCTCATCGCCGACGTGAACATGGTAGCCCTTCACGCCCGGCTTGCGAAGCACCGCCCCGCCATCCCCCGAACAACCGCAAGTATCGCACATAGTTGGTTACTCCCTTTATTATTATTGATCAGTCAGATCAGACTGATCTTTACTCTATCGTGATCGAGCGCACTGCAAGCTCCTGGCCCGATTCAACCGTTACCCGGAACTGGCCGCAGCTTGGGCACTTCGCGTAAAAGCTGGTCACCGGGAAACGCTCGCCGCATGCCTCGCACTGGCCGAAAGCCTCCCGCTCGTCGATGAACAGCTCGGCTCCGTCGGCGGCGGTGTCGCGGCAGGCTGCCGAAAAGCAGAACTTCAGCGCCTCAACCTCCACGCCGGCCAGACGGCCGACAACCAGCTCGATGCCGGTCACCTTCGAGCAGCCCTCCTGACGGGCCTTTTCGGTCACGGCATCGATCACCGACAGCGCGATGGACATCTCGTGCATGGCAAGGCGTTAATGTTCACAATTGACAAGTCCAAAAATACAAGACTTTACCGTTCGTCCGCTAAAATAGTTCCGGCCAGCGGATTACCGCATGGCAGTCATGAAATGATCGTTAAATTTTTCTTAATTTTGGGCACAATCTTTCCAGCAACTCTTAACGTTCATGAAGTATTGAACCACCTCACGGGACTACTTGGACTTCCGGCAGGCACGCTGGTCGAGCTTCTCGACCTTGCCGCCGGATACAGGGACGGCCTCAACAGAGAGCCGGAAATTTTTGCTCCGATGCTTGCCAACCGGCGTGTGGCGCTTGTTTTCTTTGAGAACTCCACCCGCACCCGCTTTTCGTTCGAGCTTGCCGCGCGGCATCTCGGCGCGGGTACGCTGAGCTTCACGGCGGCGTCGAGCAGCGTCAGCAAGGGCGAAACCCTGTCGGACACCATCCGGAACCTCGAAGCGATGAAAGTGGACGCCTTCGTGCTTCGCCACCCCTCGTCAGGCGCGGCTGATTTCGTGGCATCGATCACCCGACGACCGGTCATCAACGCGGGCGACGGCACGCACGAGCATCCGACGCAGGCGCTGCTCGACATCCTCACCCTTCGCGAATACTTCGGAAAGATCGAAGGGCTGAAGGTCATGATTCTCGGCGACATCCTGCACAGCCGGGTGGCCCGCTCGAACATCCTCGGACTGAAAACGCTCGGCGCACAAATCGCCGTCTGCGCGCCATCGACGCTGCTTCCGGGCCGGATCGATCAGCTCGGCGTGCAGGTCTTCACCAGTCTCGACAAGGCCCTCGCCTGGGCCGACGCGGCCATCGTGCTGCGGCTCCAGCTCGAACGGGCCACCGGCGGCTACATCCCGTCACTCGAAGAGTACTCCGCCTACTATGGCCTGACCGACGAAAAACTCGACCGCCTGAAACGCCTGCTGCCGGTGCTGCATCCCGGCCCGATCAACCGTGAAATCGAAATCTCGAACCTCGTGGCCGACCGCATCCAGCCGCCCGGCTATTCGAGCAGCATGCTCATGGAGCAGGTGACCAACGGCGTGGCCGTCCGCATGGCCGTGCTGCATCGCCTGCTGGCGGGCTGAACTGCCGAAATCTTTCATTCTGCCATCCCGGAAAAACGAACTGTCATGAAAAAACAATACCAACGCCTCTCCGCCGCGCTCCTCGCAGCCATCAGCCTCACCGCTCCAACCGGCGCGGCCAGCGCCGAATCGGCGCTCCATCCGACGCTCGACACCCTGTTCGAGCCGCTCCTTGCCGACCCGATGGAACCGCGAATCGCCGTCATGCCGATGCTCGGCGAAAAACAGCTCCAGCTCGACATCGGCACCTCGGCCGACCTCTACCAGAACGACAGCAAAAGCTTCGCCGTCGGTATCGATTTCGCCACCTGGTCGCTCCTGAACCGGACCGATAACTTCAAGTTTCCGGTTGACTGCATCGACTACCTCTTCGGCGTAAACGCCACCTTCCGCCAACAGCTCAAGGACTCTTCCGTTCCGTTTGACGAGGCCGCCGTCAGGGTGCGGTGGAGCCACATTTCGGCGCACTTCGAGGACGGCCATACCGACGACAACGGCGACTGGCTCAACCCCGATGAAAGCCCCTTCGGCATCCCCTTCACCTACAGCCGGGAGTTCATCAACGTCACGGCGGCCCTCAGCTCGCCCGGCCGCAGGGTCTATCTGGGCTACCAGTACCTGTACCACACCATTCCCGATGAAATCAGCGCGAGTTCATTCCAGGCTGGCGCCGAAATCGGCCTGCCGTACAACGCCTATCTGGCCGCAGACTTCAAGCTGCTGCCGATCTGGAAGTGGAGCGAAGGCAAAACCGAAGGGTACCGGGGCACCTGGAACCTGCAAGCCGGAATGCGCTTGAGCTCGCTCGGTCTGGACAATGTGCGGGTCGCCGCCAACTACTTCTCCGGCATGAGCCGCCACGGCATGTACTTCTACAAGCCCGAGAGCTACACGACGCTGGGGATGATCGTGGATTTGTAAATTGTCAGGGCATCAGACGGATCCGTCAGATCAGAAAAATCGGACTGATCTGTCTGATGAGCCAACTCTTGCCGCACGTGCAGCCCCTCCCCCTTTTTACAGCATCGAATCGAAAAATCCGGGGCAGACGGTGTCGAGGCCCTGACGATGACCCGATTCGACAAGTTCATACAGAAATGGCGGATACAGGCGGTATGAGGTCAGCGACGATATGGGCAGCCAACTGCTTTGCAGAATCATCTGCCGGTCGTCGGGCAGCTCCGGATCGCGGCCCGTCATGAGCGTGCCGCCGGTCACCTCGCAATGAAAGCCAAGAGAGATCGAGTGGTGACGCTCCCCCTGCTCCGGCAAACCGGGATACGGGTAGAGCAGCTCCTTGACGAACACCATGCTCCCGACCGTGCACTCCAGGCCGGTCTCCTCCATCACCTCGCGCCTGAGCGCCTCCTGAAGGGTCTCGCCCCGCTCGACCACGCCGCCCGGCAGAATCCAGTAGCTTTCCGGAAATGCAGGATCTCCCGGCGCAAAACTCCGGTGCTCAACGAACAAAACGTGCCCATCCATGATGCACAAGGCGCTCGCCCTGAGATGAACCGGCTTTCTGGAAGGATAATGCATAAAACACCTGTTTTACAGCAACGCTGTCATTACTGCGTATTCAGCACGAAAAAAGAAATAAAATAACATTACAACCGGTCATCCGGTGTATGCAACACACTATATATCAATAAAACCCGATAAGCATAAAGTTTCTATCATTTATTTGGACTAATCAATACTATTTCCTTAATTTAACGTTAACCATAACCACACCTGTTCTTTTTCTGACCTGTGGTTGCCATGCTCCGATGATGGTAACCAGCCGCAAAAAAGCGGTTGATTTTTGTTTGACAAAACGCATCACACAACCTAACGGAGAACACACAATGAAAAAAATGCTGTCACTTGCTGCGATGTTCGCAGTGCTGGCATACGCTTCGCCCGCTTCGGCCGAGCTGAAACTCAGCGGCGACGCTGGCGTCAGGCTCAGAGACGTCTCGTACTTCGGCGATGCCGACCAGATGACTGGTATTGATCCGAAAACTACCAAGTATCGCGAAGCTGATGATGATCTCCTCTTCCAGTACAGAGTCCGCCTGAACGCCGCTGCCGATCTCGGCGAAGGCTACTTCTTCAAGGCCATGATCACGAACGAAACGCTCGCAGGAGGCTGGACGGCGGTTACCAATAATCAAGCCACTTACGGCCTGAACGACTTCACCCTCAGCGTTTCGAACTTCTACTTCGGCCGCATGCTGCAAGACTGCCACTGGATGGTTGGCCGTATTCCGCTGAACTCCCTCAACAACCCGATCTTCGATCTCACCCTCTACCCGGCACAGCCGCTTGAAAGCCCGGTAGCCTTCATCAACATGGACCGCGTCTTTGGCGCCAACTACGGCTTCAAGCTTGGTGATGGCATGCTGAACACTACACTTGTTGCGCTCGACAACGACTTCAATGACGACACCAATGCCGAAGGAGACGGCCTCTTCAACGATGGCTACGCGCTCCACCTCGACTACAAGGTCAACCTCGGCGACGTCACCTTCGAGCCCCAGTTCCTGACCGTTCTAACCAACGCAAATGTCCTTTCACAGGACATCATGGGCTATCCTGAACTGTATGGATATAAAGTGACGCCCTACACTCTCGGAGCTCTCATCGGTGTGCCCGCTGGCGATGCAAAGCTGACCTTCGGCGCTTTCTACACCAACTGTGATGACACAACTCCGAACGGTGGTCCTGATGTCGATTATGATGGTTACCTGTTCAGGGTGAAAGGTGAAATCGGCAACTTCATGGCATGGTACGATTTCAACCGCACCAATGATGATGCCAACAATGTTGACTATACGAACCACTTCGTATGGGCACAGTACAAGATTCCGGTGTACTCTTCGGCAGCCGGCAGCATCGCGATCCAGCCGACGCTCCGCTACCTGGCTTCGAAAGAAGATTATGGCTGCTGCGAATTGAGCGGTTCGCGCCTCCGCAGCGAGCTCTGGGCAACCATCAACTTCTGAGGTTGATCCGCAGCATGATAAAAAAGCCGCAGTTCGCTGCGGCTTTTTTTATCGGCAACATCCGGGGCTATGGCGTAACGATATAGGAACCGCATGAACAGTTGTAAGTTCAGCACTATATCGTGTATATTGTTATCTATTGAAAACATTCCCTTTTCTGTCGGTACTGCACAAAACACCCGACTCATGACCACCGGCAGAAAAACTTCAGATCGATTTGTGATTGTTATGAGGTGTCTGCATGACCGGACCATCGCCTGTTCCGGCATCGGCACCTGACAGAATGCATGGTTACGTCCGTTTCCGCGACTGTTCTCTTTTTTACCGGCGCTGCCCTTGTGCAGTGCCCTGTTCTGTCTTTAGTAGTTCTCAACAAGCACAAACTCACCAATGCCATGGAAAAAGCGAAACTCCAGGAGTACTGGAAAATCAACCTCGGCTACCTGATCGGCCTGCTGGTGGCTTGGTTCGTCGTCTCGTACGGCTTCGGCATTCTTCTTGTCGAACCGTTGAACGCGATCCGGCTCGGCGGATTCAAACTGGGCTTCTGGTTCGCCCAGCAAGGCTCCATCTACGTATTCGTGGTACTGATCTTCGTGTACGTTTCACTGATGAACAAGCTCGACAGGAAGTTCGACGTTCACGAAGACTGAGCCAGCCGAAACCGTATCCGAAAACCATTTTCCAAACGTTTAATCAATTACCATCATGAGTGTTCAATTATGGACCTACCTCATCGTTGGGCTGACCTTTGCCATCTACATCGCCATTGCGGTATGGGCGAAAGCCGGTTCAACCAAAGAGTTCTATGTTGCCGGTGCGGGAGTGCCGCCGATCATGAACGGCATGGCGACCGCCGCAGACTGGATGTCGGCGGCATCGTTCATTTCGATGGCCGGTCTCATCTCCTTCATGGGCTATGACGGTTCGGTCTATCTGATGGGCTGGACGGGCGGCTACGTGCTGCTGGCGCTTCTGCTCGCCCCTTACCTCAGGAAGTTCGGCAAGTTCACCGTGCCCGATTTCGTGGGTGACCGCTACTACTCGAACACTGCCCGCACCGTGGCCATCATCAGCGCCCTGTTCGTTTCGTTCACCTACGTTGCCGGCCAGATGCGCGGCGTCGGCGTGGTCTTCTCCCGCTTCCTCGAAGTTGACATCAACACCGGTATTATCATCGGTATGACCATCGTCTTCTTCTACGCCGTGCTTGGCGGCATGAAGGGAATCACCTACACCCAGGTGGCTCAGTACTGGGTGCTGATCTTCGCCTACATGGTTCCGGCCATCTTCCTTTCGATCATGATCGCCGGCAACGCGATTCCGCAGCTCGGCTTCGGCGGCGCAGGTTCCGATGGCGTCTATCTGCTCGACAAGCTCGACAACCTGCACACCGAACTTGGCTTTGCCCCCTACACCACCGGCTCCAAGCCGATGATCGACGTCTTCGCCATCACCGTGGCCCTCATGGTCGGTACCGCCGGTCTGCCGCACGTCATCGTGCGCTTTTTCACCGTGCCGAAGGTTCGTGACGCCCGCGTCTCGGCCGGCTGGGCACTCGTGTTCATCGCCCTGCTCTACACCACGGCTCCGGCTATCGCCACCTTCGCCCGCCTGAACCTCATCGACACGGTGAGCAACAAGCCTTACGCTGAAATGCCCGACTGGTTCAGGAAATGGGAAAAGACCGGTCTGCTTGCCTGGATGGACAAAAATGGCGACGGCAACATCCAGTACTTTGGCAAGAAAGCCAACGGCGGTGATCCGTTTGAAGGCACCAAACCGTTGTTCACCAAAGAAACCGGAAAGAGCGGCGAACTGCTGATGTCGAACAAACCGACCGACAACGCCAACGAGCTCTTCATCGACAAGGATATCATGGTGCTGGCCAACCCGGAGATCGGTCAGCTACCGAACTGGGTGATCGCACTCGTGGCTGCTGGCGGTCTTGCCGCCGCGCTCTCGACGGCTGCGGGTCTGTTGCTGGTCATCTCGACCTCGATTTCGCATGACCTGATCAAAAAGCAGCTCAACCCCAACATCAGCGAGGGCGCCGAGCTGATGTACGCCCGTATCGCCGTGGCGGTCGCGATCCTGATCGCCGGCTACTTCGGCATCAACCCGCCCGGCTTCGTGGCAGAGGTTGTGGCCTTCGCGTTCGGTCTTGCCGCCGCATCCTTCTTCCCGATCATCATCCTCGGCATCTTCTCGAAGAGGATGAACAAGGAGGGCGCAATTGCCGGCATGCTGTCCGGCCTGCTCTTCACGGCAGCCTATATCGTGTACTTCAAGTTCATGAACCCGGCGATGAACAAGCCCGAGTTCTGGTTCCTTGGCATTTCGCCTGAAGGTATCGGCACGATCGGCATGCTGGTCAACGTGGCCGTCAGCTTCGTGGTTTCACGCATTACTCCTGCACCTCCGGAAGAGATCCAGGAGCTGGTGGACAGCCTCCGCTACCCGAAAGGCGCTGGCGAAGCTTCAGCACACTGAGTCCGGAAACGGCACCCAGCAACAAAAAGGCGCGGATTGTTCCGCGCCTTTTTTTGTTTACTTTGGGGAAAAGAACACGGACTGACACGGACGAGCACGGACTGACATGGACAGAAGAAAAATCCGGATGTCCTTGCCAGTTTGTGAAAGTCCGTGCCTGTTCGTGTTTACCCAATCCCCATGACTGCCAAACAGCCAGCCGCCAACCAGCCACCAGCCAACACCGCCCTTGCCGAAAAGCTGGCTTCGCTGCCAACTTCGCCCGGCGTCTATCGCTTCAGCAACGCGGCGGGCACGGTGATCTACGTCGGCAAGGCGCGCAACCTGCGCAACCGGGTGCGGTCATACTTCAACAGTCAGGCGCGCCAGTCCGGCAAAACCGCCGTGCTGGTGAGCCACATCGCCGACCTCGACGTCATCATCACCTCCTCGGAGGTCGAGGCGCTGATTCTCGAAAACAACCTCATCAAGGAGCTGAAGCCGCGCTACAACGTCAGCCTCAAGGACGACAAGAGCTACCCGTACCTGGTCATCACCAACGAGCGCTTCCCGAGAATCTTCCTCACCCGGCAGGTGCGGCGCGACGGCTCGCTCTACTTCGGCCCCTACACCGAAGCCTCGCAGCTCCGGCTCATTCTCGACCTGATCGGCTCGATCTTTCCCGTCCGGAGCTGCAAGTACAGGCTCACCGAAGAGGCGGTCGCGTCGGGCAAATACCGCGTCTGCCTCGACTACCACATCCACAAGTGCAAGGGGCCGTGTGAAGGACGGCAATCGGAGGAGGAGTACCAAGCGATGATCCGCGAGATCATCACGCTGCTCAAGGGCAAAACCTCGGCGCTGGTGCGCGACCTGACAGCGCAGATGCAGCAAAAGGCGGCGGAGCTGAAGTTCGAGGAGGCGGCCACGCTGAAGGCGCAGATCGAGGGGCTGAAGCGCTACGCCGAACGGCAGAAGGTGGTGAGCACCGAACCGGTTGACCGCGACGTTTTCGCCGTGGCCACCGGCGAGGAGGATGCCTGCGGCGTGATCTTCCGCATCCGCGAGGGCAAGCTGATCGGCTCGCGCCACACCTATCTGACCAACACCGGAAGCACGCCGCTGCCGAACCTGCTCACCTCGCTGCTCGAACACTACTACCTCGAAACGCCCGACCTCATTCCACAGGAGATTTTCTTGCAAGCCGAGCTGCCGGAAGAGGAGGCCG
>JAFGER010000023.1 GCA_016931495.1 Chlorobiaceae bacterium | reverse complement strand
TCGACCAGCGTCGATTTGCCGGAGCCGATGTCGCCGGTCAGGAGGCCGTTTTTGCCGTCGAGACGGAGCGTCCAGACGCGCCCGTCGAAGGTGCCCCAGTTGAACACTTCGAGCCGCTGGAGGCGGAACCCGGCAAGCTGGTCGTCCGAGATAAATCCGAATTCAAGGGCTTCAGCCATTGTCTTCCTCCGTCGGTTGCGTGGCGAGCTGGCGGTACTCGTCGAGGCGGCGGTCGAAGTCGGCCAGCCACTGCGCATCGATGAACGCCTTGATGATGCGTCGCACCTCGATCATCTGTTTTTCGCCGCGCAGTCGCCGGATGAAGCCGAGGTCGGCGATCTTGTTCAGGGTGGCGTCAACCTGGTCGATCAGCTTCACCTCGTTGCTTCCGGCGGGCAGGAAGATGCGGACGAGCTCCGCCACCTCGTCGCGGGAGAGGATCAGGCGCGTATCGCCGCCGCCTGCATCGGACTCGGCGAGCTTCTTGCGCAAGAGCGCGAGCAGCAGGCTGACCGGGTAGGAGAGCTGTCGCCGGGCCACCAGACGCGGCATGGCGCTGCCATTCTCCTCGTCATCCGGGATGCGGGAGCGAAGGAAGGCGTACCCCTCGGCCTCGTCGAGCATCAGTTCGAGGCCAATCACGGCCACGTAGTCGCGCACACCGGCTTGCAGGTTCAGCAGAGAGTTCCAGAGCGCCGGGCTTTCCTCCTGATAGATCACCCCTTTCAAGAGGGTGACCACGATCAGGGATAGCTCTTGCGGAGCGGTAGCCGGACGCGGTGTCTGGGGGTCGGTTGGATTCATCGGGTAGTATTGAAAAAATGATCGAGCATCGGCCAGTAGCGTATCAATTGGTCAAAGGTGAAAATATCGTGAATCGTGATCAGAGGCTGTCTCAAAAGCAAAAACCGAATCATTTTTTCCTGTCATTCTGAGTCCGACGAAGTCGGGTGAAGAATCCAGGCCGACCACATAAGGTCTTTTAAATAAGTCAATTATCGTTCTGTCCAAAAAAATGGATTCTTCACTTCGTTCAGAATGACAATCGAAAAATGCTCAACATGTTCTGATTATCATTTTTGAGGCAACATCTTTCCTCATTCCCATCACTCATTCCGCACAAAAATAATCCTCGGCAGCGTTGCCTGCCGCTTCACGCCGTTTTCTGCCTCCCATTCGATCAGCTCTTCCGTCTCCTCATCGACCGCCGTGCGGGGCCACTCCCCGGCGATCTGGAGGTAGATGACCAGCTCGGCCAGACCGTGGCGCAGGGGGTGGCGGGCGATCAGTTCGCCGAGAGCGATCTGGCTTCGCTCCTGCAACGCCTTGCGGATGTGGCTCATCAGTTCGGCGCGATCGACGATCACCTGGGCGTAAAGTGCGGCGGTATCGATTTCGGCATCCCCCTCGTCGAGCGCGATGCCTTCGATCAGCGGCTTGAATGGCGGACGGTAGAGCGGCCTTTCGAGCGGCAGTTCGATTTCGGCGGAGGCGTCAGCAAGCGGCATGAAGCTTCCGGAGGGCATCGCTTCGCGCAGGGCGAGCGCCTTGCTTTCGATGCTGTGCAGGATGTCCATGATGCGCCGGTTTTCGAGCCACGCCTTGTCATCGAGAAATTTGCGCAACTGTTCGGAGAGCCGGGCCACCGTGCGCTGCGTATGCTCGCCCGCATCGAGCCAGTCGAAGTGCACCCGCTTCAGACGCAGTTCCGGGCGCATCTGTACCACCGGCGGCAGACTGAGCACCTCGTCGAGCAGAGCGGTCAGCTCCTCCTGGCGGGACTGCGACATCAGGAAGTCCCAGAATGCGCGGAAGCTTTTGCCCTGGTCGGAGTTGGCAATGGCGTCACGCTGACCCATGATCTGTTCCAGCAGCTCGCCCTTGCTTCCCTCCCAGAGAGCGATGCGCTCGCGTACCTGCCGGTCGAGCGTGCGGAAGTTGTGCTCCACCTCGCGGAAATCGGTCAACAGCTCGCGCGCCAGTTGCAGGAACTGCTGGAAGCGATCCTTCAGCGCCGTGTCGTCGAGCAGTGAGATTTCACCGGCATGGATACGGGCGATCTCGGCATCGATCTCGTCGCGACGGCGGTTCAGCTCCGCAATGCGCAGCTCAGGATCGGCCTGGCTGCCGGTGCTCATCTGGCGAAGCAGCTCGAACAGGGTCAACAGGCGCGACTCGGTGCCGACGAACGAGCGCTCCGAAAGGCTTTCCAGCCAAGCAAGCGCCTTTCCGGTCGCCGGAGTCAGGTCGTAATGCGGTTCATCCTCGCCGACCGGATAGAACTTGCGCAGCCACCCCTTGTCGTTCTCAGCCCAGTCATTCAGATAGCTTTGCGCCGAACCGGGAAAGGCGTTGTCGCCAAGTTGCCGGCGAAGCGCGAACAGCTCGTCCTCCAGCGCCTCGACGAGGTCAGCCTGCGAAAGGCTTCTCACATTCGGCGCGATGAACACCCGGTGCAGGAACGACGCTACCAGGGGTGCATGTTGCGCCCGCAACAGCCGCCAGGCCGGATGGTTCTGCCGCAACAGATCGAGGGTGGTGTAGTCAAGAGACATCGTCGCGGTCAAAAACGGGGTGAAGCGATGGACGGGATTGGCCGGAACATCGGTAATTGGCTTGCAGCGCTTTCCTGCAGCGGATTTGTGAGCAAAAGAAGTTCACCGGTTCGGGTTGTCTTTGTTTCGACTCTGAAGATAAGGCATAAATCACTGTTACCCGAGAAGTCGGCGTCTTCCAGTGATTCCTTTTCATCCAACTGGTTTCAATCTCGTATCATGAGAATTTTTTTTCATCCAGGCCACAGTAATGGCTTGTCGGGGGTCGGTCATGCAAAGCATCAATATCCAGTGTATGGAACATTTTGGCGATCAAAAAGCTTTTCCGCAAGTATCGAGTCTGAGAAAATTTCCTTTTGTGCATTGCTGCTGTGGATCGAGCAACTCTGCCATAATTTCCTTTGCATTGTTTTCATAAGCAAGCAGCCTGCTTGTGCAGGAACGCTTGCGGCCGGCCAGAGCGCTTTCTGATATCTCTTTTTTACCAGGCCAGTATTCTGCGAGAATATTGCGTGGTATGACGGCTGGAGAAGGGGAAGGGAGAGCCAAAGGAAGTTGTACCCGCATAAAAAAAGCCTTGTAACGTTATCCGCTACAAGGCTTTGGAGGGGCTGAGGAGCCAGGACTCGAACCTGGAATTGCCTGATCCAGAGTCAGGAGCCTTACCAATTTGGCCACTCCTCAATTGAGGCTCTTAATGTAACAAAAAAATTGAAATTCCATCCCTTTTTTTTGATTTGTTCATAAAAAAATGACCGGTTCTGCCGTAGCTCTGTAGTGCTGGCGAAAGCTCTTGGTTTTGTGGCTATCTGGCTGAAAAGGATGCCCGGCAAAATGAAAGGGGAGGCGAGAGCATGGCTTTTGGCCGTGTCCGCAGAGTCCATAAACAAAAAAGACCTGCGAGCAAAACCCGCAAGTCATTCTGTTTTATGGTACACCCGAAGAGATTCGAACTCCTAACCTTCTGATCCGTAGTCAGATGCTCTATCCAGTTGAGCTACGGGTGCATAGTGTATAAATCCCGGCCTGTACCGGGATTTATAACTGGTAGCGTGTACGGGATTCGAACCCGTGATCTTCGCCTTGAGAGGGCGATGTCCTGGGCCACTAGACGAACACGCCATATTTTGTGCTCTGAATTACGTCAGCTGGTGGGCCCTGTAGGACTTGAACCTACGACCCAGCGATTATGAGTCGCTTGCTCTGACCAACTGAGCTAAGGGCCCTTGCAAGCCTCTGTTTCGTGCTTCAGAGTGGACTTAATATAAGGTATGTGATTTAATTTGCAAGCGATATTTTAAAATTTTTCAGGCAAATTCCTGGTACTTCTCTCTTTTGATGTCCGCACCGAGCGCCGTGAGTTTTTTCTCGATCGCCTCGTACCCGCGGTCGAGGTGATAGACCCTGAGTACTTCAGTTGTCTGACGTGCGATCAGCCCTGCCAGAACGAGGCAAGCGGAGGCTCGCAGGTCGGTTGACATCACCTTGGTGCCGGTCAGCTCGCGCGGGCCGTGAACCTTTGCCCAGTTGTCCCTGATTTCGATGTTCGCTCCGAGCCGGTTCAGCTCCGGGATGTGGTTGAAGCGTTCCAGGTAGATGCGGTCGATGATGGTGCTGTCGCCTTTGGCCTGGGTCATCAAGGCCATCCACTGCGCCTGCATGTCGGTCGGGAACTCGGGGTAAGGCCTGGCGGTAATATCGACCGGCTGGAGTTCGGCGGGCGAGTTGAGCGTAATGGCGTCGCCCTTGATGGTGATGGTGCAGCCGGCCTGACGGAAGGCTTCGAGCACCGATTCGAGATGTTCGGGCACGGTGCCGGTGACCGTAACGCTGCCGCCGGTGATGGCCGCCGCGCAGAGCAGCGTTCCTGCCTCGATCCGGTCGAAGATGTTGTCAAAGCCGACCGCCGTGAGCCGATCGACACCTTCGATGACGAGCGTCGTGGTGCCGATGCCGCTGATGTTCGCGCCCATCTTCTGCAGGAACCGGCAGAGGCACTCGATTTCGGGTTCAAGCGCCGCGTTTTCGAGAACGGTGGTGCCTTCGGCGGTGACGGCGGCCATCAGGGCGTTGCCGGTTGCGCCGACCGAGGAGATGGGGAAATCGATATGCGCGCCGCGCAGACGCGAGCCGTTGACCCTGGCGTCGATGAAGCCCTGTTCGATGGTGACGGTCGCGCCGAGTTTTTCCATGGCCATGATGTGCAGATCGACCGGTCGCGGGCCAAATGCGCAGCCGCCGGGAAGCGACACCCTGGTGTGGCCGAAACGGGCGAGCAGCGGCCCGAGCACGTAGATCGAGGCGCGCATCTTCTTGACCAGCTCGTAGGGCGCTTCGATGCTTTGCAGCTGGCTGGAACAGACCGTCAGCCGGTTGTTTTCAAACGAAGTGCTTGCGCCCAGATAGCCGAGCAGCTGAATGAAGGTTCGCACATCCTTGAGGTCCGGAATGCGGTCGATAACAAAAGTGCCGTCCGGAGTTAGAAGGGTTGCCGCGATGACGGGAAGGGCGGAATTCTTGGAGCCGGAAGCGGCAATCGTGCCGCCGAGCCTCTTTCCGCCACGGATGACGAGCTTGTCCATTCAGTGGTGTGATGGTTGATCATGAAAAGCCTCAAAAGGCTTATTTAATTATTTCAGCCTCAGAAAAACAAATTTTATTTTAAAGCCATTCAATCGGTTCCAATGCTCAATCATTACTGACGCTTTTGATGCGACCTCTCTTTTGGAGTGCCAATCATCCCGAGACCATGCAAAGGTTTTCCTGCCGCCGTTTCACAGCGATGTCACTGTACAGCTTTCTCTGTATTCTCTGCACACTTTCACTGTTCCCGCTTTCGGTCAGTGCGGCCAGTGCGGAGATGAACAAGATCGTCAGGGAGCGCA
Source organism: Chlorobiaceae bacterium (assembly GCA_016931495.1). Taxonomy (GTDB): domain Bacteria; phylum Bacteroidota; class Chlorobiia; order Chlorobiales; family Chlorobiaceae; genus Chlorobaculum. Next base: position 14,626 of record JAFGER010000023.1, on the reverse strand, counting down.
AGCAGGTCGAGCGCACCCTTACCGACCTCAAGAAGCAGCTTGGCGAATATCAGTCAAAGCTGAAAAGCGCCAAAAGAAGCGAAGCCCGCTCGATTTCCGACCTGAAGAATATTCGCAGGCAGATTCTGGTCTATGAACGCCTTATCAGTGAAAACCAGACGCTTCTGAGCGGCCTCGACAAGGAGATCGGCGTTTTGCAGCAGGAGCTTGTCGAGAACCGGCAGCATTACCGGCACGTTTCGGGCGATTTTCAGCGCATTGCCGTTGCTGCCTACAAGCGCGGCGGGAACCGGAATGCCGAGCTGCTTTTCTCTTCCCGGTCGGTCAACGATGCCGTTGTCAGAAGCAGGTATGTCGGTTTTCTGTCACGCGCGGTCGGCATGAAGGTCAACGAGCTTCAGTCGAGCGCTCAGCAGATGGAGATGAGCCGCGCCCGGCTTCAGGAGAGCTACCGTCAGAAAGAGATGGCCATGAAGTCGCAGCAGGCTGAGCTTCAGGGCTATGCTTCCAGGAAAAAGGAGAAGGAGGCGGTGCTTTCCAGCCTCAAGAAGGACAAGCAGGTCTATGCCGCCCGCATCACCGAGGTGCGCAGAAAGCAGCGCGCCATGCAGAAGAAGATCGAGGCGCTGATTATGGCCCAGCAGGAGCTGATACGCAAGCAGCAGGAGGAGGCGCTCCGCAAGCAGCGGCTTGCCGAGGAGCGGCGTCGCGAGGCCGAGCGGCAGCGCCAGCTTGCCCGGCAACAGAAGGAGGCTCCTTCTGCAAAGCCGTCGCCGCCAAAAAAGGAGCCGGTGCAGGTGGTTCCGGACGAAACAGAGGCTGAACTCAAACGTGTTTCGGCCAATTTCGATGCCGGTTCATCGTTGCCTTGGCCGGTCAGTAACGGGGTGGTGGTCCGCAGGTTCGGCACCAGCCGCGACAAGGAGCTGAACATCGTGACCGTCAACAACGGGATCGATATTTCGGTGCCCGCCGGTACGCCGGTCAGGTCGGTTTCAGGCGGCAAGGTGGTGCAGGTGGCGTTTCTGCCGACCTTCGGCAAGGTGGTGATTGTTCGTCATCCGAAGTCGTATCTTACCGTTTACGCGAATCTTGACCGGGTGTCGGTGGGTTCCGGCGACCTTATCCAGTCTCGCCAGTTGCTCGGCACTTCGGCGCCGGTGCCGGAGGGCGGCTCGATCGTACACTTCGAGATCTGGAAAGGCAAGGTCAAGCAAAATCCACAGAAGTGGCTCAGATAACAGGAGGAGTTCATGGGAGTGAAATGGCTGTTCGTGACGATGTTCTCTGTGCTGTTCCAGCCGGAACGCTTCTGGACGGATGCCCGTGAGCAGCTCGGCGAGGTCAACGCGATGCGCGATTACGCGGCTCCGCTGATCACGATTGCCCAGCTCTGCAAGTTGCCGTTCATCGGCGTGCCCCGCATGGCCATGCTGCTCGCCATTTTCGGATTCGTTATCGATGTGGCCGTGCTTTTCCTTCTCTCCGGAGCGATCGGCTCCCTTGCCGGGCCTGAGCGTTCCGAGTCGTTCCAGCAGGATGTCATGACCGTGCTGTGCTATTCGTTCACGCCGCTCTGGCTTGCCGAACCGTTCGCTCTTCTCGGCGTCTGGCGCTGGCTGCTCATGGCCGCCGCGCTGCTTCATGCGGTGCTGACTGCCCGTTTCGGCATGCATGCGCTCTTTGATTTCGACGCTCCGAAGATCGAGGCGCTGTCGAGAAAGTCAGGCGTGCTCATGGCTACGGCGGCCGTCATCTCGTTTATGCTCATCGGCAGGCTGACCCACTTGTTCACCTCTTTATGATTTTCCTCCAATGGAACCTGAAAACCTCCACCTCGATTATGGCCTGGTTGAATCGATCCTGATTCCGTTCATTCGCAACGAGATCAGGAAGTTCGGCTTCCGGTCGGTGGTGCTCGGCCTGTCGGGAGGCATCGATTCGGCGGTGGTGTGCGAACTGGCCGCGCGGGCGCTCGGCCCGGAGAACGTGCTGGCGTTGCTGATGCCCTACAAGACAAGCAGCCGCGAAAGCCTCGAACATGCCCGGCTCATGGTGGAGCGTCTCGGCATACGGGCTGAAACCATGCCGGTGACCCCGGTCGTTGATGCCTTTTTCGAGACGCTTCCGGACGCCAGCCGTTTGCGGCGGGGCAACGTGATGGCGCGTTCCCGAATGCTCTGCCTCTACGATGTGTCGGCGCGGGAGGGTTGCCTGGTGCTTGGCACGAGCAACAAGACCGAGCTGATGCTCGGTTACGGCACGATGTTCGGCGACATGGCCTCGGCGGTCAACCCCATCGGCGATCTCTACAAAACGCAGCTCTGGGGGCTTGCTCGTCACCTCGGCGTTCCTGCGGAGCTGATCGACAAGCAGCCCTCCGCCGACCTCTGGGAAGGGCAGAGCGACGAAGCCGACCTCGGCTTCAGCTACGAAGCGGTTGACCGGCTGTTGTATATGATGCTCGAAGAGCGCATGGATCGCGACGCCATTCTGGCCGAAGGCATCGAAGCTGCTTTTTACGACCGCGTGAGAAAAATGGTGGTGCGGAACCAGTACAAACGCATGATGCCCGTCATCGCCAAACTCTCCAGCCGCACGCCGGGCATCGATTTCCGCTACGCCCGCGACTGGCAGGAAGTGCGGTAGCTGGTGGTGAGTCGAGGGCTTGAGCCGATCAGTCGGATCAGACCGATCATTACGATCAGACTGATCTGAAGAAAATGCGCCTAAAACGACCGCAGCACCGTGTCTGCCAGATAGTGCTTGTCGTCCTTCTGCGGGAAGTCGGTGGTGTAGTGCAGGCCGCGTGATTCGCGGCGCTTGATGGCGCCCTGGATGATGAGGCTGGCCACCTTGATGATGTTGCGCAGCTCGATGATCTGCGGCGTGATCCTCGTTTTTTTGTAGTAGGCCTCTGTTTCGTCCTTCAGGAAATCGATGCGCCGGCGTGCGCGGTCGAGGCGCAAATCGCTCCTCACGATGCCGACGTAGTCGTTCATGATCGCCTGCGTCTCTTTTTTGTTGTGCGCCACCAGAATCCACTCCTCCGGATTGGTTGTGCCGGAGTCGTCCCAGTCGGGGAATTCGCGTTCGTGGTGGATCGAATGCAGCTCCGCCCGGATATCCTCGCTGGAACGCCAGGCGAAGACGAGAGCTTCGAGCAGGGAGTTGCTCGCCAGCCGGTTCGCGCCGTGCACGCCGGTGCAGCTCGTCTCGCCGCAGGCGTAGAGCCGGCTGATGGTGCTGCGGCCCCGGCTGTCGGTCCTGATGCCGCCGCACGAGTAGTGCGCCGCCGGAACCACCGGAATCATCTCCTTCGTCATGTCGATGCCAAAGCCGAGGCAGGTTTCGTAAATGTGCGGGAAGTGCTCTTTTACCTGCTCCGAGTTGAGGTGCGTTACGTCGAGAAAGACGCACTCGTCACCGCTCTTCTTCATCTCCGAGTCGATCGCTCGCGCCACAATGTCCCTCGGCGCGAGGTTTTCCCGCTTGTCGTAGCGGCGCATGAACGCTTCGCCCTCCTTGTTGCGCAGAATGCCGCCAAAGCCGCGCACCGCCTCCGAGATCAGGAACGACTTGGCCTTCGGGTGGAAGAGCGAGGTCGGGTGGAACTGGATGAACTCCATGTTGGCGATCTCCGCCCCGGCGCGATAGGCCATCGCGATGCCGTCGCCGGTGGCGATATCCGGGTTGGTCGTATGCAGATAGACGTGGCCGAGGCCGCCGGAGGCCACCATCGTCACCTTCGACAAAATCTTCTTCGGCTTGTGGTTGAGCGTGTCGAGCACGTACGCGCCGTAGCAGGTGATGTCGTTGGTCTTGATGCCGAGGTGGTGCTCGGTGATCAGTTCGAGCGCGTAGTGGTGCTCCAGCAGCGTAATGTTGGGATGCGCCTCGACGCGGGCGAGCAGCGCCGTTTCGACCTCGCGGCCCGTCAGGTCGCGCGCGTGCACGATGCGGTTGCGCGAGTGGCCGCCCTCCTTGCCGAGGTCGAGCGTGTGGTCGGGATTGGTCGTGAACTCCACGCCAAGCTCGATGAGCCGCCGTATGTGCGCCGGCCCTTCGTGCACCAGAATGCTCACCATCGCTTCGTCGCACAGCCCCGCGCCCGCGTCAAGCGTGTCGGCGATGTGCAGCTCCGCGCTGTCGTCACCGGCGATGGTAGCGGCGATGCCGCCCTGCGCCCAGTTGGTGTTGGAGGTGGAACTCTCTTTTTTGGTGATGATGGTGACCGTTGCGTGATCGGCCATGTGGATGGCGAAATAGAGGCCGCCGATGCCGCTGCCGATAACCAGCACATCGGTTTTCACTTCCTGTGTCATGGGTGGTGGCGTGATTGACAAATGAGATAAAGAGAGGCCCCCTCGTTCTGACGTTGTTCCGGAGGGCTTTGCAGTGCCGGGACGGCAACTTGCAATATACGCAGTCCGGAGGCTGTTCAGGGCATGGTGTTGGGGCGAGAAAGCATTTTTACGTTCCGGCGCACCGGCCTCGTCCGATCAATCCTGGGTGGCTCCGGCCTGAAACGAGAACCGGGAATCGGTCATGCGACAGATTCCCGGTATCGATACGAAGGTCTCGTCGTCTGGCCGGTGTTACGGCAGCAGCACCGCGCAGGAGATGACGGTCGTCCAGAGGCCGGTTTCGCCCTCGGCGGACTCGGTGATGTTGAACGAGTTGACGATTTTGCCGCTCATCTGGTAGATGCCCTCACGTTCGTCCCAGTCCTTGTTCGGGTCGAACTCGATGCCAAGCGTGGTGGCCAGCATCGTGGCGGCCAGATCCTCGGCGTACTCGCCCGACTGCTCGGCGGTTTCGCCATAGGGATGGTGCTCGGAGAGGTAACCGTACTGGCTGTCGTCTGCCGGAAGCGCCACGCCCACCGATGCGGAGATGAGGCGGTTGTTCTCGTTGGTCGAGTTACGCGCCATGACCGCGAAGGTGATCTGTCCCGGCTTGAGGTGTTTCAGTCCCTCTTCGACGCTGATGCGCTCGCATTTGGGAGGAAAGATACTGGAAACCGTCACCAGGTTGCACTTCTCGATCTTGGCGTCGCGCAGGGCGAGCTCGAACGAGGAGAGATACTCTTTGTGCCTTCCGACACCCTTGGTGAAGAAGACTTTTGTCGGGACGAATGACAAGGTAGTGACTCCGGATAGAGGTTAAAAATAAGGTCGTCTGATTGTGCAATTATAGGAAAAAGCAAACGCATTCAAAATGTTTATTTCCCTATAATTTTAAAAAATTTTCGTTTGCCTGCGCGAATGATTACGGGATTTTCACTGATTCCGATAACGGCGTTGATGTCGGTAATCTTCTCCTCGCCGGCCTGCACCGCGCCCTGCTGGATCATGCGCCGCGCTTCGTTTTTGGACGGAAATGCCTTGAGCGCCATGAGCAGCTCCACCACCGGCATCGAAGCCTCTTCGAACTCGACGGTCGGCAGGTCGTCTGGGGCCTGCTTGTTGACAATCACCCGGTCGAAGTGCTCCTGTGCTCTGACGGCTTCGTCCGCCGAATAGTACTGCGCCACCACCTCGCGGGCCAGTTCCCGCTTGGCTTCGCGCGGATTGGCGGCGATCCGTTCGGCGACTGGCGCGCCGTTGCCGCTGTGGTGCGGCACGAGCAGGTTCCAGTAGGTCTCGATCAGCGTGTCGGGAATTGAGAGCGTGCGGCCGTACATATCTTCCGGCGAGTCGTTGAAGCAGATGGCGTTGCCGAGCGATTTGGACATCTTTTCGCTGCCGTCCGTACCGACAAGCAGCGGCATGGTGATGCAGACTTGCGGCTCGATGCCGTACTCGCGCTGGAGGTCACGGCCCACGAGCAGGTTGAACTTCTGGTCGGTGCCACCCAGCTCCACGTCGTTTTTCAGGTGCACCGAGTCCATGCCCTGCGCGAGCGGGTAGAGAAATTCGTGGATCGAGATCGGCGTCTGCGAACGGTAGCGCTTCTCGAAGTCGTCGCGCTCCAGCATCCGCGCCACGGTGTAGTGGCTGGAGAGGCGGATGACGTCAGCAAACTGCATGGTGCCGAGCCAGTCGGCGTTGTAACAGATGGTGGTTTTTTCGGGATCGAGAATTTTCGACGCCTGCTCGAAGTAGCTCTTGCCGTTCTCCCGGGCCTCCCCGGCGGTGAGCTGCGGGCGGGTCTTGCTCTTGCCGGAGGGGTCGCCGATCATCGCCGTGAAGTCGCCGATGATGAGGATCGCCTCGTGGCCCAAATCCTGAAATTCACGCAACTTGCGCAGTACCACCGAGTGGCCGAGATGCAGGTCAGGGCGCGACGGATCGGCGCCGAGCTTGATCTTCAGCGGTGTGCCGGTCGCGATGGATTTCTGGAGCTTGCGTTCGAGCTCGTCCGTGCTGATGACCTCAACGGTGTTGCTGACGATAATATCGAGCTGTTCCTTGACGGATGGAAAATGCATGGCTGGTCTGATTGTCGGGGGATAGAAATTAATACTGTTTCTTGAGCTGCTGCAACTGCCGTTCGGCGTCGCGATTCTTGATGGTTTCGCGCTTGTCGTAGAGCTTTTTGCCTCGCGCAAGACCGAGTTCGATCTTGAGCACGCCGCGCTTGTTGAAGTAGGCCTTGAGCGGAATGAGCGTCAAGCCCTTTTCGCTGATTTTGGATTGCAGGCGCAGGATCTCCGCCTTGTGCAGGAGCAGGCGGCGCGAGCGCTTGGGTTCGAGCGTGTCGAGCGTGTTGTGCTCGTAGGGGGTGATCTGCATGTTTTCGAGCCACACCTGGCCGTGGTGGATCATGGCGTAGCTTTCGCTGAGGCTCGCCTTGCCGAGTCGCACCGATTTCACCTCGCTGCCGAGCAACTCGATGCCCGCCTCGATGGTGTCGAGAATCTCGAACTCGAAACGAGCCTTGCGGTTGCTGATCGCCGTCACATACTCCGGCTTGCCTTGCTGCTTTTTTGCCAACGGATTATCTCTCGGGTTTCAGGTTTTTCAATGGCGTGAGGCTGTCTCAAAAGGATATGTTCATTACATGCGTACTCGATTTTTCCTGTCATTCTGAGTCCGACAAAGTCGGGCGAAGAATCCGGAGAAACTACGTAAAGTCTTCCAGATTAGTCGATTATCGTATCACTTGAAAAAAGACTGGATTCTTCACTTCGTTCAGAATGACAAAGAGGCTGAGTTCAGAGAAACCGTTTGATGAATGACTTTTGAGACGGCCTTGACGTGTCTCTCAGACCTCTTTTTATTATTCCGGCAACAACCGGTTACAACTATAGCCAAAGTCAAAAGATTGGGCTAAAGCCCTTATTAATTTTGTCTTATCCATAACCCCCGGACTAAAGTCCGGGGCAATTGAAGCAAGAGTTTTCACCGCCTCATTCAAAATAATCTTTCGGGATCATGTTGCCGATGTTGAGCACAAGATAAGGGTCGAACGCTTTTTTTACACGCACCATTTCCATGATGCCGTCGCGGCCGTACATCTGCACGAGATATTCGCTCTTGAGCTTGCCGATGCCGTGCTCCGCCGAGAGGGTTCCGCCCATCGCGAGGACTTCCGAGACGAGCTGGCGGTAGAGCGTTTTGGCGCGGTCGAACTCTTCGCGGTTGCGCGGCAGGATGTTCAGGTGCAGGTGCGCGTTGCCGATGTGGCCGAAGATGATGTAGGTGAATCCTTCGCGGTCGCAGGCGTCGCGGTAGAGGCGGAACAGCTCGGCGAAGCGCTCGTCGGGCAGCGCCATGTCGGTGCTCACCTTGCTTTCCGACTGGCGGCTGAGCCACTCGTTGACCAGCACCGGCAGCTTGTGCCGGAAGTCGCGCAGCTTCTGCAATCCTTCGCTGTCAAGCGCCGCCCAGCTCTTTTCTACCGGCGAGCCGCATCGCTCCATCAGCGCGAGCCACGCTTCGAGGCAGGTGTCCTCGCTCTCGGCGGTGGTCTCCTCCTCGAAGTAGATCGCGCCTGCCGTCTCGGTTGCGATCTCCGGATAGCTCTGGCGCAGGAATTCCAGCGCCCGGCGGTCGAAGAGTTCGAGCGCTCGCGGACTCACGCCGCCGCTTCCGGCGCGGGCCTGCCGGACAAAATCGAGCAGCTCATCCTCGCTCTGGAACCAGGCGAGGCAGGCGATGACCTGCTCCGGCGCGGGTCTCAAAAGCAGCGTGGCTTCGACGATGACGCCGAGCGTACCCTCGGAGCCGATGAAGAGGTCGATCAGATCCATTCCCGGCGTTGACCAGTAGCCCGCGTTGTGCTTCGAGGTGAGCGGCATCGCGTAGCCCGGCCGCTGAAAGGAGAGGCGTCCGGCAATCGGCAGGTCGAGGGTGAAGCGTCCCTCCGCGTCGGCGAAGTATTGTCCCCGCTCGATCTCCAGCAAATCGCCCTGCGGCAGCGCTATTTTCAGCGCCTGCACGTGGTTGCGCGTCGGGCCGTACTTCAGCGAGCGCGAGCCGGTCGAGTTGTTCGCAATGGTGCTGCCGATGAAGCAGGTTTTTTCGGTCGGATCGGGCGGGTAGAACCAGCCAGCCGCGGCCGCTTTCGCCTGCACCTCCTGCAAGAGCGCTCCGGGCTGCACGCGAATCAACGCTTTCTCGTCGCTCAAAACCTCGACCTCGCTGATGCGGTCGAGCTTCTGCATGGCGATGACGTAATCGCCGAACGGAATCCGCGCCCCGGTGGTGCCGGTGCCGTTGCCCGCGACGGTGTAGCGCCGTCCCTCCGCCACCGCGCTCGCGAGAAGGGAGGCCACCTCCTCGGGGGTTTCGGGGAAGAAGACGCCAGGCGTCCAGCCGTTTTTGAGGTTGCTCGTGTCTTCGAGGAAGCCCGCGATGGCCGACGGTTCGCTTTTCAGTATCATCACTCGTTCAGGTCTTTCGGTGCTGAAGCGCCGGTGCTGTCCTGCGGCGCGCTGTTTCCGGTTGTGACCGGCGGCTCCATAACTGGCGAAGCCTTCGTCGAGTCGGCCTTGTTGCCTGTCTTTCCGGGGCCGGTCTGCTGTGGCGTCTTTTTGGGGCCGTTCAGGTAGTAATCGATCATCTCGCGGGCGATTGGCGCTGAAATGCTGCCGCCGTATCCGGCATTTTCCACCAGCACCGCGATGGCGATCTTCGGATTCTCGACCGGCGCGAAGCAGATGAACCAGGCGTGGTCCTGGCCGTGCGGGTTCTGCGCGGTGCCGGTTTTTCCCGCCACCGTGACGCCCGGAACCTGCGCCAGGTTGCCGGTGCCGGCCTTTTCATCCACGACGCCCTGCATCGCTTTTTTTATGATGCCGAAGGTCTGCTTTGAAATCGGCAACGCGCGCGATTCGTGCTCGATGGGCACATAGATGCCCGTGCGGGTGTCACGGTACCCTTTGACCAGATGCGGTTCGTGCAGGCGCCCCTCGTTGGCCAGCGTGGCTGTATAGTTGGCGAGCTGCAACGGCGTGACCCCGAGTTCGCCCTGGCCGATGGAGAGGCTGATGAGGTAGCCTTTCGTCCAGCGGTTTCTGCCGTAACGCTTGTTGTAGTACTCCACCGAAGGCAGCAGCCCGCGCCGTTCGCCCGGCAGGTCGATGCCCGACTCGTGGCCGAATCCGAACATCCGTCCATACTCGCTCCAGGTGTCGAGGCCGACCTTGAGCATCATGTTGTAAAAATAGATGTTGCAAGACTCGATGATGGCTTTTCTGAGATTGACCGAGCCGTGAGCATGGCCGCCATGGCAGCGGAACGTGCGTCCGCCGAATTTCCAGCCTCCGGTGCAGAAAATGGTGTCATCGGGTTTGATGATCCCCTCTTCGAGCCCCGCGATACCGAGGATCATTTTATAGGTGGAGCCCGGCGGATAGACGGCCTGCACGGCCCGGTTGAAGAGCGGTTTCTGCGGCGACAGGGCGATTTCGGCCCACTCCTTTTTCCTGGTGGTGCCGTTGAGGATGTCGAGGTCGAAATCGGGTTCGCTGCACAGCGCCAGAATGCCGCCGTCCGCCGGATCGATGGCGACCACCGCGCCCGATTTGCCGGTATCGCGCAAGAGGTTTTCGGCCAGTTGCTGAAGGCCGGCGTCGATGGTCAGGTAGAGGTCGTTGCCTTTGACCGGAGCGATGTCGCTTTTGCCGTCGTCATAGTTGCCCACCAGCATGCCGAGCGGGTTGACCAGCTCGAACCGCGCGCCCTTTTCGCCTCTGAGCTGCTCCTCATAGCTGCGTTCGATGCCTGAAAAGCCGATCTTGTCGCTCGGCGTATAACCTTTTTCGGCCAGCGTGTCGAGCTGCTCCCGGTTCACGTTGCGCAGGTAACCGAACAGGTGCGTGCCCCTGAACAGATCGCTGTACTTGCGCTTGTCCTCGATTTCAATGATCACCCCCGGCAACTGCCAGAGGTTTTCGCTGATTCGCGCCACCGCCAGCTCGTTCAGGTCGCGATAAATCGTCGATGCCGCGAAACGGCTGTACTCCCGGGCGTCCCCGATTTTCTCCCGGAGCTCCTGTTCAGGCATCTCAAGCAGGTAGGCCAGGTAGGGGATCGCCGGTTCGCGAAGTTCTGACGGGATGATCTTGAGCGTGTACAGCGGCCGGTTTTCAAGCACCGTGAGGCCCTTTCTGTCGATGAAATGGCCGCGAGGCGCCTGCACCCGGATCCGGCGGATGCTGCTCGACCGCGAACCGATGGTGTCGTGCTCGACGATCTGAAGCCACGCCAGCCGCCCGAACAGAAACAGAAAGCCGGCCGTGATGAGCAGGGTGGTCAGGTTGAGTCCGCGCTGAATCTTGTCCATGATCTCAGTCCCTGAGCAGTTTTTTCAGTACGAAATGGTAGGACAAAACGGCAAACACCATGCTCATGAGGGGGCCGAGGATCAGCGCTTCGGGAAGTCTGATGTAGAGCGGAAGTGACAGCGGGTCGTGCAGCAGCGAGCGCAGTGCATTGCCGGTGATGAGGGCCGCTACGGAAGCCGAGTAGAACATGCGCTTTTTCCGGGTCGAGGTCGCGTGGCTCTCTTCGGGCACATGGAAGTAGCCCGCCACAAAGCCTTCACAGGTGCCGATGAGCGCCTCCAGGCCGAGGTTGCCCGACAGAAATCCGCCGATGAGCCCGGCTGCGAAGCCGTATGACGTGCCGGTTCGCTGGCCGACCGACACCGAGATGAAGGCGATGAACAGGGCCATCAGGTCTGGGGCTGTGTGGAGTACGAGCAGCCTCGATATGACGAAATGCTGCATGAGGGCCAGAACGAACATGACCGCCGTGTAGAGGGAAATCTTTTTCAAATCCGGTCGAAATTATGGGTTACCGTGGCAACGTTGTGCATTCATGGTTCTTTCTGCGGCACATCCTGTGACTCCATCAGCTCGATTTTTTCCATCGTCGGTTTGTCCGGGCAGATCATTACATGGCTCAGCGCCGAAAAATCGACGGCCAGGCGAATATCGACGTTGTAGAAAAGCTTGTCCTTCGAGATTCGCGCGATTCTGCCCACCGGAATGCCGCGGCAAGCGAAGGTGCTGAAATCGGAGGTGCTCACCCCTTCGCCCACCAAGAGCGTGCTGCTCACGGGTACGTGTTCGAGCTGGGCGATGCCTTCATTGCCGTTACGCCACGAGAGCAGGCCGTTGGTGCGGGTGCTGTCGGTCAGTACGCTGACCATGAAGTTCCGGTTGATGACCGGCAGCACCTTTGCGTAGTTCCGGGAGACCTCGATGACCCGGCCCACCAGGCCGTCAGGCGTCAGAACGGTCATGTTTTTCGCGATGCCCCGGTTCCTGCCGGCATCGATGATGAGCATGTTGTCGGTCGCGCTGAACCTGCGGTCAACGACGCGCGCGATGGTGAAGCGGTTCATCCCATCAGTCCGGTGGTCGATGAGAGACCGGATGGCGCTGGCGTCGCGCATGGCAAGCTCCTGATGCCGCAGCTTTGAAACGAGGCGGGCGTTTTGCAGGAAGAGCCGTTCGTTGTCCTGCTTCAGGGAGAAAATGCTCCGGAATCCGGACAATTGCTCCGCTATGGCAGCGTTGGCGGCAAGACCGCGCTCTCGGATCGCGTCAAGCGTCTCCTTGCGCTGAAGCTGCATGAGCATGATGGAGATGCTGCAATACAGCAGAAAGTAGAAATAGGCGGTATGTCTGGCGATAAAACGGAAAAAACTGGTCACGTCCGTTGTCTTTCCTGGTTAACACATGATGCAGTTCAGAAGCGAGGGTTGCCGAAACGGGCTGGTTGTCCTGGCGTCCGAGAGTCGCGATGATCATTTTCCGGTGTCCTCCGGCGAGGAGTGGCAATCCGGATTTTTTTCCTGGATTCATGCAAACCACAAATATAATAGTTGTGACGGCTATTCTGTGCTGAAATTTGCCGTGTTCGCAGATGGCGGATGCCGATCGTCAATCGGGCGGGCGAGCGGCCGTTTTTTGCTTTTTGGCCTGAAATGACGATTTTGATGCTCGATGGCCTCGCCCCGCCAGTCGCGAAGGTTCCGGTTATCAGCCGGGTTGCATCCGCCGGCCCGAGGGAAATTCTGACAAGTTATTTTTTTATCGCATGGTATTGGAAAGCCACAGGAATGTGACGGATAAATTCATCGTCGTCGGAGACCGGGTGCTCATCAAGCCCAAATCGGTCGATGACCGCACCAAATCGGGCATCTATCTGCCGCCGGGCGTTCAGGAGAAGGCCAAAATCCAGAGCGGCTACGTCATCAAGACCGGCCCCGGCTATCCGGTCGGCCCGCCGAGCGACACCGACGAACCCTGGAAGGAGCGCGCCGAGGGGCCGCAGTACATCCCGCTTCAGGCGCGGATCGGCGATCTGGCCATCTTCGTGCAGAACAGCGCTTACGAAATCGAATACGGGGACGAGCGTTACCTCATCGTGCCCAACTCGGCGATTCTTCTGCTCATTCGGGAGGACGACGACCTCGAGGATTACCTGGGTTGAATCGCGGCAAGGCTGTCCGGCCAACCGGCTTTCATGCCACGACATGCTCCTCTTGAGCCGTCGGGGAGTTTTTTCTTCATCGCATTGTTCAATCGACATGACCACAGCAAACGCTCTACAGCAGGAGACGGCGGGGCTTTCGACCGAGACCCTGCTCGAAAGGATCGCGGCACTCAAGAAAGAGATGAACGCCGTCATCCTGGCCCACTACTACACGCTGCCCGAAATCCAGCAGGCGGCGGACATCGTCGGCGACAGCCTCGCTCTGGCGCGGGCCGCGGAAGGGATTGACGCCGACGTCATCGTGTTCGCGGGCGTCTATTTCATGGCCGAGACCGCAAAGATTCTCAACCCCGGCAAGCTGGTGCTCATGCCCGATGTGAGCGCGGGCTGCCCCTTGGCCGACAGCTGCCCGGAGGCTGAGTTCCGCGCCTTCAGGGAGGCGCATCCCGGCGCTCTGGCCATCACTTACATCAACTCCACGGCGGCCATCAAGGCGCTCTCCGACATCACCTGCACCTCCTCGAACGCCGAGCACATCGTGCGCCAGATTCCGCCGGAACAGAAGATCATCTTCGGCCCCGACCGCAATCTCGGCTCGTGGCTCATGAAGCGAACCGGCCGTGACATGATTCTCTGGCAGGGCTTCTGCTATGTGCACGACGCCTACTCCGAGGTGTACATGATTCAGGCGATGGCAAACTATCCCGGCGCCGAACTGATCGCCCATCCCGAATGCCGCGACGAAGTGCTCCGGCACGCTTCGTTCGTCGGCTCGACAGCCGCGCTGCTCGACTACACCATCAAGAGTCCGTCGCAGAGCTTCATCGTGGCCACCGAGCCGGGCATTCTGTACGAAATGGAGAAGCGCTCGCCCGGCAAGACCTTCATTCCGGCCCCCAAAGACCCGGCCCATCCGCGCAGCATCTGCAAGCAGATGAAGCAGAACACGCTTGAAAAGCTCTATCTCTGCATGCTCAACCGCTCGCCCGAAATCACCGTTGACGCGACGCTTCGAGAAGCCGCGCTCAGGCCGATCCGCAAGATGCTTGAAATGTCTGCCTGACCTTTCCGCCGGGCCGCGCTCGACGCCAGAATTGCGGCCCGGCAGAAACTTCCTCCGTCCATCTCCGCCTTTGCCGCCCCGCCGGAATCTGCGTATCTTTTCTGCTGAAACGCGCTGCAATTTCCAACCTTTCCGGAGGAGCCACCATGCGTTCTCTCTGCCTGCGTCTCGCCGCGGTGACGGCGCTTTGCCTGACCTGGCCATTGCAGCCCGAAGCTCGCGCCTGGCACGACAAAACCCATCTTGCCGTCGCCGAAGCCGCCGGTTTCGAGCTCTGGTACAGCGCCGCCGCGCCCGACGTGGCCAAGTCGAAAGAGATGTTCGGCCCGGTCGAAAGCCCGAATCACTACTACAACAACAACGCCAACAAGCGGGTCACAGCCGAAATGGTGATGGCGCAAGTCGGGCGCTACAACCAGACCGACGACGGCGAAGGCCACCTGTACGGCGCGATCGTCGGCTCGGTCAGGGACTACCGGGAGATGAAAAAAAGCGGCAAATATGCCCGCTACCCGCTGGTCTATTGCGCTCACTACTGCGCCGACCTCTCGATGCCGCTGCACAACACCGCTTACGACGACTTCAACAGGCAGCGCCACAGCATCAATGACGGCGTCATCGAGCGCAGCGTGCGCAACAACATCGGCTACATCCAGCGCATGATGCG
>JAFGER010000022.1 GCA_016931495.1 Chlorobiaceae bacterium | reverse complement strand
GGCGATGTGCTCCGCCGGCGCCGGGGTATTCTGGTGCGGCAGTTCCATCGTTACCGGCTGGCCTTGCGACTTGTCCATCACGATGGAGTACATCAGCTTCGCTTCAGGGCCGATCACCTGCCGCAGCGCCTGCTTGACGTGAGCCGAGTAGTTCTCCTCGATCCATTCGTAGAAAAACTGGCTCGGAACCTCGATGGTCAGCTCGCTTCCCGAAAATGAAAGGGGCCGAATCGGCAGAAACCAGGTCTTGAAGGCCAGATTGTTGATGTTCTCCTGAATCAGTTCAAGGCAGGCGCTCCAGACCTTTTCTGCAAATGAACCGCTTTGGGAAGAGGTTGCATTGAGGCTGCCGGGAGGGGCCTGCTGGATCAGTTCGGACATGAGATTTCGTACAGGAGAGGCGTTTCAGGGAGATTCATCCACATTTTCTGTTCACAAGTTACTGTTTTCAGTGGATAAAAAACAATTCCGGTTTCGATTTCGGGGATTGGTTCGGGAGTTTGCGGCGCGGCGCTTTTCAACATATCAAGTGGTTATTTTATTTTAATTTACGGGAAAACTGTTAAAAAGTTGTCAACATGTGTTGATTTCTTGAGAAGGTGGATTTGGTAGGGTTTTTCCGGTTTGAATTTTTTTATCCACAAGTTGTCCACACTGTGGAAAGGGTGTTTTTCGGTGGGTGTTGACAAGTGATTGAGTGGCTTCTTTTCTTGCGAATCATCGAGTAAAATGATAAATTGCAAGTCCTGTTATTTTAATCAATCATATGAGAGGAGTTTTGAGGGTATGAAAAGGACATTTCAGCCGAGCAACAGGAAGAGAAGGAACAAGCACGGCTTCAGGCAGAGAATGGCTACCAAGAATGGACGCCGGGTCATTTCGGCAAGAAGGGCCAAGGGCCGTCACTCGCTGTCGGTCAGCAGCTCAATGAGCGCCTCGAAGCGCTAATCAGGGTTCCGGAGCGGAACGGTCGCCGTTCCGGTTCCGCACCTTGCTGCCTGCATGCCGGCATGCTTCCCGAAAAACGCGCTCATGCCCTGCCGAGGCGTGAAATTCTCCGTGGCAAATCCACGATTTCTCCGCTGTTCAGCGAGGGCAGCCGACTGAAGGGAGGCGCTCTTCTGATGCTTTTCACCTGTTCCCGGCAGGGTAACCGTGCCGGCCGGGCAACAGTCAGGGTGCTGTTCACGGTTGGCAAGAAGCTTGTGCCGAGAGCCGTGGACCGGAACCGGATCAAACGCCTGATGCGCGAGGCTTACCGGCTTGAAAAAGGCGCCTTGTCAGGCCTGAACGTTTCTGAAGCCGGGGGTGAGCCTCAAGAGGTGAAGCTGGCGTTCCTGTACCGGGGACAAACCGATAACGTGCCTTCGCTTGAAGGCTTCCGGACCGAAATCCGCAGGATGCTGAATACAATGGTTTCAAAAAGGCTGGCTCAGCCACACAATGGCGGCCGGAACGAGCACAATGGATGAAGAACGGACACACTGGACCAAAAGGAGCCTCCGCGCTGTCGGCCGGGTTGTCAATGCCTTGCCGATTCTCCTGATACGATTTTACCAGACATTCATCTCCCCTTTGCTGGGCCCTTCCTGCCGGTTCCAGCCCACCTGTTCTCATTACGCCATCGAAGCGTTCCGTCAGCACAATTTTTTTTACGCCTCCTGGCTGACCGTCTGGAGGGTGTTGCGGTGCAATCCTTTTTCAAAAGGCGGTTACGATCCCGTTCCGCTCCGGACAGGGAAAGACGCACTTAAATCAAAAGAGTCGAAGTAATGGATAGAAATTCGGTGATAGGGTTTGCCCTGATTGCTGCAATCATGATTGTGTGGCTTCAGTTCATGAAGCCCGAGCAGAAAACGATGCTTGAGCCGGTACAGCCTGCCCGCGAGATGGTGCAAGCCGGCTCCGGCAATGGAGCGCCTGCCGCAACGGCAGTCGAGACCGCCACGGAGAGCCTCGGCGCTTTCGCAAGGGCTTCGGAAGGCACTGAGCAGACCATCACCATCGACAACGACGTGTTCACGGCGGTGCTCTCTTCCAAAGGCGCCACGCTCAAGTCGATGGTGCTCAAGAAGCATCCCGACGTGAACGGCAAGCCCTTCAACCTGATTTCATCCGGAAAGCAGGGTGCGCTTTCCATGCTCTTTCTGAGCAACGACGGCAAGCGCATCGATACCCGCGATCTCTATTTCCGCAGCCTCGACGCCAAAACCTCGAAGACGGTGACCGGCAAGGAGAAGCTGTCGGTCAGCTTCGTGCTCGATGTGGATGCCGGCCGCAGCATGCAGGTGACCTACACCTTCACCGGCGACAGCTACGTGGTCGATTATGATCTGAAGCTCAACGGTTTCGGCTCGACCCTGGCGGGTGACGAGTACCAGCTCGACTGGGATGGCGGTCTGGTCTATTCCGAAAAGGACAAGGTTGACGAATCGAACAACGCTCTGGCCAGCGCCTGGCTTGGCGGAGGCCTGCTCAAGCTCGATGCGAAGGACACCAAGGAGCGTTACCGCGAGGAGGAGTCCGGCAAGGCCGAATGGGTTGCCGTCCGGAACAAGTATTTCGTGGCGGCTCTTATTCCGGAGCGCGACACCGAGGGCGTCTATCTGCAGGGCACCCGCAAGAACGGCATCGAGTTTGAAAACTATACGGCAGCCCTCAAGATGAGGCTTCCCGAAGGCAGGAACTCCGTGACGGACCGCTATCGGCTCTACGTCGGCCCGCTCGATTACAACACGGTCAAATCGCTGGATATCGGTCTCGAAAAGATCATGGACTTCGGCTGGGACTGGCTGACCCGTCCGTTCGCCGAATATCTTATTCTGCCGATCTTCAACTGGATGAACAAGTATGTGACCAACTACGGTCTCATTATCATCATCTTCGCTTTCCTCATCAAGATGGTGACCTATCCGCTCTCGCTCGCTTCGACCAAATCGATGAAGAAGATGGCTGCCCTCCAGCCGATGATGCAGGAGCTTCAGGAGAAGTACAAGGATAATCCGGCCAAGATGCAGAGCGAACTCGGGCGAATCTACAAGGAGGCCGGCGTCAATCCGCTTGGCGGATGCCTTCCGACGCTGATCCAGATGCCGCTGCTTTTCGCCATGTTCTACGTGTTCCGCTCGTCGATCCAGCTTCGCCAGCACGGCTTCCTCTGGGTGAAGGATCTCTCCGTGCCCGACTCGATTCTCGACTTCGGTTTCAAGCTTCCGCTCTACGGCGACCACATTGCCCTGATGCCGATTCTGATGGCCGTGACCGTGTTCTTCCAGCAGAAGATCACGCCGACCACACAGACCAACGACCAGATGAAGATCATGCTGTGGATGTTCCCGGCCATGATGCTGCTGTTCTTCAACAACATGCCGGCAGGCCTGGCGCTGTACTACCTGATGTTCAACGTCTTCAGCATCGCCCAGCAGGCCTACATGAACGCCACCATCACCGACGAGGACAAAGCTGCCGCCGCAAAGCAGGTTGCTGCCGTGGTACGGCCGTCGAAGACCCCGAAGAAGGGGGGAAAGAAAAAGTAATCGCATGGGTGGTCTCGAACAGGCGGATGCGTGGCTTTTCCAGCTCCTGAACCACGGTCTGGTTCACCCGGCGCTGGATGACCTGATGCTGTTCCTGACAAAGCCCAAGCTGTCGGGCCACATCTTCTGGCTGACGGCGCTCTTCATTCTGCTCAGGAGGGGGCGGGACGGTTTCGTGATCGCCCTCCTCGTGCTGCTCGCGGTTGGCCTCGCCGACTTCACCGCTTCCGGAATCTTCAAGCCGCTGTTCCAGCGCGTACGCCCCTGTTTCGCTCTCGACGGTGTGCGGCTGCTGGTCGATCAGACCCGCTCCTGGTCGTTTGCCTCCTCCCACGCGGCAAACTCGACGGCCATCGCCAGCCTTGTCTGGATTTTTTTCTGGAAGGGCGAGCTCATCGACAGGCTCTTTGCGGTGACCATGATCGTTTATGCCGTCATGGTGGCATTCTCAAGAATCTACATCGGCGTGCACTATCCGGGTGACATTCTTGGTGGTATCGTCATCGGTTTCGGCAGCGCGGCGCTGATCTACACGGCCTTCGCCTGGATCGTCAAGAACGTGGTGCACCGCAAGGCGATGCAAAACGGAGGGGCGGAATGAAGCGCTGGGGAATCGATCTCGGAGGTACCAAGATCGAGGGGGTGATTCTCGACGATGCGCTGCGCCCCGTCATTCGCCACCGCATCGCCACGGAGCAGGAGAAGGGGTACGGCCATATCCTCATGCAGATCAAGAGCCTCGTTGGGACGATGGCCGAAAAGTCTGGCCTCGATCTGCCGGAGGTGATCGGCATCGGCACGCCCGGTCGAGCTGACGGCGTTGATGGCGTCATCAGCAACTCCAACACGGTCTGCCTGAACGGAATGCCGCTGCTTCGCGATCTGCGCGAGGCGCTTCGGATGGAGGTGGCGGTCGAGAACGACGCCAACTGTTTCGCGCTCGCCGAGTCGATGCTCGGCGCGGGGCGCGACGAGATGGCGCGGCCCGGCGCGACCGCCTTCGGCATCATCCTCGGCACCGGCGTTGGCGGCGGCATCGTGCGCGATGGCCGGATCATCCGCGGCGCGCATGGCATCGCGGGCGAGTGGGGCCACAATCCGCTGCCGGGCGAGCACTCCAAATGCTACTGCGGACGGCGCGGCTGCGTCGAGACGGTCATCTCCGGCCCGGCGCTCGAACGCCATTACGCCGCCATCAGCGGGCGCAAGGCGTCGCTCCGGGCGATCGTCGCGGCAATCGGGCGGGACGAAGCCGCGCGAAAGACCATCGACCGCCTCGTCGCTTCGTTCGGCAAGGCGCTCGCCGCCGTCATCAACATTCTCGATCCCGACCTCGTCATCATCGGCGGCGGCGTGGGCAACATCCGCCAGCTCTACACCCCGGAGGCGCGTCAGGCCATCGCGGCGAACGTCTTCAACCACTCGTTCGACATTCCGCTCCTGCCGCCGTTGCTTGGCGACAGCGCGGGGGTCTTCGGCGCGGCGCTGCTCGTCGGGCCTCCATTGCATTCACAGTAATCGTATCAACGCACACTCCATTGGAACAACAGGAAATCCGCTACAGAAAAGGCGATATCATCGAACTTTCCATCATCGACCACGCCGAGAAAGACAAATGCTTCGGCAAAACCGCCGAGGGGATGGCCGTCATGGTGAGCGGCGTGCTCGCGCCCGGCGACCGCGTTTCGGCGCAGGTTTACAAGGTCAAGCAGCGCTACCTCGAAGCGCGCGCCATCGAAGTGCTCGCGCCGTCGCCGGATCGCGTCGAGCCGGTTTGCCCGGTCTTTGGCGTCTGCGGCGGATGCAAGTGGATGCACGTCAGCTACGAGGCGCAGCTCCGCTTCAAGCACAAAAAGGTGGTGGACTCGCTCGCGCACCTCGGCGGCTTCGAGAACCCGGACGTCCTGCCTGTGCTCGCCGCGCCTGACGAGCTGCACTACCGCAACAAGGTGGAGTTCTCCTGCTCGAATATGCGCTACCTTCTCCCCTCCGAGATGGCGCAGGAGGAGCTGTCGAAGCCGAAAACCTTTGCTCTCGGCTTTCACGCGCCGGGCAACTTCGAGAAGGTGCTCGACCTCGACACCTGCTACCTCGCCAAGGAGTGCATGAATACGGTGCTGAACGTCGTGCGCGACTTCGCCCTCGAACGCGGCCTCGCGCCCTACGCCGCCAAGGCGCACGAGGGATTTTTGCGCAACGTCATGCTCCGCTACAGCGAGCGGCACGACCAGCTCATGGTCAACATCGTCACCTCGTGGTACGAAAAGGCCGTCATGCTGGCGCTGAAGGAGCGGCTCGAATTGGTCATGCCGGAGCAAGCGATGACCATCATCAACAACGTCACCACGCGCAAAAACACCGTCGCCACCGGCGAGCGGGAGTACGTCATCAGCGGCGACGGCTACGTCACCGAACGGCTCGGCGACCTCGACTTCCGCATTTCCGCCAACTCCTTCTTCCAGACCAACACCCGCCAGGCCGAAACGCTCTACGACCAGATCATCGCCGTCGGCGGCATTACGCCGGAGGACACGGTGTACGACCTCTACTGCGGCACCGGCACCATCACGCTCTACCTCGCCCGCCACTGCAAGCAGGCGATCGGCATCGAGGTGGTCGAGAGCGCCGTCCGCGACGCCCAGATGAACGCCGAACTCAACGGCCTGTCGAACACCGTCTTTTTCCAGGCCGACCTCAAAAACTTCCACGCCATGCAGGAGGCGCTCGCCCCTTACGCCAAGCCCCGCATCATCGTCACCGACCCCCCGCGCGCCGGAATGCACCCCAAGGCGCTCGACACCATGCTCAAGCTCCAGCCCGACCGCATCGTTTACGTCAGCTGCAACCCGGCCAACCTCGCCCGAGACGGCAAGGAGATCGCCGAAAGAGGCTACCGGATGACGTCAGCCCAGCCGGTTGACATGTTTCCGCAGACCAACCACATCGAGACCGTAGCCTGTTTCGAGCGGGTGGAGTGAAGGTTGTTTTCCGTAATTTCTCAGCATACATTGAGAGATGCCGTTCGAGATCGAGCGTGTCCATTTTTCCCCAGATATCAAACCCCGGATAGATGGCTACGAGCACTTTTCAATACGATGTTTTTCTGAGCCACAATTCGAAGGACAAGCCGCGCGTGCGGGCGCTGGCCGAGCGGTTGCGTTCGGCGGGGTTGCGGGTGTGGTTCGACGAGTGGCTCATCAAGCCCGGCGACGACATCTACCTCTCCATCGAGCGCGGGCTTGAGACTGCGCGGGTGCAGGTGCTCTGCCTGTCGCCCGAGGCGCTGGGGTCGGAGTGGGTCGCGCTCGAACGCAGCACGGTACTTTTCCGCGATCCGACGAACGCAGGCCGCCGCTTCGTCCCGCTGCTGCTGGCGGATTGCGATTTGCCTGATACGCTGAGGCGGTACAAGTACGTGGATTTCCGGGAAGAGTTGGATGATGCGTTTGACGAGCTGTTAGAGGCGTGCCGGAGGGAGGATACCGTAGAGATGCTTGACCCGAAAAAGGAGGCATTGAGGGAAAAAATTATGCTTTTACATCAGCCTGAGTCTGATGACCCGATGGCTATTTTGGAATGTACATTGACGGGGCACAAAAGCTGGGTCAACAGTATAGCCATAAGTTCAGATGGTACCTGGGCTGTGTCGGGCGATGGTATTCCAAATGGGTCTATGTTTGAGATTAGAATTTGGGATTTAGGATCCGGAAAGTGTAGGTGGGGAATGGAAAATCATAATGCGCTGGTATCTTCTGTCGCAATAACACCTGATGGTAGTCGGATTTTATCTGCATCATTCGATACAAGTGTTCGTGTTTTGGACGCTTTTTCTGCCCAAGAAGTCGCGAAGTTGGAAGGTCATACTGCCGAAATATGGTCAGTGGTTGCATTACACGATAACGCCCATATAATTTCTGGAGGATGGGATAAGACGCTTCGGGTCTGGGATTTGAACTCAGGCAAGTGTTTGAGGACAATTGAATGTGGGGTGAGAAAAGAGGATGAAATCTTTGGCTGTGCGGTCAATCCAGCGGGAACTCAAGCGTTGTCAGGGCATCGCGACGGACATATTCGGATATGGAATATTCAAACTGGCGAATGCATTTCTAAAATAAAAGGACATTCGGATATAGTTAAAGCTATCCAGGTTACTCAAAATGGAGAGGTTGCTATTTCATGTTCGTCAGATAGAACCATTAAAGTCTGGAATCTGGAAACGGGAAGCTGTATTGGAAAGATGGAAGGTCATGGTGATGATGTAACGTCCATTGCCATTTCACCCAATGGCAAAATGATCGCATCAACAGGCGGCATTGATCATACAGTTCGATTATGGGATATAAAGTCAGGAGCTTGTTTGAATGTTTTAGTGCCACGAGGCTCATGGCCAGAATGCGTAGCTTTCAGTTCGGATGGTTCGCGGTTTATGGTTGGCACTGCTGAAGGGCCTGTTTTGGTTTATCGCTTTATCAGAGAATGTGTTGTTCCGACTTTAGAACCCACTCGCCGTTACGTCAATGCCAAGGTCGTCCTTCTTGGCGAAGGGACGGTGGGCAAGACTTCGCTGGCGCATCGCTTGATCGAGGATAAATATGTCGTCAAGGATCGGACGCACGGCATGAACGTTTGGCCGTTGCCATTACCGTTGCCGCCGGATGCATCCATTGAGCGCGAGGCGTTGCTTTGGGATTTGGCGGGGCAGGAGGATTACCGGTTGATTCACCGGCTGTTCCTCGACGAAACGGCGCTGGCGCTGCTGCTTATCAATCCGCAGAAGGATGATCCATTTGCCGAGGCGGGCGACTGGCTCAAAGCGCTCGACACGGCTGCCGACAACCACGAATCGAAACGCGCCGCCGAAAAGCTGCTCCTCTTTTCTCAGATCGACGTTGGCGGCATGAAGGTCGGCAACGCCAAGATCGACCGCTTCATTCAGGAGCATGGCTTCAAAGCGTGGCTGGAAACCAGCGCCAAGAGTGGCGAGAACTGTTCGGACGAGGCATGTGGCGGCAATCCGTCGAAGCTGAAGCAGCTCATCGCCGAGAGCATTCCGTGGGACAAACTGCCGTGGACGGCCACGCCGCGCCTGCTCGCCGAGCTGAAAAGCGCCCTCTTGAAAATGCGCGACACGGCGGACATCCGGTTGATGCGCTTTGCCGAGCTGGCGCAACGGCTCGAACAGGCGTTGCCGGGCGAAACGTTCGGCGAATCCGAGGTGCGCACGGCGGTGACGCTGTTGGCCAATCACGGCCTCGCGCGGGCGCTGAAGTTCGGCGACCTCGTGCTTTTGCAGCCGGAGCTGCTGAACGGCTACGCCGGAGCAATCATCCGCGCCGCTCGTGCTCACAAGGACGAAATCGGCTGCGTGCTGGAGGTTGGCATCTACGATCCGGCGTTCGACTTTACCGGCGTTGACCGGTTGCCGCGACCGGACGAAGAGCTACTCCTGCGGGTGATGGTGCAGACCTTCCTCGACCACTCCCTCTGCATCGCCGAAGAGACGCCGCAGGGCCGCCAACTGGTCTTCCCCTCGCAGTACCGGCGCGAAAAGGACATTCCGTGGCAGCCCGACGTGTTTGTCTCCTACACCTTCAACGGCGAGTGGCAGACCATCTGGACGACGCTCGTGGTACGCCTCTGGTACGGTAACGAGTTTGCGCATAAGGAGTTGTGGCGTAACGCCGCCGAGTTCGCCTCCAGCCGGGGCCACCTGCTCGGCCTGAAGATCGACAACCGGCAGGGCGAAGGCGAAGCGACCATCAGCCTCTTCTTCGACGTGGCGACGCCGGACGACCTCAAGGTGATCTTCATCGAATACGTGCATCGCCACCTCGCCCGCTACGGCTGTAACGTCACTCGAGACCGGCGCTATGTATGCGCTTGCGGTAAACCTGTCTCCGACCTTACCGAAGTGCAGAAGCGTCTTGCGGCAGGCAAAGAGTTCATCTACTGCCAGGGCTGCGACGAGAAGGTGCCGCTGATCGACTTCATCGAGCAGCACCTCAAGAGTGATCCGGTTGCGCGGAAAATCATGGCGATGGAGGAAAAAGCGACGCGGGAACTCGATAACCAGGCGCTGGAGCAAATCCTTATCGGTCACATGATGGCGACCTGCGGCGAGGCGAATCAGGTGTTTCGTCCGACAAGCATGTTCGACTACGGCATCGACGGCGAGGTGGAGTTCAGGGACGACAACGGCCAGCCCAGCGGCACGAAAATCTACGTCCAGCTCAAGAGCGGCAATTCATATCTGCGAAAGCGCCGGAGCGATGGCCGTGAAATCTTCGACGTCAAGAACGACCGCCATCTCGACTACTGGCTCAACCAGCCGGTCGATGTCTGGCTCGTCATTCGCCAGACCGATGAACGAACCAGCGAAGAGACTATCCGCTGGATGAACGTCACGAGCTACCTGAAAAATCGCTCAGATAAGAGCAGTCGCCAGATCGTCTTCGACGGCGAACCGCTCACAATGAAAGCAGTCTGGCAGCTTCGCGATCAGTTTTTTCCGAGAAATGTTGGGGTTTTCTTGCGCTAAAAACGGGTCAGAACTCTTGCGTTTTTAGCGCAAGAAAAGTGATTCGATGCGAATATCAGCGTATATAATTCCCTCTTCTCCCAATCATTTTCATTGCCTAACATGCCATGCTGAATGCTTGAAAAGCACTTAGTATAGGCAATTCAACAAAAAGGAGGATTTCATGAAACGATTCATCGCGCTTGGTATTGTCGCGCTGTTTGTTTTTGCCGGAGTTTCGTCGGCGATGGCTGGTGGCGGGATCTCAATTCCGAATCCTGTTACAGGCGAGGTGGTGAAGGTCGGCTCTACGGCAGACGAACCGCCGACAGATCCGCCATTCGAACCCAGCGGCGCTTTCGGCTCGGCTCCGCAGTCGGGCGACGGCATTCCGGATGGCAGCGGTCTTACCCCGCCCAATGGGCCGAATGCTCCGAAATGAGTGATGGTTTAGCCCGCGTTTTCAGATTGATTCCGATTCCCCGTTTCTCCGGGGGATTGCTTTTTTTAGGACGTTTAGCCTTGCCCGTAGCAAGTGCGTCTTGATGAAAAGCAGTTATTCGGTGGAGAGGAGTTTGTTATAAATAATGAGATCGCGCTCTGAAAAGCAGCAGAAGAGTACCTCTTCGATGCCGTCACCGTCGGATAGCGTTGCGCGCACGGTCTCCACGGCAATGGAGGCGGCCTGTTCGACCGGGTAGCCGTAAACGCCGGTGCTGATGGAGGGGAAAGCGATGGAAAGGCAGTGGTGCTCCTTGGCGAGTTTCAGCGAGTTGCGGTAGCACGAGGCGAGCAGCTCCGGCCCGGCGGCGCGATGGATCGCTCCGTCAACGCCCCCGCCGCCAAGCAGCGAGGAGTTGGCCGCGTTGACGATGGCATCGACCGTCAGCGTGGTGATGTCGGCCTTGATGGCGCGAATTGTGGCGGTTTGGAACATGGCTTGTTCCTCCTGCATTCGTCATTTCCCACAAAGACGACGCCGTCCCTATCGTTCATACTGCACAGCGCCAGGCTCAGGAGGGCTTTTGCTGCTCCTCGTTCACCTCTTCGAAATCCGCATCAACCACTCGCGGCAGCGGTTCGTCGCTGGCGGCAGCGGTGCTATTTTCCCATTCGAGGAAGCTGCTGAGGTCGTGGTTGATTGAGGCGAGCACCGCGGTGAGCACGGCGGCGTCGTCGAAGAAACCGACCAGAGGAAGGAAGTCGGTCACCATGTCGAAGGGATTGACAAAGTAGAGCAGCGCCGTGACGGCAAGGATGAGCGTTTGCCACGGAACGATGCGGTAGTCACGGTTGAGGTAGGCGCGCACAAGCCTGACGAGCGCCTGGAACTTGTCGCTCAGTTCGTTGATGGGAGAGGATGACGAGCCCGATTTCGATACCATCTGCAAGGCCGAATCGATAATGCCCCTGAGCTTGTCGGGGTCGCGAAGCGTCTCTTCGGCTTTATTCCGGGCGCGCTCGAAAAAGCGGTTCTCTTTTTTCTGTTTCATCTCCTGCTCGTGCCGGTTCATCAGGCGTTCGCTGCCGGCGGCTCAGCGTTTGCCTGCGTTGAGAAGCTTGCGTTTTTCTTCCGCCGTCAGGGATTCGTAGCCCTTGCTGGAAATCTTGTCGAGAATCCTGTCGATTTCAGCTTCCGGCACCTCTTCGCTCTGCCCGTTGCCCTTCCAGAGCTTCGGCCCTTTGGTTTTTTTCGGCAAGGAAAAGTTGTTCATAAGGCGTTTGATCGACCACTCGTTGCGCCTGATGGTGATGTAGATGAAACCGACGATCATGCCGCCGAGGTGCGCGAAATGGGCGATGTTGCTGCCGCTGCCCATCGTTCTGGTGCCGAGGCCCGACATGAACTCGATCAGGGCGTAGCCGGCCACGAAGTACTTGGCTTTGATCGGCAGCAGGAAATAGAGAAAGATGTAGCGATCAGGAAACATCATGCCGAAGGCGAGCAGGATGCCGAAAATTGCGCCCGATGCGCCGATGGTCGGATAGGGCGATCCCGCGGTGGCAATGAGGTTGATAAAGGCTGCACCGACGCCGCAGACGAAGTAGTAGGTGACGAAATTCTTCGTGCCCCAGTAGTTTTCGATCTCCGCGCCGAACATCCAGAGGGCGAACATGTTGAAGAAGATATGGGCGAAGCTGCCATGCAGGAACAGGTAGGTAAACGGCTGCCATATCTTGAACGTCAATCCCTGCGGATTGTGCGAATCGAGCGGCCAGAGCGCGCCGACAATTTCAAGCAGCGGGCCGAGCTGTGACATCTGGAACAGGAAAATCGCCGCGTTGGCGATAATGAGCGTCTTGATGGCCGGAGGTATTACCTGGAAGCCGCCAGGCATATATGGCTGGTCGTATCGGGTCATTCAGAATGGTTGCAGTGGGGACGCCTCTGAGCGTTTTTCCGGAAGAAATTCGGGATTGTGCTACGTTTCAGAGACGTCCGGGTTGTTTTCATGAGGTTCCGGAGCGCCTTGCGTGAATCAATGCGCGCGAAGAATTAATCGTTCAGCGCCGCAATGCCGGGCAGCTCCTTGCCTTCGAGGAATTCGAGGCTCGCCCCACCGCCGGTTGAGACGTGCGTCACCTGGTCGGACAGGCCCGCCTTGGCGATGGCCGCCGCCGAGTCGCCGCCGCCGATGATGGTGATCGCTCCCTCTGCGGTCGCGTCGGCAAGCGCCTGCGCGACGGCGAAGGTGCCCTTGGCGAACTGGTCGATCTCGAACACGCCCATCGGGCCGTTCCAGAGCACGGTTTTCGCGCCGAGAATCTCCCTTGCGTAGGCTTCGATGGTTGCCGGGCCGATGTCGAGGCCGATCATGCCATCCGACATCGCCGTGATCGGTTCGATGCGTGAAGCGGCATCGGCTGAAATTTCAGCAGCCACGACCACATCTTCCGGAAGCATCAGCCTCACTCCCTTCTCCTTTGCTTTTTCAAGCAGCGAGAGCGCCAGTTCGAGCTTGTTCTCCTCGACGAGCGAGTTGCCCACTTCGAGGCCCTGCGCCTTGAAGAAGGTGAAGACCATCGCGCCGCCAACCAGCACGGTATCGACCTTGTCGAAAAGCTGTTCGAGCACGTCGATCTTGCCGGAAATTTTCGCGCCGCCGAGAATGGCCACGAACGGGCGCTGGGCGTCGTTGAGCGCCGTGCCGAGGTAGCGCAGCTCCTTTTCGATGAGGTAGCCCGCAACGGCGGTCTGCACATAGTGGGTGATGCCCTCGGTCGAGGCGTGGGCGCGGTGCGCCGTGCCGAATGCGTCGTTCACGTAGATTTCGCCCAGCGAAGCGAGTTCCCTGGCGAAATCGGGGTCGTTTGCCTCCTCCTCGGGATGGAAGCGAAGGTTTTCGAGCATCATCACTTCGCCGTCCTGCAGGGCGAGCACCTGCTGCATCACTTCGGTGCCGATGCAGTCACCCGCCATCGTTACGGGGCAGTCGAGCAGCTCCGAGAGGCGTTTGGCCGCCGGAGCAAGGGAGAATGCGGGGTTGGATTTGCCTTTCGGTCTGCCGAGATGCGACATCAGAATCAGGCGTCCGCCATCTTCGATGACCTTGCGGATCGAAGGCAGCGCCTCGACGATTCTTTTCTCGTCGGTGATGTTCCTGTCCTGATCGAGCGGAACGTTGAAATCGACACGCATCAAGACACGTTTTCCCTGTAAAGATATGTCAGACAACGTCTTTTTCTGCATTTCCCTGTGATGTTGGTTGGTGGAGAATGGTAAGCCTGAAACGCTTGGTAAATTTTAATATACAGAATATCCGGCTTCCTCGGCATACCGGCTACGGCTCGGCGTTTTCTGTCGCTTGCTGCTGCTCCTGTTGCGCCCGGACGCTGCGGTAGTGCCGGACGTTGCGGGCGTGACCAGACAGCGAGGAGGCAAAGGCGTGCCCGCCGCGGCCGTTCGCCACGAAGTAGAGATAGTCCGTCTTCGCCGGATTCAGCACCGCGCGAATCGACGCTTCGCCGGGGTTGCAGATCGGGCCGGGCGGCAGTCCGGGGTGGCGATAGGTATTGTACGGCGAATCGGTTTCGAGGTCCTTGTAGCTCAGCCGCCTCGCCTCGCCGTCGATGGCGTACTGCACGGTCGGGTCGGCCTGCAGGCGCATGCCGATCTTCAGGCGGTTCAGATAGACGCTGGCGATGAGCGGCTTTTCCTCGTCGAGCGGCGTTTCGGCTTCGACGATGGAGGCCAGCGTCAGCAGACGGTTTTCGTCGAATCCAGCCCTCGCCGCTGCCTGCTTCAGGCTGTCGGAGTAGAACGCCCTGAACCGGCCTGCCAGGAAGGCGACCACTTCGTCCGGCGTGCTTGCCCAGGCGAAGTTGTAGGTGCCGGGAAAGAGATAGCCCTCGGTGCTCGGTGCTTCGATGCCGAGCGAGCGGAGCAGCCTCGGGTCGCGCGTTGCAGCCATGAAGGCTGTCGAGTCGATGTCGAGCCCGTCCGCCACGATGCCGGCGATGCGGGTCTGCTCGACGCCGTTGGGAATCATGAGCCGCACCTCGTCCTGCGGGTGCGAATGCAGATGCCAGAGCAGGCTGACCGTGGAGAAATTGCCGGAAACGATGTACCGGCCCGGCTTGATCTTGTGCAGCGGCGGAATCAGCGCCCCGGCGGCCAGCAGCGGCCAGCGGAAGCGGATCACGCCGGCCTCATGCAGCTCTTCGACGATCTGGCGGAAGCCCTCTCCCCGGTGGACGGTGATTGCGGCCCGCCCGTCCTTCGGCGGCAAGGTGTTGACGCCGGGCGCGAGCATGAGGAGCGACACGGCGAGCACAAGCAGCGCCAGCGTCGTCTTGACAAGAGCTGAACGGAACAACTTCGGGCGGCGGGGCATAACGGGGCTCGACAGACTTACCGGGTGGCTGGATTCTGCTGACTCTCCTGCTGGAACACGCGGGATTCATTGAGGATGCAGTGATAGATCCGTTCGAGGGCCTGGCTCATCAGGGGTGAATCGGCCTGCCTGAGAACGTTGGCGAATACCTCTTTTTCACGCTCGGGCTGAAGCACCCTCTCGCCAATTCTCGATTTGACGGCACTGATGTTTCCGGCGAACTGCAGGCGCTGGCAGAGGAGGGGAACCAGCTGCCGGTCGATTTCATCGATTTTTCCTCTCCATTCTTCAAGTTCCCGCCAGTGGTCATTGTTCATTGCACTGCTTTCGGACATGATTCGGTCGTCGGTTAGGGGGCTGGGTTAAAACACTCTGGATTGTCAAGGTGACCTGAAACAGGGAAGTCTGCGCGTTTCGGCCAGCCGGAGCTGCGGCCACGCACAAACAGTCAGGCTGCCTTGAAGTATAATAAATTGTCAACAGAAATGGCTGCGGATTGTGCGGTTCATTTTTTCCTTTCAAAGAGCTGGAGCCAGTAATCCACCTCATTATCGGAAAGTGAACGCGAGCCCTCGCTCTTGCCGCCAGCCTTGCGGGCGGTGCGGGCGCTTCCGCCGGCGGTGATGCCCATCGACGCCAGCTCGCTGATGAAGGTTTCGGAATCGATGCACTGCGCGCCCCACGCGGTGGCATGACGCCGGATTTCGCGGTCGGACGTGACCACCAGCATCGCGCCGGGGCGCGGCTCCACCGAGCGCACATGGTCGATGATCCAGCGATCCGCGGATTTGTTGTTGCCGCTGTAGATGACCTCGACGCTGCCCCGCGACGAGTGCGGCCTCGGCCCGCCGCCGCCGTCATAGACAACCGTGACGTGCCGGCGGCTCTTCTGCCGGTAGCGCGCAAGCATCGCTTCGAGCCGCTCCCGCATGGCCGCCATCGCCTCGGCGCGTTCCACCTTGCGGAGCTTGTGGATCAGGTTATAGCCGTCGATGACCGTTTCGCGGTACACTTCGCTGCTGCTTTTTTACTGGTTTGGGGGAGGCCAAACCTGAGTGTACTATTTTTTTTGAACTTTCGATTGGCTACATTCAATGTGGGGGAAAGTGGGAAAAAGTGGGAGATTTATGCCCGGATTCATCGGCAGAGAGCAGCATACCGTGGACGACAAGGGACGGCTTCTGATTCCGGCCCGGTTTCGTCGCAAATTTCTTCGCCAGAAGGATGAGGCCGGCGCGGACAAAGCGAAGCGTGAGGAGGTGCTCTATGTGTTCAGGGCCGATGACGGCTCGCTCGAACTCTACGAGCCGGAGGTCTGGAGCGAGAAGGAGCAGCAACTGCTCAAGCTTTCCGATTTCAATCCCGAAGAGCGCCTGCTGACCACCATGATCTATGCCCGGCTTGACCAGCTTGAACTTGACCGCTCCGGAAGAATCGCGCTTTCACGGGAGATGCTCGACCATGCCGGTATCGAGCGGGACGCGGTTGTGATCGGCGCGAATGTGAAGATGATTGTCTGGAATCCTCTCCGCCTCTCAGGGCTTCTGGAGGAGCATGCAGGCAGTTTCGCCCGGTTGGCCAACCGTTACGTTTGAGGCGATGGCCAGCCAGAATTACCATGAGCCGGTTCTTGCTGCCGAGACGACCTCCCTGCTGGTCACGCGGCCAGGCATCTATATCGACGGCACCCTCGGCGGCGGGGGCCATTCGCTGGAGCTGCTGAAGCTGCTTGACGGCCTTGATGGCGAGTCGCTGCTGGTCGGCATCGATCAGGACAGCCACGCGCTGGAAGCGGCCGCCGAGAAGCTCCGGGATTTCGGCGACAAGGCCGTGCTGCTCAGAGGCAACTTCAGCATGGTCAGGGAGCTGCTGGAGCCGGTCATGCGAGGGGCGGGAGCGGGCATGGAGGTCATGGGGCTCTTGCTTGATCTGGGGGTTTCGTCGTTTCAGATCGATACGCCCGTTCGGGGATTCAGCTATCTCCGCGATGGCCCGCTCGATATGAGGATGAATCCCGACGGCCCGCTGACGGCTGCCGACGTTGTCAATGGCTACGAGGAGCAGGCGCTGTCGCGGCTGTTCTTCAGGTACGGCGAGGAGCCGCAGAGCGGCAGGATCGCGCGAGCGATCGTGAGCGCCCGGCAGAGCGCTCCCATCACGACCACCGGTGCGCTGGCCGAGGTGGTACGGCAGGCATCTTCCCGAAAGGACTCCCCCATCAAGACCCTTTCGAGGATTTACCAGGCGTTGCGCATCGAGGTCAACGATGAACTTGGCGTACTTGAGCAGGCCCTCGAAGACGGCTTTTCGGTGCTCTCGCCGGGCGGACGGTTCGCGGTCATCAGCTACCACTCGCTCGAAGACCGCATCGTCAAGCGCTTTTTCAGCGCCCGCTGTTCGGCGGACTGGGGGCCGAAGGGCCTTCCGTTGCGCGAGCCGCTCAAACCCGCCGAAGCGGAGCTGGTGACCAGAAAACCGGTGCAGGCGGGCGACGATGAAACCGGCAGAAACCCGAGAGCGCGGAGCGCGCGTCTCAGGGTCATCCAGAAACTTGAAAGCTGACAGGGAGGTGTCCCGTGGACGTGTTGAAACGTGCCGGAAGCTCGTTAACCGGCTTTGCGGGCAAGGCGCAGGAGTTGTTCGGCGGCAAGCACCATGACGGCATGGGCGGCTATGAATTTGCCGGTGTCGATGTGCTTGGCGAGCGCTCGCCGTTTGGCGCCTTCGAGACGGAGCCCGTGCGCCGGCTCTCCCGTGGGGCCTCTTCGGCGGTGTTCGATCTCGGCGCCTTACTGCGGCTGAGAAGCTTTCTGTACCTTCTGGCCGTAACGGGGCTGTTTCTTTTCCAGATCAGCAATACACTCGCCATCAACGATCTGTCCAGGCGTAACGAGCGGTTGCGTGAAGAGTTGCGGATCGGCACCAGCATCAGCACCGCACAGGAGATGAAGACCCGCGAGATGCAGAGCATCCGGTACATCACCGCCTATGCCCGGCAGCTCGGCCTTGAGTCTTCTCCTGTGCCTCCGGTTGAACTCAAGCCCTGAAGCGCGCCCGGGGAGGCGATAATGAGCATGGAAGAGCAGCGCGTGATACAGGAGAACAGGGATGGCGCCGGTGACCGGGAGTTCAGCCTGCGCCTCGGCCTCATCGGGATGTTCATGCTCCTGTTCTTTGCGGCCATCGTGCTGCAACTGCTCAGAATCCAGGTTCTCGATGTCAGTAAATACCGGGCGAAGGCCACCCGGCAGTATGAGAGCATCGTGACCGAAAAGGGGCGCCGTGGCCGCATTCTTGACCGCCACGGACGGCCGCTTGCCGAGAGCGTCGAGAGCATCTCCTTTTATGCCGATCCGTCCATCGTCAAAGACAAAGCCAGGGTGGCCAGGCTCTTTTCGGAGAGTTTTGGCAAAAGCCGGAGTTACTACCTCAGCCGGCTCAGGCGTAAAAAACGCTTTGTCTGGCTGGAACGCAATGTGCCGGTCTCGAAAGCTGCCGGGCTGATGACGGCAGACCTCAGCGGGATCGATTTCATGCGTGAGCAGCAGCGCCATTACCTCAATGTCGCCGCGCAGCTCATCGGCCTGACCGACCGCGACAACAAAGGCATCAGCGGTCTGGAAAAGAGCTTCGATGAAAAGATCCGGGGCACCGACGGCTCCCGGATTTTTTACCGTTCCGCAACCGGGGAGCTCTACCCTGCACCCGATGTCGAACAGACGCTGGCGCTCGGGGGCGACGATGTGGAGCTGACCATCGACGCCGATGTGCAGGCCATCGTCGAAGAGGAGATCATGCAGGCGGTCACCGATACCAAAGCCACGGCGGCCATGGGGATTTTGATGGATGTGAAAAGCGGGGAGATTCTGGCCATGGCCAACTATCCCGCCTTCGACATGAACACCCGCAAAGGAGCGACCTATGCCGGAATGCGCAACCGGGCGGTCACCGACATGTTCGAGCCGGGTTCGACCTTCAAGATCGTCATGGCCGCAGGCGCGACCGAGACGCTTCAGTGGGAGGCTTCGCACCTGGTGAACGGCCACGGGGGGCGTTTGATGGTTCACGGAAAACCGGTCAGGGATCATGAGCCTCTCGGCGTCATCACTTTCCGGAAGGCGATCACGGAGTCGAGCAACGTCGTGTCGGCGACGACCGCCATGGCGCTGGGGCCGGAGGAGTTTTACCGCTATGCAAAAGCGTTCGGGTTCGGCCAAAAAACCGGTATCGGGCTGATCGGCGAGTCCGGCGGCCTGCTCAGGCCGGTCTCCTCGTGGGGCAAGCTGACGTTGCCTTGGATGGGTTACGGTTACCAGGTTATGGCCACGCCGTTGCAGGTGCTTCAGGCCTATGCGACGCTGGCCAACGACGGCGTGCGGATGCGGCCGTACATTATCCGGCGCATCGTCGCTCCCGACGGCAAGACGGTTTCGGAGGCCGGGCCGCAGAAGGTGCTGCAAGCCATCCGGCCCGAAACGGCCCGTTACATGACCAGGGAGTATTTCCGGCCCGTGGTCGAAGAGGGCACCGGCATGAGCGCGGCCATCGAGGGGGTCGCGGTGGCCGGAAAGACCGGAACGGCGCAGAAGCTTCATAACGGAAGCTATCAGGGGTGGCGTTACTACCTCGCGACGTTCGTCGGCTATTTCCCTGCCGAAAATCCGCAATATGCGGCGATTGTCGTTGTCGATGAACCGAAGACGGCGTATTATGCCTCCGCCGTTGCCGCCCCGGTGTTTTCGAGGATTTGCGGCCGTGCGCTGGCCTGTTCACCCGAGATGCAGCGTCGTCTCGAACTGAAGTCTCCGGTGCGGGCGCAGCTCGACAGCATTGCAACCGTGACCGTTCCGGAGCTGAAGGGGCTCAGCGGCAGCGAAGCATCGAAGCTGCTCGAATGGCACGGTCTGCTGATGGCCCGTACCGGCGACGATCGCGGGTACGTGACCTCCCAGAGCGTGGCGGCGGGCACGAAGGTGCAGAAAGAGTCGAAGGTGACGGTGCATCTCCAGAAGAACGTCCGGATCAAACGATGAGTGAAGCAATGAACAGCGGCGCGGGGGCGAGGCTCGGAGAGCTGATCGCCGGTCTCGGCGGTCTGGTCGGGCGCCGCGGCGCGTGCGAAGCCGACCGGCTGGTTGCGGGCGTGAGTTGCGATTCGCGAAAGATCGGGCCGGGCTGGATGTTCGTGGCCATCCGAGGCTTCAGCACCGACGGCCACCGGCACATCGAGAGCGCCATCGATGCAGGCGCGGCTGCGGTGGTCTGCGAAGACTGGCCCGAGGAGCTGCACTCCGGCGTCTGCTACCTGCACGTCACCGAAAGCCGCAAGGCGCTGGCCGAGCTGTCGAAAATCTTCTACGGCAATGCCTCTGAGCAGCTCATGCTCATCGCCGTGACCGGCACGAACGGCAAGACCACCACGGCGCGGCTCATCGCCTCGATGCTCAACGCCTCGGGCATTTCCACCGGCTACATCGGCACGGGCTTGTGCCGCATCGGCGATCGCGCCATTCCCCTCGAACGAACCACGCCCGAATCGGACGGACTGCACGCGCTCTTCCGGCAGATGGCCGATGCCGGATGCCGGGCGGCGGTGATGGAGGTCTCCTCGCACGCGCTTGTGCTCGACCGCGTGCACGGCCTGCGTTTCCGTGCCGCCGTGTTCACCAACCTCACGCCGGAGCACCTCGATTTCCACGAAACAATGGAAGAGTACGCGGCGGCAAAGCGCCTGCTCTTCGATCGGCTGACCAGCGACGGATTCGGCGTCGTCAATGCGGACGATCCGCAGGCGGCGTTCATGTCGGAACAGCTGCCGAAAGCGCGCCGCTACTGCTGCTCGCTTTCCGGCGAATCCCGACTCTGCGATTCCGTGCGACTCTTCCAGGCGGAGATTTCCGGCATGAGCGTCGAGGGCTCCCGGGCCGAAGTCACCTTTGGCGATCAGTCAGTGGTCATGCAAGTCCCGCTGCCCGGCGAGTACAACGTGATGAACATGCTCGAAGCGTTTGCGGTGGGATTTGGCCTCGGCATCGATCCGGCCACCGCGCTTTCGGGGCTTGCCGGAGCGGACGCCGTGCCGGGGCGGATGGAGCGAATCTGGAGCGCCGACCGCAGCCGGTGCGGCGTGGTCGATTACGCCCACACGCCCGACGCCTTGCAGAAGGCGCTCGAAACCCTTCGCGCCGTCACGCCCGCAGGCTCGAAGCTCGCGGTCGTCTTCGGCTGCGGCGGCAACCGCGACCGGCAGAAGCGCCCCGTGATGGGCCGCATCGCCGCCGAACTCGCCGACCGGGTCATCCTCACCTCCGACAATCCGAGGGACGAATCGCCCGAAGCGATTCTCGACGAGGTCGAGGCCGGCATGGCGGGGCGCGCCCACCTGCGCATCGCCGACCGCGCCGAGGCGATCTGGCAGGCGGTCGCGGGGCTCGGCAGGGGCGACATCCTGCTGGTGGCCGGAAAAGGGCATGAGGAGTATCAGGAGATCGCTGGCCGGAAGCATCACTTTTCCGACCGCGAGACGCTCGAAGCCTGTTTCGGGAGGGCGAATTTTGAAAAGGAAGGAAAGGAGTTGCCATGAAGGGTGCGCTGATCTTCAGCGATTTCAGCCGGGCGGGAACCATCGTGGCGCCCGATGTGCACGAGGGCTACCGGCTCGAAGCTCCGGTGGTGGTGATCGATTCGCGCAAGGCGGTCGAGGGCGCGGTGTTCATCGCGCTGCCGGGTGAGCGCACCGACGGGCACCGTTTCGTCGGCGAGGTGTTCGCCAGCGGCGCGTCGTGGGCCGTGGTGTCGCGCGAGTGGTTCGCCCGGCACGGCGCGGAGCACACCGGCGAGGGCCGCCGTTTTCTGGTGTGTGACGATCCGGTCGCGGCGTTCCAGCAACTTGCCACCTCCTACCGGGAGCGCTTCGACATTCCGGTGATCGGTATCGGCGGCAGCAACGGCAAGACCACCACCAAGGAGATGGTCGCCGCGGTGCTTTCGACCGGTTTCAACGTCCGCGTGACGCAGGGCAACTACAACAACCACCTCGGCGTGCCGCTGACCTTGCTGCAGATGCGCCGTGACACCGAAATCGCCGTGGTCGAGTTGGGCATCAATCACCCCGGCGAGATGGCGTTCCTCTGTTCGCTCGCCCGTCCAACCCATGGGCTTCTGACCAACATCGGCCACGAACACCTCGAATTTTTCGGCTCCCTCGACGGCGTGGCCGAAGCTGAAGCGGAGCTTTTCGGCTACC
Organism: Chlorobiaceae bacterium; assembly: GCA_016931495.1. Lineage (GTDB taxonomy): Bacteria > Bacteroidota > Chlorobiia > Chlorobiales > Chlorobiaceae > Chlorobaculum. The sequence goes on along the minus strand of JAFGER010000022.1, from coordinate 13,146 downwards.
TCGAAGCCAGCGGCGGCACGGCGTTCGTCAATCTCGACGACCATCGCCTTGCCGCTGCCGGAGCGGGGCTGTCGCGAAAAATCTGCTACGGCGCGATGCCGGGCGCGCCTCGCCAGTGGTGGGCCGAACAGGTCGGCGCGGACCGCGTGGGCCGCATTTCGTTCACGCTTTGTTCTGAAGCCGGAGTCCGCCAGCCGGTGGCGATGCATTTTATCGGCCGTCACAACGTGACCAACGCCGTCGCGGCGGCGGCGGTCGGGGCGCACTTCGGCCTCGCGCCCGAATCAATCGCCCGCGGACTCGGAGAGCTGACGCCCGCCAGCGGCTGGAAGCGCATGGAGCTGCTCGAAGCGGGTGGCGTCGTGGTGCTCAACGACACCTACAACGCCAATCCCGACTCGGTGCGTCTGGCGCTCGACACGCTTGCCGCTCTGGAGTGCTCCGGGCGCAAGATCGCCGTGCTTGGCGATATGCTCGAACTGGGCGGCAACGCGGCGCTTGAACATGAATCGATCGGCAGCTATATTCGCCGACTGCCGCTGGACGCCTGCGTAACCTGCGGGGCCTTGGCCCGCTTCTGCTGCATGGCCGCGCAGGAGCGTTGCCTCGGACACTTTGAAACCCTCGACGGCCTCAACGCCTTTCTTGGCAGCTATGTCAGGCCGGGCGACGCGGTGCTCTTCAAGGGTTCGCGGGGCATGAAGCTCGAACTGGCCGCCGAGGCGCTGGTAAAAACAATGGAATCATAATGTCAAGAGGGTGATCTGAACCAACCATGCTCTACTATTTTTTACGCTATATCAATGAACTCTTCAACCCGCCGGGGATGCGGGTGATCGAATACCTCACCTTCAGGGCAAGCGCGGCGGCCATCACCGCCCTGCTGATTACCGTGTTTGCCGGCCCGGCGTTCATCCGTTTCCTCAAGTCCCGCTTTCTCGAACCGGTCAAGGAGGAGGCTCCGGCGGAGCATCGCAAGAAAAAGGATGTGCCCACGATGGGCGGTCTGCTGATCATTCTGGCCATTGAAATTTCGGCGCTGCTCTGGGCCAAGATCGACGATCCGCATGTCTGGCTGATCATGCTGGCCGTCCTCTGGATGGGGCTGATCGGCTTCATCGACGACTACCGCAAGGTGGTGCTGAAGATCAAGGGCGGGCTTGCCGGCAAGTACAAGCTGGTCGGCCAGGTCACCCTCGGTCTGGTCATCGGCCTCTACACCTGGTTCGATCCGGGCTTTTCGGTGCTGCTTTCAAAAACAAGCGTGCCATTTGTCAAGCAGTTGTCGGTCGATTACGGCATTTTCTATATTCCGGTGGTGATCTTCATCATCACAGCGGTCTCCAACGCAGTGAACCTGACCGACGGGCTCGACGGGCTGGCGGCGGGCAACGCGGCGATCGTGACGATGGCGCTCGGCGTCTTCGCCTACCTTGCCGGTAATGCCGTCTATGCTGGCTATCTCAGCATTCCCTTCATCTCCGGAGCTGGCGAAATTGCCGTGGTCAGCATGGCTATCGTCATGGCGTGCGTCGGTTTCCTGTGGTTCAACTCCAACCCGGCGGAGGTGTTCATGGGCGATACCGGATCGCTTGCGCTCGGCAGCGCCATCGCGGTGATCGCGCTCATGATCAAGCAGGAGCTGCTTCTGCCGGTGCTGGCCGGTATCTTTTTCCTCGAAACCCTGTCGGTTTCCATGCAGGTGGCGTGGTTCAAAATCACCAAATGGCGCACCGGCGAAGGCAAGCGCATTTTTCTGATGGCTCCCCTGCATCACCACTTCCAGCTCAAGGGGTGGCCGGAGCAGAAGATCGTCATCAGGTTCTGGATCATCTCCATTCTGCTGTTCCTGACAAGCCTCATGACCCTGAAACTGAGATAACGTGAAACCGGAAGCGTTGAAAGGAGTTGCGGCGACGGTGCTCGGCGCCGGAAAGAGCGGTCTGGCTGCGGCTGGGCTGCTGGCATCGGCGGGAGCGCGACCGCTGGTGAGCGAGTCGGGCGCAATCAGCGCCGTGGCCGCGGAGCGCTTGCGCCAGCTCGGCGTGCCGTTCGAAGAGGGCGGCCACTCGGAGCGTGTGTTCGACGCGCGGCTTTGCGTGGTGAGCCCCGGCATTCCGCGCACCGTGCCGGTCATCGGCGAGATGGAGGCGCGAGGCATTCCCGTGGTCAGCGAAATCGAGCTGGCGTCGTGGTTCTGCCGGGCGCGCGTCATCGGCATCACCGGCACGGACGGCAAGACCACCACGGCCACGCTCATCCACAGCATCTGCCGTGAGGATGGCCTCGGGCGCGGCTATCGCGCCTTCAGCGTGGGCAACATCGGCACGCCTTTTTCGTCGGAGGTCACGGAGATGGCCCCGGAAGACATCGCCGTGCTGGAGCTGAGCAGCTACCAGCTCGAAGGGTGCAGCTCGTTCCGCCCGAACATCGCCGTCTTGACCAACATCACGCCCGACCACATGGATCGCTACGGCGGCGACATCAACGCCTACGCGCAAGCCAAGTTCCGCATCCACGCCTCGCAAGGGGCGGGCGACACGGTGATCTACAACCACGACGATCCGATGCTGCGCGCCCATTTCGAGGGCGACGGGCCGTGGCCCTTCAGGGTGATCTGTTTCGGCTTGAAGCCGGAATTGCTCGAAGCGGGAGCGGAGGATTTCGTTTCGGTTGCCGATGGCTCGGTCGTCATCCGGACGGCGGGCCGGACGGAGCGGTTCATGCGGGTCGATGAGATCATGAAGCCGGCCTTCCGTGGCGAGCACAATCTCTACAACGTGCTTGCGTCGGTGGCCGCGGCCTTTGCGGCTGGCGTTTCGCCCGACGCCACGCGCCGGAGCCTCGCCGCGTTCGGCGGCGTCGAGCACCGGCAGGAGCTCGCCGGATCGGTTGACGGCGTTGACTGGATCAACGACTCCAAAGCCACCAACATCAACGCCCTGCGGCAGGCGCTCCAGACCGTTCCGGCGGGCATGGTGCTTATCGCGGGCGGACGCGACAAGGGCAACGACTACGGCTCCATCGAAGCGCTGGTCAGCGAGAAGGTCGCCAGCATCGTGGCGATCGGCGAATCGCGCCGGAAAATTGCCGATGCCTTCCGGGGCGTTGTGCCGGTCATCGAGGCCGAGTCGCTTCGTGAGGCGGTCGAGCTTGCCCGCCAGTCGGCCCGGCCCGGCGCGAGCGTGCTCTTTTCTCCCGCCTGTTCGAGCTTCGACATGTTCACCGATTTCGAGGATCGCGGACGGCAGTTCAAGCAACTGGTTCAGGAGTTGACATGAAGTTCGATTTCGGCATCGATGACGCGCCTGTCGAGGCGATGGAGCTGCTGCCGGGGCAGTCGGGCCGATGGGAAACCGTGGCGGGCAAGCTGCTGCTCTTTATCGTGGTGCTGCTGATGTGCATCGGCATCGTCGTGGTCTATAGCAGCGGCGCTGGCTGGGCTGAAAAGAAGTTCGCCGATCCGCAGTATTTTCTCTGGCGCCAGCTTACCTTCGCCGTGCTGGGGCTTGTCGTGATCTTCGCGGTCGGCCACATCGACTACCATATCTTCATGAAGGTCAGCAAGCTTTTGCTGTTCCTCAGCATCGGCGCGCTGGGCATGCTGCTTCTGCTCAAGCTGGTCGGCGTCATTCACGGCGCGGCGCGGTGGCTCGGTTTCGGCCCGCTGAAGTTCCAGGCCTCCGACCTTGCCAAGTATGCCATCATCCTGCACTTCTCGCGGCTGATCGCCGACAAGCGAACCCGCATCAAGGATCTGCACACCGGCTATTATCCGATGCTGATTCTCCTGATGACCGTGGTCATTCTGGTGGCGCTCGAACCCAACTTCAGCACCTCTTCGCTGATTGCGTTCATCGGCTTCATGCTGATGTTCATCGGCGGCGTCAGGATCAAGTATCTGCTGGTGACCGCGTTGCCGCTGATTCCCATCGCCGCAGCTTTCGCGATCGCCGCGCCGTACCGCGTGGCGCGACTGCTGGCGTTCAGCGGAGGCGAAAACGAGCTGAGCTACCAGGTGCGGCAGGCGCTGATTGGCCTGGGCAACGGCGGCCTTTTCGGACTCGGCATCGGGGCCAGCAAGCAGCGCGAGCTGTACCTGCCGCTCTCCTACAACGATTTCGTGTTCGTGATTATCGGCGAGGAGTACGGTTTTATCGGCGCGCTGGTGGTGCTCCTGCTGTTTGCCGGGCTGTTTGCCTGCGGCATCATCATTGCCAAGCACGCTCCCGATCTGTACGGCCGCTACGTGGCTACGGGCGTCACGTTTGCCATCGTGCTGTTCGCTTTCATCAATATCGCCGTGGCCTGTCACCTGCTGCCGACCACCGGCGTGGCGTTGCCGTTCATCAGCTACGGAGGCACGGCGCTGCTGTTCAATTCACTCGGCATCGGGATGCTGGTGAGCATTTCGCGCTACCGGAAAAAGGCCGAGATCGTGCAGCGGGCCGAGGCGCTACTCGATTCAAAAGGAGGTGCATCGTGAAGGTGCTGTTTGCCGGCGGCGGAACCGGCGGCCATCTCTACCCCGGCGTGGCGATGGCTACCGAGCTGAAGCGGCGCGTGCCCGGCGTCGAAATCTCCTTCGCGGGCACTCCGGCGGGCATCGAGGCTACCGAGGTGCCGCGTCTCGGCTATCCGCTGCACCTGTTGCCCGTCAGGGGGCTGAAGCGCGGGCGCTCGGTGCGCGAACTTGCGGCCAACGCGGGCGTGCTGAAGGACTTCGCGTCGTCGCTTGCCCAGGCAATGGCGATCATCCGCCAGGAGAAGCCCGACGTGGTGGTCGGCACGGGCGGCTACGTGAGCGCCCCCTTGCTGCTCGCCGCACAGCTTTCGGGACGCAAGACGCTCATTCAGGAGCAGAACGCCTTTCCGGGCGTGACCACGCGGCTGCTGGCCCGCATGGCGTCTGAGGTGCATCTGTCGTTCGCCGGGAGCCGCAAGTTTTTCGGCGGCAGCAAGAAGGTGTTCGTGACGGGCAATCCGGCGCGCGACTTTCCCGCCGAGCCGCGTCAGGCCTGCCTCGACTTTTTCGGCTTGCAAAGCGGGTTGCCTGTGCTGCTGGTGTTCGGCGGAAGCCGCGGGGCGCGGGCGATCAACAACGCCATGCTGCGCTTCTGCGGGCGTCTGGAGGGCAAGGTCAACCTCATCTGGCAGACCGGCTCGCTTGACGCGGAGCGGGTGCAGGCCGAAGTCGCCCCATGCGCCACGCGCTGGATCGGCCCCTACATTCAGGAGATGGGCAAGGCGTACGGGGCTGCCGACCTGGTGCTCTGCCGGGCGGGCGCGTCGAGCCTGGCCGAGCTGACCAACCTCGGCATACCGTCGGTGCTCGCGCCCTACCCTTACGCCGCCGCCGATCACCAGCGCCACAACGCGCGCGCGCTGGTCAAGGCCGGAGCGGCGCTCATGATCGAGGACGACCGGCTCGCCGACGATGCGTCGCTTGAGGCGATTCTCGATCTCGTCGGTGACCGCGAGCGGCTCGAAACGATGGGCCGGGCGTCGAGAAGCGAGGGGCATCCGGGAGCCGCCGCCGAACTGGCGGCAAGAATTATTGCGCTATCAAAACGGTAAGGAGTGAGCTGAAATGGAACTTGGCAGGACGAGGAATGTGCATATCGTGGGCATCGGCGGCGCGGGCATGAGCGCTATCGCCGAACTGCTCCTGAAATCGGGCTTTTCGGTCAGCGGCTCCGACCTGGCGTCGGGCGAGGTGATCGACAAGCTTCGCGAGCTTGGCGCGGTGGTCTGGCAGGGCCACGAGGCCGGGCACGTCGGCGCGAGCGACGTGGTGGTTTACTCCTCGGCGGTGCGTCCCGGCAGCAACGTGGAGATTCAGGCCGCCGAAAAGCTTGGCATTCCGGTCATCAAGCGTGACGAGATGCTTGGCGAGCTGATGCGCTACAAGATCGGCATCTGCGTCTCCGGCACTCACGGCAAGACCACCACCACGGCCATGATCGCCACCATGCTGCTTGAAGCCAGGCAGTCGCCCACCGTGATGATCGGCGGCGTTTCGGACTACCTGAAGGGCAGCACCGTGGTCGGCGAGGGGCGGCACATGGTGATCGAGGCCGACGAGTACGACCGCGCCTTCCTGAAGCTCACGCCCACCATCGCCGTGGTCAACAGTCTCGAATCGGAGCACATGGACACCTACGGCACGATGGACAACCTGCGCGACAGCTTCGCACAGTTCGCCAACAAGGTGCCGTTTTACGGCCGGGTGATCTGCTGCGTGGACTGGCTTGAAATCCGGAGCCTGATTCCGCGCCTGAACCGCCGTTACACCACCTTCGGCATCGAGGAGCATGCCGACGTCATGGCTTCGGAGATCGAACCCTGCGAAGGCGGCAGCACGTTCACCGTCGAGGCGTTCGGTGAGCGATACTCCGGCGTGCGGCTCGCCGTTCCGGGGCGGCACAACGTGCTCAACTCGCTGGCCGCCTTTGCGACCGGCCTTGAGCTCGGCCTGCCGCCGGAGCAGATCATCGCAGGTCTGGGCGCTTACACCGGCATGCGCCGCCGTTTCCAGACGAAGTTCAGGGGCGCGGACGGCCTGCTCGTTATCGACGATTACGCCCATCACCCCTCCGAAGTCAAGGCCACCGTCAAGGCGGCCAGGGCGAGCTGGAAAGGGCATCGCGTCGTGGCGGTGTTCCAGCCGCATCTCTACTCCCGCACCTCGGAGTTCGCCGTCGAATTCGGCTGGGCGCTCTCGCAGGCGGATGCGATTTACGTGGCGGGCATTTACCCTTCGCGAGAGAAGGCTGGGGATTATCCCGGCGTCACCGGTGAGCTGGTGGCCGAGGCGGCGCGCAAGGCCGGATCCCGGGAGGTGACCTTCGAGCCGGACAGCGAAGCGCTGATCACGGCGCTCCGGCAGGAGGCCGGTTCCGATACGCTGATGCTTTTCATGGGCGCGGGCGACATCACCCATCTGGCTACACGATTTGCGGCTTTATGCGCCGGGGCCGGAACCGCAACCGGAGCTGGCAGCGATGGATCCGCAGGATCGTGACAGCTGGCAGGAGGAGCCGCTGAGCGATACGTCGCAGGAGCCTGAAGCCTCCGGCGAGCCGCTCGCACCGCGGGGCGGCAAGCTGCGCCGCCTGTTCGGTTCCGCGCCGGTCATCGCGACGCTGACGATGCTGCTGCTCATGGCCGTGGCGGCGCTCTCCTGGTATGCGACGCAGTGGAAGCGCGGGGTCAGGGTCGAACGGGTGGTGGTCAGCGGGGCAAGCCTGATTCCGGTTGCCGCGCTCGACAAACGGCTCGCCCGCTTCCGGGAGCTGCCGCTCGAAGAGGTGCGGATCGACGATGTGCGCCGGGCGCTCGCCCCGGAGCCCTATATCCGGAGCATGACGGTCAGCAAGGAGCTCAACGGCATTCTGCGGGTGGTCATCGAAGAGCGCAAGCCCGCCGCGCTGCTTGTGGAGGGCGAGCGCCGGAGGATTATCGACACCGAGGGAGCTGTGCTGCCTGACGAGGGGGTTTCGGGCCGGTTTCACCGGCTGGTGAAGGTTTCGGGCGTCCGGCGGCTCACAAGGAATCCCGGTGACGGGGTCAGGCGGCTGAATGACTCCGACAGGGAGCTGCTGTTCGCCCTGCTCGACGCCTTCGCCACGGCGTCTCATGCCGGGCTGATGCTCTCGGAAATTCATCTTGTCCCGAACAACCTGAGCTGGTTTTCCGTAGCCGGTTCGCCCATCCGGTTTATTGTCGGCAATGACGGTGATTTCAAGGAAAAATTGAAAAAATTCGAGATATTCTGGCAGAAGGTACTGGTGAAAAAAGGTATTGATTCTTATGAATCTGTCGATCTCCGTTTCCGGGACAGGGTCTTTGCACGTCAGCCGGAAGCCGAGGTGGAAACTGCACCTTCCGGGGTTCTTCCCGCATCCCCGGAGGACTCCCTTCAAACCGATGAATCTCATTGAATACAGATCTCCTCATGGTGAAGAGCAATATTGTGATCGGTCTCGATATAGGTACAACCAAGGTTTGCGTTGTTGTCGCCGAAAAGGATGATCTCGGCAAACTCAACGTGCTTGGCAAGGGGCGCGCCAACTCCGAGGGATTGCAGCGGGCCACGGTGGTCAACATCAACAAGACGGTCGATGCCATCAGCAAGGCGGTAGCCGACGCCGAACGCGAGTCCTCCATCAAAATCAAGGGCGTGAATGTCGGCATCTCCGGCGCGCATGTCCACTGCATCTACAGCAATTCCGAAATCAGCGTCAACCAGTCGGGCATCGTCAACGAGTCGGACGTGCGGCGTTTCCTCGAAAAGGCCAAGACCAACATCCGCTATCTCGACATCGACCACGAGATTATCCACGTCATTCCGCAGGAGTTCATCGTCGATGACCAGGATGGCGTGCTCGATCCCATCGGCATGGCGGGAACCACCATGCGCGGCAGCGCCTACATCGTCGTGGGGCTGCGCACCAAGATCCGCAACATCAAGCAGTGCATCGAAAAAGCGGGCCTTGAGGTCAACGCCATGACCTTCGAGCCGGTCGCCTCCGGGCTTGCGGTCATGAAGGAGAGCGAGAAGAAAAGCGGCACGGTGGTGATCGACATCGGCGGCGGCACGACCGAGGTGGCCATCTACATCGACGGCGCGATCCGCTACTCCGAGGTGATCAAGGTGGCGGCCAACGACGTGACGCACGATGTGGCCTATGGCGTCAAGGCGCTCAACGATGTTGCCGAAGAGCTCAAGATCCGCTACGGCTGCGCCTACTCGAAGATGCTGGAAGATGACGAGGAGATCATGATCGACGGCATCGAGGGGCGGCCCCGCAAGTCGTTCCCGAAAAGCTCGCTGACGGTAATCATCGAGGCGCGCATGATGGAGATTTTCGAGCTGGCGCGCGACATCATCAAGCGTTCGGGATATTCCGACTATCTGAACGCCGGGGCGATCATCACCGGAGGCGGCGCGCTCCTGCCGGGCACCCTTGAACTGGCCAGGGACATCCTTGGCCTCGATGTGCGCACCGGCTATCCCGAAGGGGTGTCGGGCGGCATCAAGGACGCGGTCAACAACCCGATGTACGCAACCGTCATGGGGCTTGTGGCCCATTCGCTGGAAAACAATCTGTATCAGGATTACGGTATGGCCGAGCCGTCGTCGGCGCCGCCACCGCCACCGCCGCCGCGAACGGCACCACCCGCGTCTCAACAACCCGAGCCTGCGAGTTCGGGAGGTGAGCAAGCTCAGGAGCAGCAACAGCCCGCGGGCAGCAAGTTCGTGGACCGGCTGAAGAAATTCTGGGATCAGTTATAAGGTTGTTGCATTGGTCATAAGCGGTTCAGGCGCACGCCGGGGTGCAGAACCAGAAGTATACACGTAGTACGAGAGGAGTTCGAACTCCTTGGGAATGAATGGATAAACAAGGGATAGGTTAGCATGGCATTTGAACTCGATCCGGGCCTGTTCGACGCCGATCAGGGCAGCGGAGTCAATATCAAGATCGTTGGTGTCGGCGGTTGCGGCGGCAACGCGGTCAACAACATGATCGACAGGAAGATCAGCGGCACCGAATTTGTTGTCTTCAATACCGACCGCCAGGCGCTGCTGAACTCGAAAGCGCCGGTGCGGGTACAGATCGGCAAGAAGGCGACCAACGGTCTCGGCGCGGGAGCCGATCCCGGCAAGGGGCGTCTTGCCGCCGAAGATGACCGCGAGCTGATCGCCACCCAACTGCGCGGGGCGGATCTGGTGTTCATCGCCGCAGGCATGGGCAAGGGCACCGGCACCGGTGCGGCGCCGATCGTCGCGTCAATCGCCCGCAACATGGGCATTCTCACCATCGGCGTCGTTACCCGGCCTTTCAGCTTCGAGGGGCAGATCAAGGCGCGCATCGCCGACAGCGGGATTACCGAACTGCGCAAGTATATCGACACGCTCATCATTGTCGAGAACGAGAAAATCCTGAGCATCGCCGACGAGGGCGTCAGCGCCACCGAGGCTTACAACATGGCCAACGACGTGCTGTTCCGTGCGGTCAAGGGCATTGCCGACATCATCACCCATCACGGGCATGTCAACGTCGATTTCGCCGATGTCCGGAGCATCATGCAGGGCGCGGGCGACGCGGTCATGGGTTCGGCGGCTGCCGCCGGTGAACGGCGGGCGCTGAAGGCGGCCTCCGACGCCGTCACCAGCCCGCTTATGGAGGGGGTCGCGATGCGCGGCGCCAAGGGCGTGCTGGTGAACATCACCGGCGACGTCACCATGCGCGACATTGCCGATGCCATGAACTACATCGAGGAGCAGGTCGGCAGCGAGGCCAAGATCATCAACGGTTACGTCGATGAGCCGCAGGTCGGTGGAGAAATTCGCGTGACGGTGATCGTCACCGGCTTCAAAAGAGTGGAGCCGGGATTTGAGCAGCAAGCGCCTTCACCGTCCGGACGGAAAGACTCCTCTTCGCCCAAACCGCCGCCGGCGCAGAGCTTTGGAGGCCGCCCGACGCATCCGGGCGTGATGGCCCCCGAGCCGGTAAAGGAAGACATGAGGATTCCGGCCTATATCCGCCGCAGCCGCTCTATCAAGGAGCCGTTCGACATTGGCCGCACCGGTGAACCGGCGGGCGGGCAGAACCCGTTTACGTCCGAAGCCGGTGAGAACGAGCAGATCAGGAAAGGCTCGACCGACACCCCGGCCTACCTCCGCAGGAAAAACAACTCTCCCTTGCCGTAAGGCAAGCCGGGAAAAGGGCGAGGCCGCTTTTCCCGGCCCCACCCTGTAACCATTGTTTTCTGATTCGTTTCGGGAATCAGCCGTTCATTGAAACCATTCATCGGGTTTCGCGCGTTTCCGGTCGCCGCTTTCGGGCTGCCAGAGGCGAACGCCCGCAACCAGTTCAAAAAGGAGTTTTCATGTCTTACCGGACAATATCGGCCGAAGATGCCGTCATGGCCATCAAGTCGGGCGACAGGGTGTTCATTCATACCGCAGCCGCCACGCCGCAACGGCTGGTCGAGGCAATGGTCGGCCGCGCCGGCCAGCTTCGTGACGTGGAGCTCGTCAGCCTGCACACCGAAGGCGACGCGCCCTACGTCAGGCCCGAGTACCAGCAAAGCTTCAGGCTCAACGCCTTTTTCGTGGGCCGCAACGTCCGCTCGGCGGTGCAGTGCGGCTACGCCGACGCCATTCCGATTTTTCTGAGCGACGTGCCCGCGCTTTTCTACAACAACGTCATGCCGCTCGACGTGGCGCTGGTGCACGTCTCGATGCCCGACCGGCACGGCTATTGCTCGCTCGGCGTGTCGGTCGATGCGGCCAGGGCCGCCGTGCACACGGCGAGGCACGTGATTGCGCAGATCAACCCCAACATGCCGCGCACGCACGGCGAGGGGCTGCTGCATGTCAGCAAGATTCACTCGCTGGTCGAGTCGGACGACCCGCTGCCAGAGATTCCGCCGCACGAGCTGACGGACGTCGAGTGCCGGATCGGCCAGCACATCGCCTCGATTGTGGAGGACGGCGCGACGCTGCAGATGGGCATCGGCGCGATTCCCGACGCCACGCTCGCCGCTCTGGCGAACCACAAGGATCTCGGCATCCACTCGGAGATGTTTTCGGACGGCGTGGTCGATCTGGTCGAAAAGGGGGTGATTACCGGTCGCCACAAGCGGACGCACAACGAAATCATCGTGGCGAGCTTCCTCATCGGCAGCCGCAAACTCTACGATTTCGTCGATGACAACCCGCTGGTCGAGATGTTCGGTTCGGACTATGTGAACGACACCAAGGAGATTCGCAAGAACCCGAAGGTGACCGCCATCAACAGCGCCATCGAGATCGACATGACCGGCCAGGTGTGCGCCGACTCCATCGGCCACCGCCACTTTTCAGGCGTCGGCGGCCAGATGGACTTCATCCGCGGCGCGGCGCTTTCGCCCGGCGGCAAGCCCATCATCGCCTTGCCGGCCACCACCCGCAAGGGCGAGTCGCGCATCGTGCCGCAGCTCAAGCCCGGCGCGGGCGTGGTGACCACCAGGGCGCACGTGCAGTATGTCGTCACCGAATACGGCATCGTCAACCTGCACGGCAAAAATCTCCGCCAGCGAGCCGAAGCGATGGCCACCATCGCCCACCCCGACTTCCGCGAAGAGATTCTCCGCCAGGCGCACGAGCTGTACGGGCGAAAGAGCAATTGCCCCGTCGAGTGATTTGTAAATGATCGGACAGATCGGTCTGATCCGACTGATCTGTCCGATCGCCAAAATGCAAAAACGGCTGCCTTTTCCGGGCAGCCGTTTCGCATTTATGAGTTCAGCGCTCGCTTACGGCTTTACCGCCTGAACGAGCAGGTGGTCGTATTTGCGCACCATCGTCACGTCGTTGTAGCCGAGCTTTTCAAGGATCTGCTGGTAGCGTGACTGCTCCTTGAAGCCGAGCACCGAGAAGGGCATGCCTGCACCGAGGATGTAGTGGCTCAGGTAGTCGAAGTTCGGATTTTCAGGATCGTCGATCACCATGTCGAGAATCAGCAGACGGCCGCCGGACGGCAGGGCGTCCATCGCTTTTTTGCACATGATCTCGGTGAGCTGCTCGTTTGCCGAGTAGAGGATGCGGCAGAACATGACCGCTTCGGCTTCCGGATAGGCATCCTTGTAAATATCGACCGCAGCACCGCGAAGACGGTCGGCCACGCCTTTCCCGGCGGCGTTTTCGTTCACCAGGTCGATGGCGCCCGGCAGGTTCAGGATGGTGGAGTCGAGTTCCGGGAAGTGCTTGACGAGGGCCGCCGAGATGTCGCCGATACCGCCGCCGACGTCGATCATCTTCCTGACGCCGCCAAGCTTGGCCTCTTCGACGAGGAGCTGGATGGCGAAGAGCGCGTTGCTGCGGTGAATCTCCTCGAAGTAGAGGTTGTCTTCGCGCGTGACCGGCGGATAGGGAACCTGTCCCTTGAAGTTTTTCTGGCCCCTGACCGCGTCGGCCAGACCCATGTAGAAGTCGTCGGCGAGGAACGCCATAGCCCGGGCCACCGGCAGCTGGTGCAGGTTCGGCTCTTTCGGGTTGGGCGAGAACATGAACTCGGCAAACGGAGTCAATGACCATTTTCCATCTTCGAGGCTGATGACACGCATCTGGCGGAGCGTCTCAAGGAGCATTTCGAG